>NZ_BOQD01000404.1 GCF_018332515.1 Bacillus hominis | reverse complement strand
ACATCAAAAATTTTCTAATATCCTTTTTTTTATAGAATGTGAACTCCTTTTTCCTTATAAATTGTATCTTTCTTATATTAAAACTATCGATTACAAACATCGCTTGAGCATATCCTATATCTGCAATCTTCATAAACTCATTTATCGTCACATATTTGTCCAAAATATCAATTACTTCACACTTTCTCACATAGCGCCTCACAACCCTATATTCCTTTTGATCACCCAATGTAAACAATGGGTATTCTAGTGTTCTTAAATGTATATGCCCTTCTCTAGAAAGAGAAACAAGATTTTTATAATATGAATTTAATAATTGTTTATTATCGAGGCACTTAAGCCCTAGGTACGTCCAAAATTGCTTTATAGTAAAATATTCTTCGCTAAATTTTCTTTCCCACTGTATATGTTTTTTAAAATCTTCTCTATGAATAAAAGCTGTTTTCCCCTCATATTTTATGCTAATAATATTATTCTCTACAAGAAACCTTAGATTGTTGTCTGTTAGCTTGTAATTCACATGTTTCAACTCAATATATTCTTGATCCACTCTTTAATCCTCCCCATCTACTGATATAACCATCATACTCCTGTCTCTTATTAGATGAGTTTTCATAAACATCAGCGTCATCTACACCCTCACCATATACACTAGAAAGAATATTAACATGTTCCTTTACCTTACTATAAGAAGTTCTCTTCTCAATATATTCCAATGTGGCAGTTAGTGTTTTATCTCCCCTTAAATTTGCAATTTCCTCAATACTTAGACCTAAATCAATAAGAAAATTGGTAAAAACACCTCTACCTATATGTGTTGACCAAGGAAGACTCGTTAAGAATTCCAAGTCCTCGTAACGACGATTTATTCTCAACTTTTCCAAGAAACGTTCTTTAATTCTTAAAAATCGCTTAGCATATCCAGTACCACTCAGAGCTAGCCCTGTACTCCTAGAAATAAATAGAGCATTACTCTCTTTATTTTTAAACTGTTTTTTTAATTTCTCTAATTTCTCCATATGAATATGATAAATTTCCCAAAGTTTCTCATCCTCTAAAACAAACACTTCCCTAGGTCTCTTAACTTGCACATCGTATCTAGAAGATAAATGTCTAAATAAATTCTCTTGATTATCTTCAATTACTAACCACATTCCATCATTTCCCCTAAATCCTTTTTCATAGATAGATTCTCTTGTTAAATTAACAACTTCGCCTACTCGTAATCCTGCTAGAAATTGAAAACACACTCCTAACGCTATATCACTAGATTCTGCTTCCTCAATAAATTCATAAACAAGTCTATATCGATTAGGACCAAAATCTTTTAATTTGTGTTTCTCATTCGTTTGATTTCTATTCGGTCGCTCAATATCAAAAATTGACTTACTAAATAGAGATAATGGATGCCCTACTTTTTTATCATCTTTTCTGTAAATCACCTGAAAATCTTCGGTTATCAACTCATGTTCTCTTAGATATATATATAATTTTGTAAGTACACTTTCACAATAATCTGAGTGATTAAAACTGACTCCTTCATAAGTTAAATGTGTTATAAAATCACCACCATGTTTTAGCTTTATTCCTTTTATTCCTTTAATTTGCAATTCTTTATATCCAACCACTTCATCTTCAATATTACTGTAGATGAAATTAAGGAATTTACATATTACCCTAGCAGCTTTGAGTTGAGTATGATAGCCTACTCCTCTATTCCTATAAGTTTTTCTAATAAAATCAGTAATAGGATGCGGAATAATTAAATCGTTAACTGTATTTTTTATGCATATGAGAACCGTTTCTTCAAACTTAATCTCATTTCCCACCCTCTTTTGTAGAATCACACCTCTTGGCATCCAATGAAATTTCTGATCTAAGGTTTGCAAATTATTTCTTCCTCTCAATCATTTATTCTTTTACCCTAAATATGTTGTAGTCATTTTTGTAATTTAGTAAATATAATCTTAATATAAACCAAAATTCATTAATTTTAATTATTCTAAATATTACATCTTTTTTGATTGTATATTGAATAAAAAATAGAAGCTACACACTTTTATTAAAGTGTGTAGCTTCTATTTTTAGCTTATATTTGGTTGTTATCGATGTTAACGTTCCAAACCTATACATATACTTTAATTTCCGCACTATTATGTACAGAGAAGA
>NZ_BOQD01000403.1 GCF_018332515.1 Bacillus hominis | reverse complement strand
CGCTTTCTGCGTTGTTGCTACCGGCGACTTGTTCTATATTACACCTCTATAGGATAATCGTCAACACCTTTTATTCAATTAATAATAAAAATAATTCCCAAAGGTATTTTCTATATTAATTTCAGTTATCCTATTTCTCTATTTCAATGAAAATAATAAAAAAGGACAGCCCATTACATACAAGACGTCCTTTTGATTACACATTATATACATGCACTTATAAACTTTAACACTCTTCATTCTCTTTAATATTTCAATCTCCTGACATAAATAAATCAATTAATTTACGTTTATCCGCCCATATCACTCCAAATAAGACTAAGCCACCGCCTATTACTATTCTCCACGTTAAAGATTCATTTAATAGAACAATTGAAGCAATAATACTTATTAACGGTAATGCATTTAAATATAATCCACTTACTGATGCGGAAACCCTCTCTAGTGCTTTATTCCAAAACCAATATGCTAGAATTGTCGCTCCAATAACAAGATACATTACACTAAGTCCAGTCTTCCACGTTTCAATCTTTGGGAAACCGTAATAAAAAGTTTCTACCATTGCAAATGGTAATAAAATAACCGATCCAATAATTAAAGTTAATGTTGTAAAAACCTTGTTTGATAGATGCTGTTCCTGTTTCGGCTGTTTTAACAATACTGTATAGAATGCAAATAAGAAGGTGCTTAATAAAATAAGGATATCTCCTATTAAAGATACCTCTTGATCAGCATTGTTAGATGAAATTGTAATAAGAAGTACCCCTATAGCCCCCAATATAATACCGATCCAATAATTCAGCTGAATTTTCTCTTTCAAAAAGAACGCCGAAAAAAGAATTGTAACTAATGGTAACGCAGCATCTATGATACTAACATGTAATCCACTTGTTAAAGAAATGCCGTAGGATGTGAACATAAAGTACCCAGCTACACCAGTAAAAGATAGTAAACTCATTCTTTTCCACGGGACTTGTTTATGTACAACTGATCTTTTTAATTGTTTAAATGAGAATAGTAAACAGATTCCACCCGCGAAGAAAAGGCGAATAAACAACAAAGTAAATGGTTGAATGGATTCTAATGCCCATTTCGTTGGCGCAATTGCCGTCCCCCATAATATAACAGCTACTAATAACATACATATTTCCTTCACAATCCCCACACCCATCAAAAAATATATATTAACTACCTTAATTATAGAGTTTTTCTTATGTAAAATCCTTTAAAAACACAAAAGGTTATGTAAAAAAGAGCTAGATAGCTATTTTTTACATAACCTTTTCATATAAGAGCTAAAATATTTTTAGTCATTCTACAACGTAATTAATATAAAAAGGTAATTCTTACCTTTAACTAACATTTAAACGTATTACTTTATAACCTTTTTATCGCTTTAACATCCAAATTTTATTTTATACCGTTTCCATTT
>NZ_BOQD01000402.1 GCF_018332515.1 Bacillus hominis | reverse complement strand
TTTATTAGTTTTGTTTGTTCTTATCGTATGTAGCTGTATGATTTTTGGTTGATAATATAATGATAGTCTTATATAAAAGAAGTTAACTCAGGTGAGGTAACTTCTTTTTATTTTATGTTGAGAAGGAATTCTATTTTTCTTATTGAAGTTTGTACTAGTTATTTTCACGTCGATCAGAATTTTTTATAAAGGGTAGTTTTATGAAATATAAACAAGCCAGAGAATAGGGAGTATTACATGGAAAATAGTATACGCTACACAAGTGAACATCCTACAGATTTTAATGGATTATTAGTCTTATACGAATCTTTAGGATGGAATTCTCTTCAATTAACGGTTAATGACTTGGAACAAATGTGTAAACAAAGTTGGTATGCAATATATGTTTTTAAAGAGCAACAATTAATTGGGATGGGGCGTGTTATATCCGATGGAGTAATAACAGGTGTTATTTGTGGTGTATGTGTATTGCCAGAATATCAGTCCATTGGTATTGGAAAGGAAATAGTAGAACGACTAATCCAGCACTGTGAACAAAACAAGGTTATTCCGCAACTAATGTGTGTAGATAAATTGCAATCTTACTATGAAGCTATAGGGTTTCAGGCATTCTCTATTGGGATGACAAAACAAATTATAAGATAGCAGGGTTTTAAATTCTCGGTGTAATCGTACATATTTTCAAACTTCATTATAAAGGAGAATTACTGTATGGAGATTGCTAAAGGAGTAGGAATGCTACATCTTGAGTTTCAAGAGTATATTATTCACCCGATTCTTTTATGGGATGATGAAATGGCAGTTTTAATAGATACTGGTTTTCCGGGACAATTTAGAGATATACAAGTAGAGATGGAGAGGATTGGGGTATCATTTGAAAAGCTAAAAGTCGTGATTTTGACGCATCAGGATATAGATCATATAGGTAGCCTTCCTGAATTATTGGAGAACGGTGTAAGCGATATTAAAGTTTATGCGCACGAGCTAGATAAGCCATATATTGAGGGGGATTTACCTTTATTGAAAGATGGAAATGTAGAGAATCCACCAAAAGGAAAAGTAAGTACTACTGTGATTGATGGGCAAGAACTTCCGTATTGCGGTGGGATACTAATTCTCCATACTCCAGGGCACACTCCGGGTCATATCAGTTTATATTTGAAACAAAGTAAAACTCTTGTCGCTGGGGACTCTATGTATAGTGTGAACGGAAAGTTAGGAGGAGTTCATGCCCCAACTACACTAAATGTAAAGGAAGCACAACAGTCTTTAGAGAAGTATTTAAATCTAGATATCGAATCTGTAGTTTGTTACCATGGGGGATTAAGTAAGGAGAATATAAATGTTCAACTTCAAAAGTTGTAAAAGTTGAGGATAAAAAAATTTTGTTAAATAGTGCTAAAGCATAATCTAATTACTAGTAAATAAATAATAAAAGAGCATGTTTGAGAAAAATTCAAACATGCTCTTTTATTAAAGGAAATCTATTTAATATGAATGACCTAACCCATTCCAATAAAAAGAAACAATTTCTTGTGCGAATTCATCTATATTTGCAAGAATAGGATTGGAATTCTCATCTTTAAAATTCCCGATTGATAATAAAGCTACGAAAGCATGGGCAGCTAATTTTGGATTCCCTTTAGGTATTTCTTCAATATGCATCGCATTATCAATTGATTTTTCCAATACTTCATACATATTATCTTCGGCATTTTTTAATTCTTTCAATTGTTCTTCAGATAAAGAGTGTTTTGCATCTTTCATAAAGTTCTTCATATCAATGTCAATCGTTGCGTGTAAGTATACTTTAGCGAAGTCTAACAATCTTTCTTCCAAAGCTTTATTCGTGGAAAGTATTTGATCCATATTCTCTCTTATACGTATCATCATTTGAATCATAGTAGCGGTAAATAAATCAGCTTTTGTTGAATAATAATAGTAGACGGTTGCTTTCGTAACACCGCATTCTTTCGCGACCTCATCCATGGAAATGACTTGATAATTTTGAGTAAGAAATAATCTTGTTGCAACTTCTAAAATCATTTCTTTTGTAGATTGTGTATTTTTATTTTGACGAGGCCTTCCGAGAGGACGTTGTTTTTGTTCCAAATACATTCGCTCCTGACATTTTATTGTTGAGGTAATTATAACATAATTTTTAATCATTGTTGATTAATTAACTGACCAGTATATATAATTAATATTGGATGGAAAAAGGAAGGTGGGTTTATATGAAAAAGCATCCTTTAAATGTTTTAGGGAGGATTGTAGCAGGGAAGCATACGCAATGGATAACTTTATCGGTTTGGATTCTTATTACATTATTACTTTCATTTACATTACCACAAGTAAACAGTACGAAAGAACCGAATCCGAAAAATTTACCTGAAACAGCTATGTCACAGCAAGCTGAAGCACTTATGAAAAAAGAGTTTCCTAATAATGCAGGAAATCCGTTGTTAGTAGTATGGCATAGAGATGGTGGACTACAATCCAAAGACTATAAACTAATACAGGACGTTTATAAAGAGTTAAAAGCTAGTCCTTTAAAAGAACAAACAACGTTACCACCATTTGATACAATTCCAGAGCAAGTATTATCAAAAAGTGCATCAAAAGATGGTACATCATTTGTCACACCGATATTCTTTAATAAATCAGCTGGTACGGATATATTAAAAGGCAATCTTGAAGATGTAAGAAAAATAGTGAATAGTAAGGTGGATGTGAATCCATTTAAACAAAAAATAAGCGACTCTGGTTTACATGTTCGATTATCTGGTCCTGTAGGTATTCAAACGGATGCAGTTAGCTTATTTAGTCAAGCAGATGTGAAGTTATTAGTTGCTACTGTACTACTCGTATTAGTTTTATTAATTTTACTGTACCGTTCACCAATTTTAGCAATTTTACCTTTACTTGTTGTTGGCTTTGCATACGGTATTATTAGTCCTACACTTGGTTTTTTAGCTGATCATGGATGGATTAAAGTAGATGCCCAAGCGATATCAATCATGACAGTATTATTGTTTGGCGCTGGAACGGACTATTGTCTATTTTTAATTTCGAGATATAGAGAGTACCTGTTAGAAGAAGAAAGTAAATATAAAGCATTGCAACTTGCGATTAAAGCATCTGGCGGGGCAATTATAATGAGTGCATTAACGGTCGTACTTGGGCTAGGAACATTATTACTTGCTCATTATGGTGCTTTTCATCGATTTGCAGTACCATTTAGTGTTGCTGTATTTATAATGGGAATCGCAGCTTTAACAATTCTTCCTGCATTTTTATTAATTTTCGGTAGGATTGCATTCTTCCCGTTTATACCGAGAACAACTTCGATGAATGAGGAGTTTGCAAGAAAGAAAAAGAAAGTAATAAAAGTCAAAAAATCAAAAGGCTTATTTAGTAAAAAACTTGGAGATATTGTAGTACGAAGACCGTGGACAATTATTATGCTAACTGTATTTGTATTAGGTGGATTGGCTTCATTTGTACCACGTATTCAATACACTTATGATCTATTAGAATCGTTTCCAAAGGATATGCCTTCACGTGAAGGATTTACGTTAATTAGTGAGCATTTTTCAGCTGGTGAATTAGCACCTGTAAAAATTGTGGTTGATGCGAAAGGAAAAAATCTTCCTATTAAACAAGAGATAGAGAAATTTTCTTTTGTAAATACGGTGAAAGAGCCAAAAGAGGGAAAAGAAAATAATCAAATCAAAATGTATGAAGTTTCTTTAGCAGAAAATCCGTACTCAATTGAAGCATTAGATCAAATACCTCAATTAAAAAGTAGTGTAGAAAAGGTATTAAAAACTGCTGGGATTAGTAATGCTGGAGATCAATTGTGGATTGGCGGAGAAACAGCGTCATTATATGATACAAAGCAAATTACTGAACGTGATGAAGCAGTTATTATTCCAGTAATGATTAGTATTATAGCTTTATTATTACTTGTTTACTTACGATCTATTGTCGCGATGATTTATTTAATTGTAACTGTCGTTTTATCATTCTTCTCGGCATTAGGAGCAGGATGGTTATTACTTCATTTCGGTATGGGGGCTCCAGCGATACAAGGGGCGATACCGTTATACGCATTCGTATTTTTAGTAGCATTAGGTGAAGATTATAATATTTTTATGGTCTCAGAAATATGGAAAAATAGAAAGAAACAAAATCACTTGGATGCAGTAAAAAATGGTGTTATACAAACAGGTAGTGTCATTACATCAGCAGGTTTAATTTTAGCAGGAACTTTTGCAGTGTTAGGTACGTTACCAATTCAAGTTTTAGTACAATTTGGTATTGTAACAGCAATTGGAGTATTACTGGATACGTTTATTGTTAGGCCATTACTTGTACCGGCAATTACAGTTGTTTTAGGTCGCTTTGCTTTTTGGCCAGGGAGACTTTCAAGAAAGAGTGAAGAGATACAAAAAATGGATGTATAATTGAGAAAGCCAAGGATATTTTCCTTGGCTTTTTTCTATGTAGTTAATTAATTTTTTGAAGTCAAATCAGCAGTTACAGCGTGATTAGCATCTTCAATGGTTGTTTCGGGCATTCCGTATAAGCCGTTCATTGCTTGTTCGTCGCTAGTTAGATTTGCAGTATTATTATTTTGAATAGATGTAGTGTTTTCGATAACATTTTCTTTTTTATTTACATTTTTATCATGCATGTTTGAATCCTCCAAACGTCATTTGATTTATCCCGCATTAACGGGCAGTAAGATCTCCACCTCAAAATTCGGTGAAAACAAAGAAGTTAGGTAGGGGATGAAGTGCCCCCCACTGATTAAAGTTTCACTTTATTAATAGTATGTGGATGGATTTCAAGAAATATGTGAATGGATTTTTGCAAATGTTATATAATTAAATAAAAACTTGAGTATAAATTTAAACTATAAGGAGTGAACAAGTGTGGTGAAAACAAGGAAATTAGCCTTCTAAAATAAAAATGAAATTTTAGGAGGCTAATGAAATGAAGTTTCATGTAATTGACAGAGAAAATTGGAATAGAGAGCAGTATTTTGAACATTATTTAAAATTAAAGTGTTCATTTAGTATGACAGCGAATGTTGATATTACGATGATGCTAGAGGAAATACATCAAAAGGAAATTAAATTTTATCCGACTTTTATTTATATAATTTCTAGAGTGATAAATAAACATAAAGAATTTCGAACATGTTTTAATGATGAAGGAGGTTTAGGGTATTGGGAGGAAATGATACCTAGTTATACAATCTTTCATAAAGATGATAAATCTTTTTCAAGTATATGGACGGATTATTCTAGTGATTTCCACATTTTCTATAAAAACTATGAAGAGGATATGAGATGGTATGCTAATGTTCATGGTCTCTTCACGAAAGAAAATATTCCACCAAATGTTTTTCCGATTTCTGGTATACCTTGGACTAGTTTTACAGGATTTAATTTAAATATTAATAATGATGGTGATTTTTTATTACCAATTATTACTTGTGGGAAATATTTCAATGATGGAAGTAAGGTTATGCTACCTGTTTCACTGCAAGTACATCATGCGGTTTGTGATGGATATCATGCGAGTCGTTTTATAGAGGATTTACAGGAACTAGTTAATACTTGTAACGAGTGGCTTTAAGTAATATTTAATTTTTAATTATATAAAATGGAAAATGAATAAGCGTCAAAATAAAAAGAAGAGAACATGTGTATATTACATGTTCTCTTCTTTTTA
>NZ_BOQD01000401.1 GCF_018332515.1 Bacillus hominis | reverse complement strand
CAGCAGAGCTTTCTTTTTACCGCATTTCGACAATATTCTTCTCGAATTTAACAATTTCTTTATGTTTCGTTAAATTTACTATAACATTCTTCCTTTATATTATTTATATCAACACCTATACAGAAAGGGGACTCCAAAATGTTAGCATCTTTACAACAAAAACATATAAGAAAATTTTCACCTATCACAAACACTTCTACTTCTCGTTTAAGCATACAACCTAATCCACCCAAAATTTCTATTGCTCCTTCTGTTATTTCAGTTATCGGGGTTCATATTGGAAAAAATAAGTTAAAAATAAAAACTGGGCAAAGTACTGAGTTATCAGCTTCCGTTTTGCCAATGCAAGCGACGAACCAAGAGCTTCTTTGGACAAATATGAATTCTGATGTCATCACAATATATCCAAAAGGTGATACGGTAACGATTACTGGAAAAAGTGCAGGAAGAGCAGTCGTAATTGTCACAACTGCTGAAGGAAAATTTCGTGATTTATGTGTCATTCACGTACAACTTTATATGACAAATCCAAAGTAAAAGAGTGGCTTCGTACCCACTCTTTTACTTTATTTCAATGTGTGGATTTTTATTTTTTACGAAATTGATGAATTGTTCTTTATCTTTAGGAGAAATAACCGCTGTTTCATGTGTCCCGTAAACAATTTCAAGTCTATCAAATGATAAAGTGAAACTTTAATCAGTGGGGAGGGTTCATCCCCCACTGATT
>NZ_BOQD01000400.1 GCF_018332515.1 Bacillus hominis | reverse complement strand
AGTGTTCTATCTTTCACTTTAATAGGTTGTACAAGCACTTCTACTACAAATAATACTCCAAAAACTAAGCAAGAAAATACGAAAAATGCCATTCCATTCAACTCTGCAGACATTACAAATATTGAATTACTTAGAACAACAAGTAATACTAGTTCCAAATCTCAAACAGATAACGAGGAAATGATACAATCAATCGTTTCCGTAGTCCAAAACGGAACAACGAAAACAATCACATTAGATCAAAAAAAGAGGGCATCTACGCATTCTACACTAACCGTTACACATAAAGATGACTCAAAAGAAGAATTTCTTGTGTGGCTTGATAATAAAGAGCAAATTACGATCGCTAAAGATGAGAAGAAAGATAAAGTAGAAGGTGTGACATTGAACATTGAAGGCGCTAAAATGATCGAGGATTTCTTTAAAAATGATAAAAGGTAAAAAGGATCCCCTTTAACTTTAAAGGGATCTCTCATATCATTTTCCCTCTTCATACAACCTATTTTCCTTATATGAACAAACGAAAAACATACTTGATAAATGTCCATGCAATACCCCTCATTAATCCAAAGATTGTTTCAAACAAGAATGATCCTACAAACGCTGTGCCGTGCATATCCGATACCCCTCACATGCCCATCAACTTA
>NZ_BOQD01000399.1 GCF_018332515.1 Bacillus hominis | reverse complement strand
CTAAACAAAATCGTTATTTGAAAAGAAAGGAGGGGTGGCTTTGATTAAAATACTTGAATTGTTTGGGGGGAATCGGAGCACCCAGAAAGGCATTTGTTAATTTAGGAATAGATCATAAAGCGATTGATTACGTAGAATGGCAAGCTAATAGAGTGAAAGTATATAACGCTCTATATGACCACCTGCATAAACCGCAGGATGTAAGAGGATGGAATTTAAAGCCTGATATTTTAGTTCACGGGTCACCTTGCCAAGATAACAGTAGAGCAAATAAGGCACGTAAAAGTAATACTGAAGATTCACAATCTCAATTGATGTTGGAAACGCTGCGGATAATTAAAGAAATGGGTGAATGGCGACCTAAAGTCATCATTTGGGAGAATGTGAAAGGCGTGTTAGATCGTAATGTAGTACCAGTATTCAATTACTATTTGGAAGAAATGGAGAAGCTGGGTTATACAAATTCATTTGATGTACTAGATGCTAGGAAATTTGGAGTGCCGCATGCACGAGAGCGAGTATTTTGCATTTCGCTATTAGGTGGCAAAGCGTTTGATTTTAATAAACTAAGATTTAAACCAATGAGGGATATTAAAGAATTTATGGAGTATGGACCATATGATGAAATTCCGTCGCAGTATTTAATTAATATTCCATCGATACTGAACAAAATTAAAGAGTTTAATCCGAATCCTACAGGGAGTTATAAACGGCAACTGGATGTAATTGATGAGTATTGCTACACCATAACTGAAAGACAAGATCGTTGTCCGAATGCAGGGATTATTCGATTGAGCAATCCGCAGTATAGGTATTTAACAGAGCGTGAGTGTTGGAGGTTATTAGGATTCGGTGATGAAGATTACGAGCTTATGTTAAAAGAATTTCCAACTAAGCCGGGAAAACGAAATGCAACGTTATATGCATTAGCTGGTAATAGTATAGTAGTTGATGTTTTAGAAGCGATATTTGAAGTGTTACTTGATATGTTGCAGGGGAAGTTGAAAGTAAGTTAATATAAAAACTTCATTTTGTAGTGTTATTTATATATGAAAAAGAGCACTTTTGAAAAGTGCTCCTTAATCACATTACCATTTTAGAGTAGGGCAAATAATAATACTGATAAGAATGATGTGAGATCAAATAATATATGAGTAATAGAACTGGCCCATAATGAATTAGCTTTAAATGCAACCCAGTTAAATGGTAATCTAGCTAAGCCAATGACTAAGAAAATCTGAATTAGGTTACCGTCATATGTAGAGTAATGCGCCAAACCGAATAAGATTGCTCCAACAATTGTGACAATAATCATCGAAAGTTTCTCATCTACTCCACGTTTTTTCAAAAAATAAATTGCTAGTATAGATGGAACTAATACGAGACATTCTTCACCGATTAAACTAAATACAATTTGTAAAATGTGATAAATGAATTGAGCGGGTGTATTATCTACGAAAATATTACTCTCTCCATTACTTGTAAATTGGAATTTAAAAACATATGTGATTATTAGTGCAACAATCCAACTTTGCAAAAAATTCCATATGTAGCCGATTAAAATTATTTTAATTGCGCCTTTTTTTAGAGGACTAAATGCGGACTTAACCCCGTATGAGCCATAGTTTAAATATAAAGCAATTACACCAGCTAGAGCTATAAACATAAAGTTGAATGGTAGGCTAGTATAAGCCAAGCCTAGGTAAGCGATAAGAATTAAAAAAATACCGATGATTGCATTTAAAGTGCTACTAGGTCTTCTGTCGTAAAGACTGTTCATTGTGTTTTCCTCCTGCTATGATAATAAAATTCGTTTAATGAAATTCCAAAAATATGAAATTTCACTTTTATTGTATGACGGAGGTAACAAATTTAAAAGAAAAATATGGGAAATGAAACTGATTAATTTTGAAATGTGTAAAAAATGTGAATTAATTAACAATGGTGAAATCAAACGAAAGTAAGGTGTGATAGTAGTCAAAATATTATATTTTCTTTTTTAAAATAAGTATGTTGGTTAACCGAAAAAGAGCATATGCAAAGATATGCTCTTGATAAGGTGGATTTCTATATAATAATAATATGCTCGCCTTATCAAAATGGTAACAAGGTTATAAAAATTTCATTTTGTAGAAAAGAGTAGCTAGATTTCGCTAACTACTCTTGATAAAATTGTTAGTTCAAAAAATATGAATATTTAGATGTTTATTCATCTAATGCTCGTGCAGCAATTTGGACTTTAGAAAATGCACCGCTATTGTTTCTAAATACAATTCTATATTCACCATCAGGAAGCCAATCAGACCAATTAGTACTGAATTCATTTATAGTTTGTTGTCCAGGAGCTAGCTTTCCATTTGATAACCAACCATTTTTAGAATTGTATAAATCATAACTGAAAGTTTCATCACCAGTGTTTTTCAGGAAAACTCTTAGGTCTATTCCACCTTTATGATAAAACTTAAAAACTCCTGATCCATAAAAAGTGTACGGTTCATTTGCCTCTAAAGCATATTGAATTGGCGGAATCTGTACTTTGTTAGGCTCAGTTATTTTTTGACTTACATTTGC
Source organism: Bacillus hominis (assembly GCF_018332515.1). GTDB lineage: Bacteria > Bacillota > Bacilli > Bacillales > Bacillaceae_G > Bacillus_A > Bacillus_A hominis. The sequence continues at coordinate 4,863 of NZ_BOQD01000399.1, read as the reverse complement.
TTCTGTTGCTGCGAATGTGGCAGTTTGACCTAATCCGATAAGTGATACAGCAATTGCAGGAATAGCTAATAATTTCTTCAAGATGAACACTCCTTATGATTTTTAATTGAGAACTAATCTCAAACATATAATAACCAATCAAGTTAAATAAGTTAATAGATAAATGTTATGTTTTACAAAAGTAATCAATAATTTACAGATGACCTAACATAGTGACAAAAGTTAATATAAAGCTTTCGTATCGAAAACTGAACAAAATAATCCTTTTAAAGTGAGGTGGAGAGAATGGAAGGTAACGTAAAGCTTTTAGGTGATGATGGGATGCTAGGGATGGAGTACAAGGAAAGAAAAATTCGTGTATATAATACAGAAGGCAATGTGATGGAATTACTTTCAACAAAAGAACAGGTTCAAGAGACTATCGATTATTTAAAAGAATGTCAAAAAAAATGAAATAATGTCCTGAATAGTAACAAAATCGAACGGAGGGGAACCGTATCGTATGAATCAATTGTCATTTTTTGAAGACATTGATGAAAGGGGAATGCGAAGACTTGTGGTGAAGGCGCTGGAAAAATACAAAGCATTGTGCGTCCGGATGAAAAAACAAGAAGAACAGGCTCAAACGGCAGGCATCGTACTTTTTCTAAATTGAAAGGTGCCGATAAGAATCATGAGATACTTTTTAAATAAATTGAACGGAAGTTAAAATATACTCTTGATGAAGATGGGTTTGTTATACTTTATTATATTTTGCTAACCCCTATCCTTACTTTATGTTGGGATCTTTTTTAATTCTATTAAAAATAGTAAAAACCCGTCCAAACTTTTTAAATCTATTTTACATAATATATAGTAAAAAGTTTAAAGGGGGGGGGAATTAGTATGTCTTATTATTACTACTGTAAGTATTGTAAGGATTACCAAAAGAAACAGCATGATTGTCACAAAAAAAGCAGTAAGTGTTATGACAAATATGATGGCTATTATGAAAGATGTGATAAAAAACAAGAGGAAAAACCTTGTGTTAATGTAAATGTGGATTGTTGTTGTGATGATAAGGATAAGCTTGTAAGGGCGTCTGCATTTAGAGCTATAAATACAGTGAATCAAAATGTTCCAGCTAATACTTTTGTTAAAGTTTTATTCCAAGATGAACAATTTGATTTAGCGAATGAGTATAATCCAGTTACATCAATTTTTATTCCAAAGACAAGAGGCGTTTATTCTGTTATTGGAACAATTACTTTCATTCCTGATAACCTAAACGTAAATTATAGAGCGCGGGTAGAAATTCGTGTTAATGGAAATCCAGCAATTGCAATAGATAATGATTTTTTTGGTCCGATAAACTTTGCTAATGTTGTGGCTGTTTCATCAATACTTCAATTACATGCAGGGGATTCAGTCGAGATTTTTGCACAAAGTAGCGTAGCTGGAGTTATTAGTAATGTAGAAGATAGTACGCATTTTGAAACTGCAAGATTCCCATCTCCAAAAGTATAAGTTGTAAGTAATTTCATATAAGGACATTCCAAAATTTATACTTGCCCTGTACAAGAACGGATGATTTATTTGTAGTGCATGAAGTGTTTTAACGGTGTCCAAGCTGTTTTGAAAGTACTGGATAAATTAACGATGTACTATTAAATAGTGTCTGATGATTGTAAATGAAACAGTCGAAGAAGAGCAGCGGTGTATGCAAAAAGAAATACATGATGTTCAGGTAAAGAAAGTCAACTGGTAAGGGAATCTTACCGATTTAGTTTATGAAAAAAGGCCCTGTTGTCTCCAACAGGGCCTTTTCTAAAATGGCAAAGAGTAACTCTTACCTTACTCCTTGTCCATAGAATACACAAAAATCTTACGCTTGTACAGGTCAATAATTTACAATAATAATATTGGAATATAATGCTTAAGAAAAATCCTAGAGGATAGAAAAATACTTGGTATAGGAGATATTGTTGATTTTAAAGGAAATTTAAGAGATTGTTATCAACTTACCGGTAATAAAGAGATATTGAAATAATAAAATATGAAATATTACATATCTCACTGAACAAAATAATCTATTTAATAATAATAAAATCGCATGGAGGAATTTTTTCTGAAAATCCGAGTTGATAAAACTAGATAATTCGCATTACTGATATAACTGGAATATTACTGAGTGCTTTGTTTTAAAAGTTATACTTTCTATTCGCTTTGCCTTATGGTGGAGCATTCTTATTTTTTGTAATAGCAACAATTAGTCTAAACCTTCCAAATCTAGCTTGCATAATATGTAGTAATAGAGTAGAAAGGGGCGATATATATGTCTTGTTATTACTACTGTAAGAATTGTGAGAGTTACAAAAAGAAAAATCATGATTGTTGTAAAAAAAGAAGTGATTATTATAATAAGTGCGGTAAAAGATGTGATGACTGTTCTTTCGATCATAAGGAGAAAAACCTTGTAAGAGCATCTGCTTTTAGAGCTGTAAATACAGTTGATCAAAACCTTCCGGCAAATACTTTTGTTAAAGTATTATTTCAAAATGAACAATTTGATTTAGCGAACGAATATAACCCAGCAACATCAGATTTTACTCCAAAGACTAGAGGAGTTTATTCCGTAATTGGGACGATTGGTTTCTTTCCAAACGATACAAATGTAAACTATAGAGCGCGTGTAGAAGTTCGAGTGAATGGAAATGCGGCAATTGCTATAGATAACGACTTTTTTGGTCCGATAAATTTTGGGAATGTCGTAAGTGTTTCAACAATACTCCAATTACATGCAGGGGATATTGTTGAGATTTTTGCGCAAAGTAGTATAGATGGGGTTATTAGTAGTTCAGAAGATGGTTCTCATTTTGAGGCTGCTAGATTTCCATCTCCAATTGTATAAATATTAAAAAGGAAAAAATTTTATTAACTCTGCTTTTCGGTGGAGTTTTTTAATTTCATAATAGCAATAGCTCGTCCAAACTTTTTAAATTTATTTTGCATAGTATACAACAATAGATTTAGAAAGGGGATATAAATATGTCTTATTATTATTGTAAGCATTGCAATTGCTATAAAAAGACACAGCATACTTGTTGTAAGAAGAGTACAGATTATTACGATAAGTGTTGTGATAATGAGAAAGATAAACTTGTAAGGGCATCTGCTTTTAGAGCGGTTAGTACAGTAAATCAAAATGTCACTGCAAATACTTTTGTTAAAGTATTATTCCAAAATGAACAGTTTGATTTAGCGAATGAATATAATCCAGTAACATCAGATTTTATTCCGAAGACTAGAGGGGTTTATTCTATTATTGGTACAATCAGTTTTGCACCTAATGATAGTAATACGAATTATAGAGCGCGTGTAGAAATTCGGGTAAATGATAATCCAGCTATAGCGATAGATAATGACTTTTTTGGTCCATCTAATTTTGCAAATGTCGTAGCTGTTTCAACAATACTTCAATTACATGCAGGAGATGTAGTTGAAATTTTTGCTGAGAGTGATGTAGATGGACTGATTATACAAAATAATCCAGGGTTTATTAGTACGCATTTTGAAGCTGCAAGATTCCCATCTCCAATAAAATAAAAGACATGTTTGTGATTTATGGACTATTTTAAAAAAAGGCTCTACCTTATGGTAGAGCCTTTTAGTTAAAGTTGTTTAGACGATAATATATTAAAATAAGTCCATAAATACTTGATAAGCAACACCTAGAGTTAATACGATAGCTAATAGTTTTGCTACCCAACTCGGTGCATTTAAATTTAGTAAAAGGGAATGACATATACTAAATGTAATGCCGATTGTTAAAAGAAGTGCGATAAGATATAAAACTAATAGGAAGAAAGGGTGCTCTATGGAGCCAAAGTAAATTTTGAATTGGGTCATGTAATATGTACCTCGTTTTTGTTTGTATATTAATATAATAATAAATAACACAAGGAATTGGGATATTTACGTAATGAATACTATAAAAGTAAATTTGAAGTTATGGATGGAGTAGATAAAATAATCTTTGAAAAGACGATACAAAGCTATCATTCGTTTAAGTATCTTTACAGCGGTTTTTGATTAAGGTTTAAGTTCGATATACAAGAACAAATGTTCTTGGTATACTGAAAAATAAAAAAGGTGCGTTTACATGACAAATTTTAGTAATATAATTGAAAAACTAGATGAAATGATTTATAAACCTAATAATCTATTCATTACTAAACGAAAAGAAGAAAAGCAAAATTCAGAATATGCAGGAGGGGTATTCCAGCTAAATAATAGAAGCATCCGATTTAGGGTATCAAAAATTACGCCTAATAAGATTGGACAATTTGTTTCTTTTTGGGAGAAGAATGCCTCTATGAGCAATCAGGCATTTTCTTATGATTTGGCTCCTAACCTTTTAGTTATCACTTGTATAGCGGATAATAAACTAGGACAATTTATTTTTCCAAAAGAGATTCTTCTAAAAGAAAAAATATTAAAAACTCAAAATCAAAAAGGGAAAATGGCTATGAGAGTTTACCCTATTTGGGATAAACCTGTTAGTAATCAAGCTAAGAAGAGTCAACTGTGGCAACTTCATTATTTTGTCGATTTAAGTGATGCTGAAAATGTAGCTATAGATAAATTGTTAAACTTATATTCATAGTGCATAATAAGAGAAAATTCGAAACATTCAATGTTTGTTCAGGTGGATATTTGGAAACATTAACAGAATAAGCCGTTAAGTAAAGAATAAAAAAGGAGCATACAAATAAAGTATGCTCAAAAAAGATAGGTTTTATGAGTGGAGAATCTCCATACGATAATATATGCGCATTTCATTAATATGTGTAAAATATCAACAAAATATCAACAAAATATCAA
>NZ_BOQD01000398.1 GCF_018332515.1 Bacillus hominis | reverse complement strand
TAAAAATAGTAAGATATAACATTGAAAAAGTATTACAAAATCCATATAGAATGCAATATAGCCATAAAAACAAAAAGAAACTTGTAGAAGATGTTGTAAAAGCTGTACATGTTACGGCAGGTGAGCAAAATGAAATGAAATTAGCATTAATTGCAATAAAAAATTGTGATGGTCGCGAAAAAATTAATCCAAAGCAAGTCATTCGGGAAGGATTCGCTCGAACGCAACGTATTTCAGCATTTATTAATTTATTTATTGGACAAAGTGTATCTAAAAAAGAAATTATTAATGCCATTCTTAGTTTATTAGAACAAAAGGGGTTCTTAAAGCGTAGTTGGAATAAGATAAAATTACCGGGTGTAATTGTAAATTTATCAATTGAGAAAATGTCTAAATATGATTTCTTACCTATTTTTTCAAAAATAAATGGGAGAGAAATATTATATAAATTATATGGTCAAGAAGAATGGGGCACAATTGATCATACTTTATTAAATATAGGTAATAATAAAGTGTTTTTACCACAACCATCAAAAAGGAATGATATAGGAGTTCGTTTTAAACAATTTATGTCCGAAACATTAGTTGAAATTTCACAAGATGCACATAAACAAAATAAAGAAGTTTATTTTATTGTAGATGCAAATATGAGGAAATATTGGATAGAAGAATTGCAAAATAAAAACGTTAACATTGGGGTTTCACCTGAAATAATCTCAAATTTTAAAGAGGATATAAACATAATTAGAATTAATACTAACTCAGATGTACCGAACTATATTGTTAGAGACCAAGAATATATTATGGATGAAACGAGATTATTTGTAGATGAAATGGGAATTTACTATAGCACGGCTGCATACGAATTAAATTGTAATGAGATAGTACAACAGTACATACTCGAAGTTATCCCGTTTGGTGTGAAATCTGAAGAAAGAGAAGAAATCGCCAAAATGATACATTACATGTGCTGTAAATCAACCTTGCTCTCGGAACAAAATATTCATAATATGCATGTAATGCATATGGTTAAATTAATTAAAAGTTATACTACTGATATTGATTCAAGGGAGTTTAAAGAATTCAATGACGAATTAGATGAAGATGTAATAATTTTAGAAAAAGAAGATGCAATGATGTTAATATAAAAAATAGTATACAAATCCTGCTAATAATAATGAGCAGGATTTGTCATTTTTTCATGTAAATAAGGCTATCCTTTGTCATGTATCTTTTCTTTTACGTATTTACTTTATTTACATACAGGATTAAGATGTTTTTTAGAAATACAAAAACTACATCATATGGAAAAGCGATTTTTATTAATTGAAAAGAAAATTTGAAAGGAATGGGGAATTGTGAAGAAATTAGATGTATTATTAATGCTACTGAGCGGCCTCTTTCCAATTGCAGGAATGTTAAAGCAAATCCCTCTTGAACAATCTTTATATATTGGAGGACTTTTATTTTTTACTAGTTTCGGTAGTTACTTTGCGAAAAAGATATATTCACGTATATGTAGCTGGATAGCATATGCACCATTTATAACACTACTGTTAGTTATTTGGAATCAGGATATTTCAACAAGTGCTATAATAGCAAATGCCAAAATTGCCGCTTGTATCGCTTTAATACCTTGTATATTCCGCTTTCGTACATACGGGCTTACTTTAGGTTTATTCTCATTATGGGCCGCTTTATTATGGGATATAAAAGAAGTACAGTCGTTAGTCATACTTGAGCGTATGACGAGTTTAATGACAAGCAATTACGTATATCTTCTACTCTTGGTTGGAGGACTTATATTAGGTGGATTACTTGCGACGTTAATACATCGAAAAGAAAAAGATAATAAAGTTGAAAATACAAATATATTTAAACAAAAAAAGAAACGCAACAAGCCAACATTTAAAATTCGTATTCCTAGATTACCAAAGTTTAAGATAAAATTATTAAAGTTTGGTGGGAAATCTTCTAAACGAAAAACACCAGAAACAATTTATGAGCGTAATTATGATGAACCGGCTCAATCAAATCAAATGATAGAGCAAGAACCGCAATATAAAGTAGAAGCTATCCAAGGGCAAACAAGGATGGAACGTCGAAGAAATAGGCATAATGCATAATAAAATTAGTTAACCCCTTAATGATTTATCGTAGAATTGATTAATCATTAAGGGGTTT
>NZ_BOQD01000397.1 GCF_018332515.1 Bacillus hominis | reverse complement strand
GTGTCTTTTATTTTTTAATCTTGAAGAGTTGAATCTTCCGTGCCTTCAACACCAGAGTCTTCACCAATTCCGTGATGTTCACGAACAAAGAAAGCAATTTCCTCTCTTAAATCCGTATTCTCTTTTAAGAATTGCTTCGAATTTTCACGACCTTGTCCTAAGCGTTCTTCATTATAAGAGTACCAAGCACCGCTCTTTTGAACGATATCAAGTTCAGAAGCCATATCTAAGATTTCACCTTCTCTTGAAATCCCTTCTCCGTACATAATATCAACTTCAGCAACACGGAATGGTGGTGCTACTTTATTTTTAACTACTTTTACTTTCGTTTTATTACCAACGATATCGTTACCTTGCTTTAATTGCTCAGCACGACGTACTTCAAGACGGACAGTTGAATAGAATTTCAACGCACGACCACCTGGAGTTGTTTCTGGGTTCCCGAACATAACCCCAACTTTTTCACGAATTTGGTTGATAAAGATTGCTATTGTTTTTGATTTGTTGATTGCACCTGAAAGTTTACGAAGTGCTTGTGACATTAAACGTGCTTGTAAACCAACGTGAGAGTCACCCATGTCCCCTTCGATCTCAGCTTTCGGTACAAGAGCTGCTACAGAGTCAATTACGATAATATCAACCGCGCCACTTCGTACAAGTGCTTCTGCGATTTCTAGACCTTGCTCTCCTGTATCAGGCTGTGATAATAGTAATTCATCGATGTTAACACCTAATTTTTGTGCATATACAGGATCCATCGCATGCTCCGCATCGATGAACGCCGCTTGTCCACCTTGACGCTGCACTTCCGCGATTGCGTGTAATGAAACTGTTGTTTTACCTGAACTTTCAGGTCCATAAATTTCAATAATACGTCCACGTGGGTATCCGCCTACCCCTAGTGCCACATCAAGTGCTAAAGAACCACTTGAAATTGTAGAAATTCTACGTTCCGCTTGTTCTCCCAATTTCATAATTGAACCTTTACCGAATTGCTTCTCTATTTGTTTTAACGCCATATCTAATGCCGCTTGACGATCACTCATTCAAAATTCCTCCTTAACTCAATTGCTAATCTTATTATACCTATTTTCAATTCAATTTGCCAACAAAAATCGAACATTTATTCGATTTTTTTATTTTCTATCAAATA
>NZ_BOQD01000396.1 GCF_018332515.1 Bacillus hominis | reverse complement strand
AAATTGAAGGTACATGAAATACTGGATTTTATTCTAAAAGAAAAAACATACTAGCAATATTAATCCAAATAAAAAACTGTTAGAGCATACAGCTCTAACAGTTTTATTGTTCATTATTATTAAATTTCGCTAATGCGTAAATACCTTCATCATCATCTAATTCAAGTTGTAATCTTGCCGCAAATGAATTGACGTTGTATTCTCGATCAAGTAGTAAGCGTAGTGCTTCGATTAAGTTTGCTTGAATTAAAATTTGCTGGCGACCATTTACCTCTACTTCTGCAGAGAAACCGTAGTCGTCATCATACATTAGTTCAACTGAAACTTCTTCTGGACCAACTTGTCTTTTTTCAGCGATATATACACAAAGCGCATTTATTAATTCTTGCTCAGAAATTTTTATTGTTTCCATGCTACTTCATCTGCCTTTTTCTTACGTTGGTTTTTGAAATATTTAAATGCACGAACTGCTAGCATTACGATACCAGCCATTACTAACATATTTACCATAAACGCTAATACAGAACCAAGAGCTCCCATATTTGCAAATAAGCTACCCATTAGTAAACCACCAAGACCACCTAGTAATAAGCCTTTCATAAAGCCACCTTTATTACTTTTTGGTGCTGTGTTTGTTGCTTTTGTTTTTGAATCCGTTGTCGTTTTTTGTGAATTTACGTTAGAATCTTTTTTGTTTAAATCCACCTTAGAATTTTGACCAGAACTTGGTGTATATGATTTTTTACCAGATTTGTAACTTTTCGCTTCCGCGTGATTTACGAACATAAAGCTACTAGCCCCAAAGATAACCATGAATGCTGTCATTACTGCTACAAGTTTTTTCAACATATTATATCCATTCTCCTTTTATATAGATATATGTGAAATCTACCTTTCTTTTAAAACAAGAATGATAGATTTATTTTAAAACCTTTTTAAAGGTTCTTATGAACTCATTATATGAACTTTTGCCGAAATATGCAAGTATTATTTACTT
>NZ_BOQD01000395.1 GCF_018332515.1 Bacillus hominis | reverse complement strand
ATTATGTTGGTGATTACCCCAATAGCAGAGGTTATTACGCCCATAATAGCGGGAAAAACTGCCTGGACAATCGACAAAATAAATTGAATCGCCGGGATCACTACGCCTTTTATTATTGTCGCTAGACCTTCTAGTATCGCAGTGGCTACGGGAATCGCCGCTTGAATTATCGAAACTATTACCGGAAATACCGCCTGAACAATTTGTAAAATTAAAGGGATAACTGTAGTCGCTATGATAGAGATTACCTGGCCTAATAATTGAATAATCGGAATCGCAACGGAAATCGCAGCAGCTATAATCTCAGCTATTACCGGGAATACCGCTTGTACTGCCTGAAGGATGATCGGAATCACTGACGTCGCTATGATTGATAGAACCTCTCCAAATCCTTGAATCAACATTCCTGCTATGCTAAACGCCGCCTGGATTACTTGTAATATAATAGGGAATGCCGTTTGAAAAGCTTGAGCGAATATCGGTAAAACTGTAGATGCTAGCTCAGTAAAAATTTGAGCTACTTGTTGTATAGCCTCCGTTATCACTGGCATAATTTCTATTGTCGTATCAGCAAACATCTGAATTAATTCAGTAATCATAGGCATTACTTCTTGTACCACTTGACCGAAAAGTTTGAATAAATCAGATGCTAAAGGTACCACGGCTTGTATTGTTTCTCCGAACAAACGGAATAAATCGAGTGCTATCGGTACTACAGCTTGTACTACTTCACTAAACAAACTAGCTATTGTAGAACCTAACTCACCAAAGGCCGCACCTAGCTCAGAAAGAGCAGGTCCAAGTGTAGCGAAGCTTTCTGCTATAACTTGTCCCGTTTTCGCAAATTCAGGAGCAAGTGGTGCAAATGCTTGTGTAATCCCTTGAGCTATTGACTGAACAACCGGCAAAATCGCAGATATCACAGAACTAAAAATCGATTGTATAGACTGCCAAGCCGACATAAAAGCAGACTTCACTTGATCATTTGTATTGATCAATTTAAATATCGTAGCACCTAAAGAAGCTACAATAGCGATTACCCATCCTACGGGGCCTGAAACACCTAAAAACGATAAACCTAAACGTACAATTAATGGTGTTAAAGTGGCTATCGTATTTCCTATTGAGGAAAAAGACATTTTGATAAAATCAATTACTGGAGAAAGAGCTGATCCAATTCCAGCAAATGCTGAACTAAGTCCTGATATTGCTGAACTAAACGCACCACCTATTCCCTGACCAAATTCACTAATTTTCGATTTTATTACAGTTAGCGAAATCTCTACAGCTGTTGCAAAACCAGAAAACACCTGTCCTACTTTAATTAACCCTGCCTCTAACGCTGCGCTAATTGCTGTACCCATTGCTGAAAATTTTTCCGGTATTGTCCCGAGATAAGAACCTAAAGAATCAAAAGCAGCTTTCATAGCCTCAACAGCTGCTACTGTCCCATTTTTTATTGATTCCCACGCATTATTCACAGCATTTCGGAAAGTCTCGTTATGTTTGTATAATTGGACTAGCGCTACCCCCACTAAGCTTAGAATTGCAATAACCGCACCAACCGGTCCTAACAATAATGCAAATCCGGCTCTTAGTGCTGACAAAGCAGCCCGCAGCATTACCGCACCTTTTGATGTTCCCGACATCCATAGCATAAGTTGACCGAGAGTGATAATTGCACCGCCGATTGCGTTAATAACAATACCCGCTACCGTTGCTATAACTAAAAAAGCCGTAGTAAATGCTACTACGGAAGCAATCACCGTCTGCACAGGAGCTGGTAATTTCATAAACGCATTTGCTAAGGTTTCAACTACTCCAGCTACAGCCATTAATGCAGGAGCTAATGCATCAGTAAATGCACGTGCTGCAGCATCAAGAGATGATTCCATTTTCGTCAGTGCTCCGGCCCATCCTTCAAGCATAGAGTCCGCAGCTTTTTTAGAAGCACCGTCCGATTTCACTAAGGATTGTGTTAAAGCTTCAATCTTTTCAGGTCCCGCTGCTACAAGTGCCATCATACCTGATACAGCTTCTGTCCCAAATATTGTTGCTAACGCCGCACCTTTTTGTGCACTTGTCATACCTTCCATTCCTGATTTCAACTCACCAATAATTTGGGACAATGGTTTCATATTACCTTGTTGATCCGTAATAGATACGCCAAGTCGTTTTAACTCATTCGCCGCTGCTTTTGGCGGTTTAACTAAACGTAGTAAAGATGCACGTAATGCTGTACCAGCGGTCTCCCCTTTAATACCGCTATTTGACATAATACCAACAGAAGCCGCTAGTTCTTCCATCGATATGCCTAATTGAGCTGCAGGACCCGCCGCATATTTAAAAGCGTATTGCATATCTCCTACGCCTGCAGCTGTTGCGTTTGCGGCTGTTGCTAGAACATCAGCAACATGTGTACTTTGACTTGCCTCCATACCAAATGAGTTTAAAGCTGACGTAATCGTATCAGCAACCATTCCCAGGTCTTCGCCTGATGCAGCCGCTGCACTCAACACACCAGGTAATGCGGACGTTGCTTGAGCCGAATCGAAACCTTTCGCACCCATTTCAGCAAAAGCCGCTGCTACCTGCCCTGTTGAATACACAGAATCCTTTGCCATATCAAGAATCGCTTTCTTCACTTGACCGTAGTCACCTGCAGTTAAAACTGCCGCTTTACGAGTTTGTGATTCAAATTCTCGTGACTTTTGAATCATACTCCCTAAAGCAAAAGCCGACGCTGCAGCGGCAGGACCAAATGCATTTTGCATTGTTTGCCCTGTTTGCTGTACACGTCGGCCCATTTCAATTGCTTGATTACCTACTTCTTGAAATCTAGCACGCCACCCTGAATAATCAGGAGGCGGTGGTGCTGGTGGCGCTGGTGGTAATGGTGGAGGTGACGGCGGTTGTGGAGCTGGTGGGATAGGAGGTGGTCTACTAATCTGCTGAAAAAATGTATTCCATGCTTGTGTAGCTCTTCCAAGGTTACTTATTAAATTAGATATGTCTGCAATCACCTGAGTTTCTACCTTGTTCTGGCTCATTCACCTCACCTACCCTTCCTCTTCTTGTATTTGACTTCTAATCATTGATTCTATTTGATCAAAGAACGATTCGTTTCTTTGAATTTTTTCAACTACTTCTTTCCGTTCATTTGCTTGTTTTTCAATATCACGAACACTTTCTGGACGGGTATATATATCCGCTAATGACTTGATTTTGTCACTTTGAGCATTTCGATTAAACAAAGCTTGTACACTTGCAAACTCGTACTTATCAAGTAGTTGTTCCTTATATCCGTTCAACATAAGGTGATACTCCTTGAGACTAATACGCCAAGATTGCAAGGTGGTCATATTAAAAAAACGAAAACACTCACCTTGCAATTCATCAATATTTATGCGTACAGGTTCTCGAACGATTTCTGTTGTTCCGCTGTCATTGTCCCTAGAAGTTTCTTCACTGTCTTCTGGAAGAAAAAACTATTTAGCACAACTGCTTTGTTGTACTTTAGAATTTCATCAAGGTCTAGTTTTTCAGCATTAAACATATTTTCAATCTCTTTCTGTACAGCTTCATACGTGATTCCCTCATTTGTATGAATCAGTGCGTAATAAACCACATCCGTGAAATTAGTAATTCCGCCCTGCATGGTTTGGGAAACGAATTGCATCGGCCCGCCGTTTTCATCTAATAACCTCAGTGCCTGTAAACAGAATTTCAGTTCTTGTTCTTTACCATTAATTACGAAACGCGTATATGATTTTTCAGCCATAATAATTACCTCCAATTATTTTTTGTTCAAAATAAAAAAGCGTCTATATGAACGCTTATTCAAATCTTAATTATTTATTTCCCACAAATTCATCCATTGTTTTATTAAGCAAACTAATCATTGCTTCTCTTCGCTCGCGCGGGGTTGTATTATCGTATAACTCATTGTGAATATCACTTACTTTGGCCAACTTCTGAGGATCGACATAATTAGTTACCTCTTCATGCCCACCAAGCATCATAATTGTATTGCCTATAACGACCGCTTGCTCTTGTTTGCTTAATTTCATTTGTTATCACCTTCAATAGCGAGTTTATCGGCTCTAACCAAAATCCGTTCTACGTTTTGATCCACAACTGAAGTTTTACTATTGTTGTTAATGGTAGTTACTAGACTATGTTTCATCCCCTCTTCATTCCCTTGCATTTTTTCTGATAAACTATCAATAATTTTATTTAAAACACTAATTGTCGCTTCACCACATTGTCTCGCTGTTGAATTTCGAGTCGATTCCTCACATAATTCTGATAAGCGATTTAAATCAACGTGAGGAGCCAAAGCATCCTCTCCGAATGTTGAAAGAATTGAAGATGCGATTGCAATTTTTTCGATTTTAGATATATCCAAAAATCCCCACCCCCATAAACATTCTTAATTATTAATAAATAGACTTACTATTACGCTCCTGGTGTAGCTACATCACCAGAAGGCGCACCTTCAGGTACTTTATTAAGCGTCCCTTTAGAAATTTTCCCATTTAATTTTAAGCCAATAGAATACTTTGAGTACTCCTCATTTTCATGAGAAAGTTCCAAACTATTCAACATGTATGTTCCTGATTTAACTTTAAACTCAGAAGCGGTTGCACTACGTAGGTTAACTTCATGAATTCTTACTAAAACTTTATTAAGAATTGCTTCTTCTACATAATCAAGTCCCTCGTCACCTTCAGTACAAATCCCTTCAATGCTAGCTGATTGTGTTACGTCACCGTAATCAGATCCACTCTTATCTTTTGTTTTCAACTCGATTTCTCCAGCCTCAATTGATCGTGAACCTGACGTTTGGTTAAAAAATCGAACTGTTTTTGTAGTTTTTCCATCAGGTTGCGGAATGTCAATCAAGTAAAGTGTTTCGGCACCTTTAAACTCAGGTGCATTACTTTTTTTCACTTCTGCCATTTTTAGTCCCCCTCTAATTTCTGATTGTTATAGTAATAAAACTCAAATGTTTCGCTGTTAAAATCTCAACGTCTTTTTGAGACAGTGGTTCAAAACCCTTTACTTTTGCATTAAAAAAACCGATTCGTTCTGGATTCTTTTTACTTGTATCGTACAAGTCAATTGAACCCTTTTCGAATCGGTTAATTATTCTATCTTGCAAATCGTTCCTATCAAAAATTTTATCTGCATACACACCTACTTGTATCAGATGATTACGTGAGAAATTCTCCTTTGAGTACCTGCTAATTGTTCCAGACAAATCCTCAATGGTAATGAAGGGTTTGTCTTTTCCTGATACAGAAACACCATCGTATATCCATGTAGTAGGAGCAAAAACATCCAGCAACTTTTTTAATGAATACATTACATCATTCAACATAATTAATGCCCCTTCGCTACACGTTGAACAGTTTTGCTTATATCCTCAACAAATGGTTGCTCACCTTCAAATGCTGTTTTACGCATAAAACCTTTTTTGGTTTTGTGCGTAAATTCTTGTACCGCCGCGTAAATAAGAGGAGATCCATACGTACCAATAATTCTCGCACCGACTACCATCTTTACACTTGCAGGAATACTTTCAGATAAAGGACCGTGTAATATCGGCGCTCGATTAGAGGCTTGATTAGCCTGTAATCGTGTATGTTTTTCTACCGTTTGTTCAATTTGTTTTTTGTATCTATTGGGACTATGTGCTTTTAACACAGCTGCTTGCCCTTTAACAACAACTTTAACCCTCATCAAATCACCCTCTTTACAATAACCTCACGACGGTTTACTCCACCAAGCCCTCGTTCATCGATAAGTTCGATAACATAAAAAACACCTTTACGTTCAATTTTTTCAATGTTCTCTAAGTCCACATTAAGAGGAAATGTAACAAGTGCCTCTCCTTTTTTAACATCGAGATCAGCAAACTTCGTCTTTTCCACTGACGTGAATTTCTTCCAAACTAATTGAACGTTTTCTTTTTGAGGTTCACCTTGCATCTCTTCTCCTGTAATTGGATCCTTTACAGAAACCCCTTTAATGTATAAAATCACCGGTTCTCTACGTCCCTGCTCAATCATTTCACGATTTTCGCGAATCTCTTTAATATCATCTTCAGTAAGCAATTGCTACACCTCCTCGCTTATTAAGTAGTTCAGCCGTGACGAACATTGTGGATGTGGGCTTATTAATTGATTCATAAGACTTTCCGGAATATTTTTCGGATACTTCCCAGTTCCTAAACCGTATGCATCACGTCTTGCTAGCTTGTAACACATATGCTTTGAGTGGTTTCTGTGGCGATGGCCATTATCAATAATTTGATACCCTGCCACAATTTCACTTTCTAATCCATTCTGTATAGTAGCTGCTCGGTACGTGTTAGTACTCTCAGAAATTGCTACACGCTCAACCTTCCATTTCTCATTGTCGTGTACTTCTTTTATCTTTTGAGAAATCATTGTAATGCTCTCGCCCTTTAATACAGATGGACGAATGACACTACTTAATCGATCTCTCATATCTCCAGATAAATTCCATACACGATCAGACAGAACTAAGCCATCTTCACCAGGTCTTTTTATAGCCCCTTGAATAATTTGCTTATTTACTGCAGTTATAGATTTCACGTCCAAACCTGCTTCTGATAATTTTGATGTGGTCCATTTCGACGTGTTTTCAATCAATGTATGGAATGATCGCTCTGCTTGTTTACGAAATTCTTTTTCGTATAAAGTAAGGTCTCGTAATAACGCATTTAACCTACTACGCTTCACGATTCCATCCTTTTGATAGTCATTCAATAAATCAACTAAAAACAAACGTATTAGGATAATGGCCTTTACAGTATCAGAAACTTGTTTTTCGTGCTCCTCTTTAAATTCTTCGGAAATGGTATTGAGCGCCACATCCATCTCTTGTTGAGAATCGCTCATGTAATCATCTCCCATCTGCCCGTTTAGCAAATGTTTGGTGAGTACCTTTTCCCCGTCGATACTTCCTGTACTTTTTAAGCGCGTCCGCTGATAACTTCTTATAGTTTGCAAAAATCATCGATTTATCAACCGATTCTTCACCATCTGTATAAGAAAAATAGCGCGCTGCATCTGCCGCAATCGATTCATAAGCAAATGACAGGGCAAGATAAAAAACAGCATTTGCGTTTAATTCTTCGGTTAATTCTGACTCAGTTTCGGCTTCAGCTAGCCAATTTCCGATGTCTTCCGGAGTTACTTTTGGAACTTTTGCTAACCGACTCTCCAACCTTTCCGACACCTTCATTTGGCGTCACCCCCGTCACTATATTTTGTTAAGGCGTCATAATTCCTGCAGCTTTTAACTTTGCAATAAGGGCGTTTAAGTCTTTTACTACACCCGCTACGTCAGTTGCTGTACTATCTGGTTGTTTATCGACCTTTTTAGGAATCTGACTTGTTTTGTCTTGTAAATCTTTAATAATAGTGCCAAGTGATGTGTCTTTCGCAATCGGCATCGATCTGTTTAAACGTTGTGCTTGATTTTCAGAAATAGGCATTTATAACACTCCTCTCAAAATAAAAAAAGGTAGCATTTTAGCTACCTTTTTAATGGCAAACCTTTTTCCATCCCCAAGGTGTTTGGACCCAATGGCAATGTGGCCACCAACCTGGGCCTCCGCCTGGGCCCGAAGATGGACATGAAGATCCTAAATATGTTAATCCCTGCATATCATTACTATGAACTGCACCAGGTTGACCATTCTCCAAAATCTCCACAGTGCCATCAGCTTGTAAATTCATAAGTACAAAAGTATGTTCTCTCCCTCCCCAAAAACTAGAAAAACAATGACCTCTTCGTCCTGCATTGAGATGATCATTTATAGTTTTTGGGGTAATTAAATACATCGTTGCCCCTTGCCCTTGAGTGTAATGCTGTTGAGGGTAATGACTCGAGTGTGAATATTGAGGCCTAGGCGATTCATATGAATTCTGATACGGAAACATATACTGATCATAGCCATAATGTGAGTATTGAGGTCTAGAAATTTCATATGAGTTCTGGGCTGTAAATTGATCGTAGTCATAGCCATAATCATAGTAATTTGTCATAGTTATGCACTCCTTTTATTCAATATGCTTTAAACTATGACCTAATAACTTTAATCGCTACAACAAACAACCCCTCAAATCGCCTATTTTATCCACTTCCTAAGCCATTGTTTTAGAGATATTTTCAAGAACAGCGATAGACTCTTTCGCATTCTTAACTTCAAATCCAAATTCCCCACGAATGACACGAGAGAAGTAGTCAGCACCATTTGGTGTAGCATCTTGATCATAAATTGGAGTTAAGTAACGTGCCTTTACTTTTTCTGTATCAAGAAGTAACGCACGATCTTTAGGCATATTTAAATCAACTACAACACTAGAAATCGCTCCACCAGGTAAGTCGGAAACAAATGATAAGATTTGGTAACCTGCTGCGGTATCTTGGCGTGTAGTACGAATTGTATCCCCACCAAGCTTTGTAATTTGTCGCGCGATATTTGGTCCACATAGAATCGTATTTGCTGAACCACCTCGAGTAAATACTTGTTCTACAGCGTCATTTAAAGGTTTTGCCGCAATTTCGTTCCCTTTAAAGTCTTGCTTATGTGAACCTTCAATACCCGCAAATGCAAATAAACCACCTGTAGTACGTGGTTGTGTTGGAGAGCCAACATTTCTACGACCATAGATTAGAGAAGTGTTAGCTTCACGAATCATCTCTTGTAAACGCAAGTTTACTTGATAATCTAATTCGTTTGATACGCCGTATGTGTTCACTTGTTGTTGTGTACGTGAAACAGATGCGTATCTTGAAAAGATTTGTGAGAAGTTATGTGACACCAAACGGTCATTGATCTCATTCTTACGGAAAGCATCTTCACCTTCTGGTCTCGGTCTTGCTATGACTTTTAATTCACCACCAGCTGTAATTGCCTCCGCTTTCGTACTATCGTAACCACGTTGCACAGTGATTTTATCCGCGTTTTCATCGACACTTACTACACGTAACACTTCTAATCCGTTTTGTACCAGAGCATTTTCAGTGAATTTACGAGCCTCGCCTTTTTCTAAAACTAGGTCCGTATCCCCAACAGCTGCGGCAGTTTTTACAATACCTGTATCAGAGTTTAAATAGTCGTTCTGCCATTCAAATTTAGTTTGTGTTAAAGCGTCTCCTACACCAATTAATCCGAAAAGAACAGGTGCTTTCGTAAGAATTAAATCCACATTCGCTTGCATTTGTCTTACTTGTTGTTGAAATTCGTACGTAGTTGGTACTGGCATATTTGTAGCCCCCTCAAATTTTTTAAATTAAAAAATCGCTGACTTTTAATCAACGATCCGTTATTTCTTAGATTTTGCTTCTAACAACTTGTTATAAATACGAGTTACCTCGCCCGCATACTTTGAATTTTTTAACGCCTTTGTTTTCGCCTCTTCTAGCTCTTTTTCTAAAGCAAGAATTTCATTTGCTCTCGGATTTGTTCCTGGATTCGCCCCACCAGCTGCATCAGCTCCCACAACTTTCTTGAACATCCAAGGTTTGCTTTCCTTTAGCGCATTAACAGCCTCTTCAACTCCTTGATAATTTCCATTCTCATCAAGTTGAATGGTCGACTTATCTAAAAGCGCCAATACGTCACCTGGATCATTCGCATCAAAAGCACGTGCAACGCTCTTAATTTCAGTGTTTAAAATACGAGTATTGGCTTTTTCTTGTGCTTTTTGCGCCGCTTCGGAAGCCTCTAATGCCTTTTTATCAGCTTCTTCTTTTTCAGCCTGCAAACGTTCAATTTCCGTCATTTCTTGCTTTTTACGCTCTTCTTCAGCTTTTTCGTATTCTGCTAACTTTGCTTTTACGTCATCGTAGTCGCCGTATTGTTCTGCTGACTTGTTACGCTCGCGCTCTAAGCGTTTCTTAACGATTTCATCTAACTCCTCTTGCGTAAAAGTTTTTGGTGGGTCATCAGTACCAACAGGCTTTTTGTCAGGATCATCACCCGAACTACCATCAGAGAAAAACTGAAGGTCTAACCGAAGTGGGAACTTAGGTGTTTTTTGTACTTTTTCTACAAAATACTTTAATGCTGTAGCTTGTTTTGCGTATTCCATTAGCAAATCCTCCATTTTGAGCCTGTCGGCTATAATTTCCGAAAGTTTATAGCGCCATTTCGTAAGGCAAGTATTACTTTTCGTTATACGGATCCTGAGACTGTCTTTTCAACATCCGCTCTTGCATAATCTCCATGAACTTTTGTTCCGCATTTTCTTTACCACTTCTCGTAATCGCACCTTTAATTGATTCGATTTCGTTTGAAATTTCATCGCCTAACTGTTCGATAAGTGCTTTTTGATCTTGCGGTAACGGTAAACCGAAAATAATCTTACTAGCATAATAGTTATCTACTTTTGCTAACATTTCTTTATCGTATTTGAATTTGGAGTCATCCTTCCTAGCTTTCATATAACGTAAAATATACTCATTTAAGGTTTGTAGACGGGACTGCCATATCACCCATGAGCGTTGTGTTTTAGAAATGATATTACTAAATAAAAGCTGTACGGCCATGTCATTTATACCACCTGTATTCATATCAGCCGTATTCACCATTGGTACTTCTGCTTTTTCATGTAGGCGTTTTTGCAATCGGTCCAGATACGCTTCAATGGTTTCTTTAAATCGGAATCCACTTTCTAGCTTTTTAGCGCTTGGTTCACCTGCATCTTCCGCACCATCACCTAAATCCCATTTCGCACCTGGTGCAACTTGAAGTGGATTCTTTGGATCCTCGTCTACATTCGTTAGTAACGTAATGGCGAACATTTCAAAACGTAGCGCATCCGAGTAATCAGACATTTTTTTGTCGATTTCGTCAGAAAGCTTAATCGTTTTTTCAAGCTCACTATAACCTGTAGTTCGCTTACTGAGCTTTTCAGTCGGCACTGGTACAACGGGAATAAAATCGATGCCCATTGATGAGCGCTCAACCCTATCCTCTTGTTTTTCTAAGTCACCGTTGTATACAGCCTCTTCAATTTCACAGTCGTACTCACCAGCTTCTTCATGCCAAACTAAGTAATACGATAATTTCCACATTTTCGTTTGTTCTTCATCAAGCCATGCAATAAAATGAATCTCTTCCAGTTGGTCTATATCCCAGTCGCTATACTTTGCAATAACTTCTGTTGATGGATGCCAAATAATCTTAAATTCACCACGACGTTTATCGTAGTGAAGACGGGCATACACACCAGTTTTTGAAATAGCACGGTCTTTCGCTGCTGCTAATAACTTCTCATGCATTCGGTTGTCATCCCAAACCCATGTTAATAACCGTTCCTTCGCCTTCGCTCTACTGTTTTCTGCTTGTTGCTCCTCACTAGGTTCATATCCTGATTGAATCATAAGAGCTGGATCGTCTATCACATCAGGAGGAACTGTGACTTTCGGTTCTTTTTCAAATTGCCACGCTGCAATCATGTTTACGATTTTTTGAGGATAATCAAGTTGTATTTTCGTAGGTTCGTAGTCGAGATTGTCTGGTTTTTTATAATCAGACCATACGTTTAAGTCTCCTTCATAACGCTCATACAAGCGAACCTCAGACATAATGCGTGTCCACTCAGAATCGCCGAGTGCGGTACGAACTGGCATTACAATTTCCACTGGATTCATAAAATTACGATCACCTTGTACTCTCATTCAAGCCCCTCCTTCCTCAATATCTTGAATTCCCTGTAGTGCCTGCTTTACGTCTTGCACGTTTATATGCGATAGAAAAAGCCATTTGAACCGCATCCGGACCGTCATCATGTGGATGCATCGGATACATTTCAAATTGCTCCAATAAAGCACGTAAATGTTTCATAAAACGTAATTTACCACTCTGTATATCAGGTAATAATGACTCAATACGTAGTGCTTTTCGTGTACGTTGCTTAATTTGTTTTAAGCGCGTCGATGAAGGATACCCTTTTTTCTGCAATTCCTCTCCAACCTTATCCGCAAACCACTCCTGCGCTTGTTGTGCCTCTACTGCGATTGATTCATATTGATATGCCAGCGTGTATTCTACAGCTTTTTCTAGCAATGTATTTGGATGAACACGCTCCATAAAAATATCGATAACATAACAAGTTCCTGTTTCCACGTTTTTCGCAATTGTAACTACTACGCTATAGTCACCTTTCTCTTTCCCCATTGCGAAATCAACCGCACCGTAATACAAAAGTTTTTTGTCTTTTAAATCATCTTCAGTACAGTACGTGAAATATTTAGGTTTAAATATCTGTCTTTCCTCGTCAGTCGGGTTACATAGATACTCCTGGTTAAACGCTTTGGTACCGTCATCTTCTCTAATTTCCATCAAATCGATGTATGGGAAATGTGATGGCCATAACGTTTTTGTACCACGGAGCATTTCTTCTTTGTTCTGCTCATAAAATTCACGAGCTTTATCAGAAGCCTCCTCTTCATCCACCTGACGAATCTCCCGCCACTCTTGCCATAAATCTTCACGCTCTGACCATTTCAAAATTGCCGGGAACGATCTTGATACGAAATCACGACGGTTCTTAATAACGTGATGCAATAAACTGTCGTAACAAACGATAGTACCCATATAAATACAGGCACCCTCTTGTCGACTTAAACCTGGTAGTAATTCTTCCTTGAACCAGCGTTTATTTTTTGCGATTAAATCAACTGTCGCGGTATTTTCTTTACTCTCCAAATCATCCAAAATGTAGAGCTGAACCCTTTTTGAACCGTGACGCAAACCACGCACCTGTGTCCCGATACCTTTTGCTTCGACTTTCGTATTTGTTAAAGTAACGAATTCTTTATCATTATCAACTTCATTTCGGCTTTTTTGTTCGTGAAGTAAGATACCGAAATCCTCGCGTAATTTTTCGTTATACTTTAACTGATCACGCGCCCAGGATATAAAGTCACCGGCTACATCAGATGTTTCAGAAATCAAAACAATATACTGCTTTAATCGATACACGACTTGATGACACAAATAACCATTACTCAGGTATGCGGTTTTCGCATGGCCACGACCTACACTCCAGGCTACTTTTTTCTTTTTCTCCCTACCTGTTGTGATGTCATCTAACAAGCCACATAAGGTTTCGTGAAATTCAGCCGCATCATCCATCGTTACTCCAGCCGGGATTAAGTTATCAGGATTTCCGGGATTTCCTTCTTCCGAGAAATACTCATACATGAAGTACAACATGTCATGTTCTCCACGATGTACCCTTTTTAACTTTTCTAGCTCATCGATGTCAGCAAGTAGTGTATCCATATAATATTCTGTAGCCTCGCCAGTTTCGTACAACTCCTGTAATTTCTTTGCTCTTTCTG
Organism: Bacillus hominis; assembly: GCF_018332515.1. GTDB lineage: Bacteria > Bacillota > Bacilli > Bacillales > Bacillaceae_G > Bacillus_A > Bacillus_A hominis. The sequence goes on along the minus strand of NZ_BOQD01000395.1, from coordinate 656 downwards.
CTACAAGATTGATACGCTCCTGACGTTCTTGACGGGCTAACCATTTACCGTCTATATATGCCATGTAGCCCGCCCTCCTTTTACTCGCCTGTCAATTTTTTTAATTTCTCAAGCTGTTCTTCAATTTCAGCATTTGTACGAGTTGCATTGCCTAAATCACCCTCGATTACTTTCTTATCAGTCAGTAAACCGAATCGCTGCATGTACAATTGCATCGCTTTTACACTTGGTTGCGGCCCTAAAATTAACTGCATTAACTTGCTGTATACCTGCTCGCGCTTCTCTGCGAGAAAACTATCGGCCACTTCACTCTTGAATGCGATGAAGTCCTGGTTCTTAGTTCGCCACTCCCAAAGCGTTGTCCGATTTATACCAAGCTCGTTCGCCATTTCGTCTTGGGTTCTTTTTTCCTCGTTATTCGATTCCATCAACTCATTTTCTACAAGCAAGTACGCCGCTTGAATTTGTTTAGCCGTAAGTTTCTGTTTTAACTCGTCTAACTTCGCCATCATCCCGCTCCCCTTTCTTCGTGAAATAGAAAAAGGCAATCGATTTAATATCGACTGCCTTGAAATTCGTATATTTAAACTTTTAAATCACTATATTTCCATGGTAAAATTTACTTGTATTTTCATATAAATTTAGAGGTGGTCTAT
>NZ_BOQD01000394.1 GCF_018332515.1 Bacillus hominis | reverse complement strand
ATTAAAGTTTCACTTTATGGATAATTTTACAAAAATGGTATACTTATATTAATTCTTGTATAAGTAGAGAATGTACAACAATTTATAAAGGAGATGAATAAATGATCGGTGAAATGAAACGAGAAGCATTGTACTCTTTAAAGGGAAAATGGGGACTAGGTGTTGGATCAACGATTTTACATATTATTTTAAGTTATGTTGTTTCAATGGCTGCAATGCTTATACTTTTAATTCCAGGAATTATTATATTTTTCTTATTTGCTGTTTTAACAGGCTCATTTGAAGAGGAAGCAATATCAATCGGGGCAGGTATTACATTTGGAATTTTTTATTGCATAATGATTATTTTGAGTAATGCATCCTATGGTATTACATCATACGGTTATACGAATGTGTTGCTACAAATTAGTAAACGAGAAGATGCTAGAGTAGATTATTTATTTGAAGGATTTCGTGGCTTTAAAAGAATGATGAAAACAATGTGGGCTATGCTTGCGATTTTGTTATATACAGGTACGTGGATCCCGATGTTGTTACTAGGTTTATTCGCGTTTTTTGGTGAGGAAGGGAATGTATCGTTAACAATTGCTTTCTTCGTACTATTAGCTATTTCAATCGTCGGCATGATTGTGATGTATTTTTCTTATGCGATTACGTATTATGTTATGATTGAAAATCCAGATTATAGCGTTTCACAGGCGATGAAAGAAAGTAAGAACCTTATGAAGGGACATAAACTAGATTTATTTCTTTTATGGCTTAGCTTCATAGGATGGGCTATTTTAGCGATTTTTACTCTTGGAATAGGGTTTCTTTGGCTTAGTCCATATGTAGGTACAACGACAGCACATTTTTATCGCTATATTGCAAAAGATGAATTACAGTAGGGACGTGCTATACTAATAGAATTGTTACGTATAGGAGGTTAAGTTAAGTATGATTGGTGATTTAAAAGGAGAAGCACTAGATTCATTAGAAGGGAAATGGGGATTAGCTGTCGGAGCTACACTACTCATTTCAATTCTTATCATGACTTTTAGTTTTAGTGTTGAGTTGGGGGTTTCTTCAATTTTTGGTTGGCAAGAAACACAGGGCTCACTTTCAATAAATATTTTCACATTTTTTGTTACCGGGCCATTAACTTTAGGTGGATATTATCTTGCTTTAAATATCATTCGCGAAAAACAAGCTAGTATCGGTAATGTATTTGTTTGGTTTACAGAGGGAAAAAAATTTCTAAAATCATTTTTAGTATATTTATTAGTGAATTTTTATCTTTTTTTATGGACTTTACTTTTCATTATTCCAGGCATTATTAAATCGTTTTCTTATGCAATGACGTATTTTATTATAAACGATCATCCTGAATATTCATTGAATCAAGCCATTACAGAAAGCCGTCGTATGATGGATGGGCATAAAATGGAGTATTTCCTTTTATGTTTAAGCTTTATTGGTTGGTTTATATTAAGTTGTATTACACTCGGGATTGGATTCCTATGGTTAATTCCATATTTCTATACAACAGCTGCAGCTTTTTACGAAGAGATTGCAGAAGAATATTATGAGAAAAAAATTCCAACAATATAAAGTGAAACTGTAATCAGTGGGGGGTACACCTCCCACTGATTTGAACCAATCGGACTTTTACGTGATAAAAACACCCAGTGTGAACTATTGGTTCATACTGGGTGTTTTTTGTAGGAATTTTATAAACTGTTTACTTGTTAGAGGTTTACTGAAATAGTAACCTTGCATGTATTTACAGTTGTTTTTTTGCAAAAACTTAAGCTGTTTTTCTGTCTCAATTCCTTCAGCAACGACAGAGAGATTTAAAGTGTTTGCAAGAGAAAGGATGGTGGAGACGATAGCTCTTTCTTCAGGGCGATGATCGGCTAGTTGTGTAAATTCTTTTGGTACTTTTAATGTATCGATAGGGAAAATTGATAAATATGCAAGAGAAGAGTAGCCGGTACCGAAGTCATCAATGGACGTTTGAATACCATATTCTTTTAATTGCTTTAGTCTCGATAAGGTTTCCTTTTCATCAATCATCGCAATTCGTTCTGTTAGTTCAAGTGTTACATCTTTCGGGTCAATCTTAACGTCTTTTAGTATTCGTGAAATATTTTCGATTAATTGATTTTGTTGAAATTCTTTCGCTGATAAATTGACACTCATTTTTAAGTTTGTGTATCCAAAACTTTGCCATATTTTTAGTTGACGACAAGATTCTCTTAATACCCAATGTCCAAGTGGGATGACTTGAGGAGTCTCTTCCACAATTGGAATGAACTCACAAGGTGAAATGTCACCTAATAGTGGATGTTTCCAACGTATTAATGCTTCAGCACCGATAATTTTATTTGTTGTCGTATCAATTTGTGGTTGATAGACGAGATAAAATTCGTTGTTTACTAAAGCGAGTGGCAAATCTTTTTCGATTCGAGCTTTTCGTTCCATTTTTTTATATAGTTCTTTCGTGTAAAGAGAGCTACGATTTTTCCCTTTATTTTTTGCTTCGTACATGGCCATATCGGCATGTTGTAAAATAGATAACGGATCTTCGCCTGCTTCTGGGTATATTGCAATCCCGATACTCGGTGAGATTCGTAAATGTTGATTTTCAATTTCGAATGGCTCATTCATAGATAGTACAATCATATCAGCTATTTTTTGTACATCTCTATCTTCTTTATAATCCTCTATAAGAATTGTGAATTCATCCCCAGCTAACCGAGCAAGTTTCATATTTGACGTCGATATTTGTTCTAGTCTTTTTGCTACTGCAATTAATAAGAGATCTCCTACCCGGTGACCGAGCGTATCGTTAATAACTTTAAAACGGTCTAAATCGAGAAACATAACAGCAAAAGGTTTTTTCGATATTTTTGCTCGTGCAATTGCCTTTTCTAACTGCTGATGAAATGAACGGCGATTTGCAAGTTCCGTTAAAGTATCGTGATATGCTAGGAAATTAATTTGTTCTTGTTGCTGTTTGCTTTCTGTAATATCTTTAATCATTAAATAGGCCCCAGAAATATGTTCCTTTAAAAAGATGGGAACAGCTGTAACATGCAAGTAGTAAATATCTCTATTTTTATGATATGCCCGTATTTCTAAAGAAATAGATTTCCCTTTTTTTACGTGATGAAAGGCATTAATGATTTCTTCCAAATCTTGTTCATACATAAGTGAATAGTATGGTTGGTTTAATAATTCATGCGTTCGATAACCGAGTAAAGTAGTTCCAGCGTTGTTCACATTGAGAAAGTTACCGTACAAATCTAATGTAAAAATTGGATCTGGATGATGCTCGTATAAAGATTTAAACATTTGTTGGTTATGATATAACTCATTTTTTTGTTCTACTAAATCTTCTGTACGTAGTTCGATTTGTTTTTCGAGTTCCAAGTTGAATTGCATTTGTGCTAGCAATAATATTTTATTTTGCCTTCGAACTAACATATGGCGTATGAGAACGAAGGTGAAAGTTGCCATTAGTCCAATTACTACGGTAGGTGCAAAAACATTTTCGACCAATATAAAAACAATAAGCGTCACTACAGAAATATAAGGTAATGATAATCGGATTGATTCACCCAATTGAGGCGTTAGTAATACTTGTTCTTGTTTTTCAGGCTCTTTTGTGTGAAGTATACAAGCGATTGCTACCAATACTAAGGTTACTTGATAGAATGGAGCAACTGTGAACATAGAGTGCTCGGGCTGGAAGTATTTTATATAAGCATAAATAGCATCCGTAGTAGCATACAAAATTAAAGCACTGGCAAGAAGTGCACCAACTTGTTTTGGTAATAAGGATAATGGTCTGAATAAAAGATTGATTCCTATTAAAAGAAAGAGTAAATCAGCCATTGGATAGGCAAGTTGAACAAACATGTCGATATAGGTTGTTGTAAAAACGTGAATGGTTCGTTCAATAAGTAAGTAGTAACTTAAAGTAAATTGGGCTGTAACGATAATGCAAATATCACATATCATAAAAAGCTTTTCTAATAAATCTTGGTTGTAAATGATTTCGTATAGAAAGGCAAGTGCAAAGCTAATTAAAAAAAGCAAGTAAAAAAAGTCGGACGGATCAACGAACGTATAGAAGTCCTTTAAAATTAAACGTTGATAGGAAACGACTATATCACCGATGAAATAAGAGAGGGCTCCAACAGATAATATTATCCAAAATAAACGAGGTAACCCTTCTTTCATATTTGAAAAATAAAGTATATAACCACAAGCGATAATATCAATTAATAGGGTACTCATTCCAATTAATATTTGAAAAGGAAATGAGTATTCATATAGAAAAGGCATTGCTACGTAATGAATCGCTATAGAAAACAATACAATACTTATAAGAATACTTACATGTGTTTGTTTTTTCATTTATATCACCCACTGTATATACAGATAAATTATCTTTTTGTATTTCATGTTTTTTAGGTATTGCTTGAAAAACATATAGAATTTCTATATTTATTTTACACATTTATAATGAGTTGTAAAAATAGATTTGTTCAGCAAGTATTAATTGTTGTTTCTGTTCCCAATATATCGACATAGGAATTTGAAGTTTGCTATAATGAATTAAATAGTTGCATTATTTAGAAAAATTTAAAAATAATAAATAATGCAAGTAAGACATATTGTTTACTATGTGAACTTGTTCTTAATTCAGGGGGGAGGGTTTCACAATGGCAAGTGTATATGAAAATAGTTATATGATCGTTTTGATTTTCTTGCTATTAGGTATATTGCTGCCGGTAGTGGCTCTTACATTAGGAAGGATGCTGCGTCCAAATAAACCGAGTGCAGCGAAAGCGACGACGTATGAGAGTGGAATTGAGCCTTTTCATGATGCAAATATTCGGTTTCATGCTCGTTATTATATTTTCGCCTTATTGTTCGTCATCTTCGATGTAGAAACTTTATTTTTATACCCATGGGCTGTTGCGTATGACAAGCTGGGTTTATTTGCACTGATTGAAATGCTCATTTTTGTTGTGATGTTGCTAGTTGGATTAGCGTATGCTTGGAAAAAGAAGGTGTTACAATGGTTATAAATTTTGAGGAATTACACCCGCGGGATCGAGCAGAATTAGAAAGGAATATCTTTTTTTCTACATTGGAACAGTTGAAGGGATGGGCGCGGAGCAACTCTTTATGGCCGATGACATTTGGACTGGCATGCTGTGCGATTGAAATGATGGGAGTAGGTTCATCACATTACGATTTAGATCGATTTGGGTCATTTTTTCGGACTTCACCAAGACAATCGGATGTCATGATTGTGTCAGGAACGGTAACGAAGAAAATGGCACCTATTGTTCGGCGCTTATATGATCAAATGCCTGAACCAAAGTGGGTAATTGCGATGGGATCTTGTGCAACAGCCGGTGGTCCATATGTGAATTCATATGCGGTTGTGAAAGGTGTAGATCAAATTGTACCAGTTGATGTGTATATTCCTGGATGCCCTCCAAATCCTGCTGCTTTAATTTATGGAATTAATAAATTAAAAGAAAAAATTCGTTACGAGGCGAGGACCGGGAAGCAGGTGACGAATAAATGAGTGATCCAAATAAAGACTTAGAAAGTATGAAAAGAGAAGCAGCCCGTCATGCGAAAGAGGAAGCGCGAAAACGTCTTGCTGCGAAACATGAGGCGGAAATGTCTAAACTTGAAGGAGAACATCGAGAAAAAGAGAAAGCGCTACCAAAAAATAAGGAGATTAATGTAGAAGAAGAAAAACGTCTTGCCGCAGCAGCCGCAAAAGCAAAAGTAGCTGCACTAGCGAAGCAAAAGAGAGAAGGAACAGAAGAAGTAACGGACGAAGAAAAAGCGAAAGCAAAGGCGAAAGCGGCAGCAGCTGCAAAAG
>NZ_BOQD01000393.1 GCF_018332515.1 Bacillus hominis | reverse complement strand
AATACTTCTGAAGCGAGTAGAGAAATATTAAAACAAGATTATGATATTCGTGGAACTGGAGAATTATCTCCTGAAAGTTTAGCTCTTTTCCAAAAAAGTTTTGTGCAATTTCCGTATTTAACTGAAGAGAAGCGAATGAAGTTTGCACATGAGTGGAATAGATTATCGCAAAGCATGGAGTTTTTAAGAGTTTGGAAAGACAATGAAGTGCATTCTGTACAAGAAGATTATTTGGATCCATTTATTATTGAATGCGCGAAAAAAATAGGTGCTGATAAAGACTTCTTTAAAGCTCCGAGAGTAATTGGTGAAGTACTTGGCCTTGTGGAGCAATTAGTTGGAGATATGTTTTTAGAATATCGCTTGAAAGCATTAATTAATCAAGATGTATTTGAATTTGAAGGTTCACTAGAAG
>NZ_BOQD01000392.1 GCF_018332515.1 Bacillus hominis | reverse complement strand
GCTTCAGAAGTATTCATAACACGAATATTTTTCTTATCTTTTAATTGCGCAATTGCAAAACAAAGCCCTACATGCTCATGGGCATTATCCGCCTTCCAAATGGTAATCGGTGTTTCATTCGGAATTGAATGTAGCTCTTCTAAAGTTTCTATAAATCTTGGTAAATATTCTTCTTCAAAATAACTATCATAAGTGGTTAAATTGTTTAATAACCATCGCTGCCTTGCGAGTTGTCCTTTATTCGTATGTAATTGATGTATCGGTCCAATTGAAAAGAATTCAGCGAATGAAACAACACTCTCCTCAAATAGTTCTTCTTGACTTAACATATGTTTTAAACATCCGCCTGTTGATTCATCAAAAGTGATATGAATATGTGTACTTTCTTTTACATTTA
>NZ_BOQD01000391.1 GCF_018332515.1 Bacillus hominis | reverse complement strand
ATAATTAAATCTGGTTTTAAAGAAGCAATCGTTTCAACGTTAACTTGTCCTTCATCACCAACAACTTTTACATCTTTCATTTTATCCTTAATATGCGGATACCATGGGTCACCTGTCCAAGACTTTACAGCACCGACCGGTTTCACACCTAATTCAAGTAAAGCTTCAGTTCCTTCATTAGTTAAAATAACTACACGTTTTGGATTGGCAGGAACTTCTGTTTTACCCATTGCGTGCTCAACTGTAATCGTTTCTTTTTTATTATCTTCTTTTGTAGATTCTTCTTTGTTATTTGATTTTCCACAAGCGCTTAAAAGCATTGAAAATGCTAGTAGAAATACAAATATTGTAAACGATTTCTTCCGCATGAAATTCATTATGTACCCCCTACATGTTGAGAATATTTTTCAATAGCAAGCATGATATTAAAACTTTTTGGTTCGATTGTCAATGAAAATAATTCTCATTATCGTTGACAATGAGAATTAAGTTGAAATACACTTACAACGTATCATTATACATTGAAGGGGAAACGCTGCATGTTATTAAAAACAAATCAAGCAAAATGGATTGGATTATTTGTTGGGATCATTGCAGTCGTTATTTGTATTTGGGGAAGTATTATTTTCGGATATACAAATACGAGTTGGAAATTAGCGCTAGATGCTTTTTTCCATTTTAATGGTTCAAATGAACATATTATTATTCAAAATGTGCGTCTGCCAAGGGCGTTAATTGCAGCAAGTGTTGGTGCTAGTTTAGCCATTGCAGGTTGCCTTATGCAAACTTTAACTAAGAATCCACTTGCTTCTCCAGATTTTATTGGATTAAATTCAGGTGCTGCATTCTTTATAGTTGTAGCAATTGTGATTTTTTCTGTTACATCATTATCAGCTTTCACTTGGATTGCCTTTTTAGGAACGGCAGTTGCAGCAGTACTAGTATTCGCTTCTAGTTCTTTAGGAAAAGAAGGGACAACCGCGCTCAAGTTGACATTAGCGGGTGTAGCGATAAGCGCTTTGTTTTCATCATTAACACAAGGGTTACTTGTATTAAATGAAAAAGCGCTTGAAGAAGTGTTATTTTGGCTTGCTGGATCTGTACAAGGGAGAAAGCTAGAAATATTACAATCCGTATTCCCATACTTATTAGTAGGTTGGATTGCATCCCTTATGATGGCAGGGAAAGTAAATACATTAATGATGGGGGAAGATGTGGCAAAGGGGCTCGGCCAACGAACTATTTTAATGAAATCATTAGTATTACTTATTATTGTACTGTTGTCAGGTGGCTCAGTTGCTGTTGCTGGCCCAATTGGATTTATTGGCATTGTTACTCCTCATTTTGCAAGAGCTCTTGTTGGGGTAGATCACAGGTGGATAGTACCGTATAGCGGGTTGTTAGGTGCAATACTACTAATTTTGGCTGATATAGCAGCACGATATGTCATTATGCCACAAGAAGTACCAGTAGGGGTTATGACAGCATTTATCGGGGCCCCATTCTTTATTTATATTGCACGTAAGAGAGGGCTTGGCAAATGAAGAAGTATATTCCGTTTCGTATAGGAAAAGAGGGGCTCTCGTTTTTAATGTATAAACGAGCTGTTCTAGTCTTATTAAGTTTATTAGCTATTTTAATAGGGTTATTTTTTGCCAGTGCAGGTATGGGTGATATGAAAATTGCTCCTTATGATGTATGGCAAGCGATTACCGGAAATGGCGATGCGATGTCAAATATGGTTGTAAATAAGTTTCGTATGCCGCGTATTTTAATTGCAATCCTTGTAGGAATCGCACTTGCTGTAGCAGGATGTATTTTACAAGGGCTCGTTCGAAATCCACTTGCTTCTCCTGATATCATCGGAATTACGGGCGGGGCAAGTGTTGCAGTTGTACTATTTTTAGCTATATTTAGTGATAAAAATAATGCGCTAACAGTAAGCATTCATTATATGCCGCTCGCAGCTTTTGCTGGTGCGACGATTGTTGCGTTTTTTGTATATTTATTTGCATGGAGAAATGACGGGTTATCACCAATTAGTCTTGTTTTAATTGGTGTTGGATTTTGGGCATTAACGAAAGCGGCAACGACTTTATTTATGTTGTTAGCCCCAATTTATCAAGCGAGTCAAGCGAATGTATGGATTACAGGTACTGTTTATGGTTCTTCATGGCAAAATGTTATGGTACTTGCGCCTTGGGTTCTCATTTTAACGATCATATCATTTATCGCTGCTAGACATTTAAATGCACAAGAGCTAGGGGATGATATAGCAGTAGGACTCGGTGTTCCTCTAACGAAGTCACGCGTATTCATGTTACTACTTAGTACAGCTTTAATTGGTGGAGCAGTCGCTTTCGCAGGAGGAATTGGATTTGTCGGTTTAATGGCACCTCATATTTCACGAAGATTAGTTGGCTCGTTCTACGGTGCATTGCTCCCAGTTGCGGCGATTATCGGTGCAATTCTAGTACTTGCTGCAGATTTAATTGGGCGTACAGTTTTCGCGCCACTTGAAATTCCAGCAGGGGTATTTACATCAGCGATTGGTGCACCTTATTTTATTTATTTACTTTATAAAAGTCGGAATTCATAAAGGGAGATGAATATGCAAAAAGCATTGGAGACGAAACGTTTGACGCTGTCTTATGGTGAAACAATTATTATTGATGAGTTGAATTTAGAAATTCCAAAAGGTGAAATTACAATCTTTATCGGTTCTAACGGTTGTGGAAAATCAACTTTATTACGTTCACTAGCTAGATTGTTAAAGCCAACAACTGGGGACATTTTGTTAGATAATCAAGCAATTCAAAGTATGCAAACGAAGCAAATTGCTCGTCAAATGGCGATATTGCCACAAGGGCCTCAAGCACCAGAAGGTCTTACAGTATTGCAACTTGTAAAGCAAGGACGTTATCCATATCAAACATGGCTGAAGCAATGGTCAGAAAAAGATGAGGAAATGGTACAGAAGGCACTTGCAGCAACAGGTATGACAGAATTTGCTGAGCGTGATGTTCATGCTCTTTCAGGTGGACAACGTCAACGTGCTTGGATTGCAATGACGCTTGCACAAGATACAGATATTATTTTACTCGATGAGCCAACTACATATTTAGATATGACTCACCAAATTGAAGTATTAGATTTATTATTCGAATTAAATGAAACAGAGCAAAGAACGATTGTTATGGTATTACATGACTTAAATTTAGCATGCCGCTATGCAGACAATATCGTAGCAATTCAAGATAAACAAATATATGCACAAGGTAAGCCTGAAGAAGTGGTAGACGAGAAGCTAGTGCGTGATGTATTCCGAATGGAGTGTCAAATCAGTACGGATCCGTTGTTTGGAACACCACTTTGTATCCCGCACGGAAGAGGAAGACGCATACGTAAAGAAGCTGTTCAGGCGATGAGATAAAAAAAACGATGTACTCTGTAAAATAAATAAGTAACAATATCTATCGTTTCTCCTCCATATGTCTGTTTTTGTAAGAAAAAACAAAAACATATATTTATTTTTTGTAATATATTTCATATGATTTGTAAGAGAGGGAAACGAGGAGGATTTATTTTATGTTGGTGATATTAGCAACATTTATTGCGCTTATTTGGATTGTTTTTGCTTTACCAAATGCAACAACTGTGGTAATAATTTGTATTTTATTAAGTGTACTTTATGCAGTTGCAAGAAGAATAATATGGAGTTCATTGTTTTTTTTAGGGACTGTTGTGTTCTTTTTATGGGCACTCTCAAATTCATTGTTATGGGGTGTGCTGGGATTCTTCGTAATGTTAGGTGGAGTTGGTTGGTTATTTGGTGCAGATACCATGGGTGACGATTCCAAAGGCAATGATAGTGATTTTGAGGGTGAAAATAGAAGAAAGCCTAAGAGAAGAGTTAAAGATGATGGATATCGTGATCATGGTCATGACTATGATTATGATGATGAATCTAATCGAAGAAACTCTGGATTTACGCAATTGAATAAAAAGAGCAAGAATGATGAATCTGAAGAAGAGTACCGCAGAAGGAAAGCGGAAGATGATGCATACTTTTACAGACAACGTGGTGGTTATAGACATAAGATAGATGAGGCAGATGACATTTTAGGTCGAAATCAACGAGAAAGAGACTATGAAGATGATAAGTATGAAGCTCGTTGTAGAGGATGTAATGAACCAGAAAGTCATTGTAAGTGCTGTGATACTTGTGATCAATCTCCATGTCGTTGTTGCCGTGAGTGTGATGATTATCCTTGTAAATGTTGTAGGAAGTGCAGCAGTTATCCATGTGAGTGTTGTGACGAGTGTGGAGAGGCAAACTGTCGTTGTTGTAGACGTTGCGACTCTTATCCTTGCGAATGCTGTGATGAATGTGGAGAAGCAAATTGCCGTTGTTGTCGCAGATGTGATTCGTATCCATGTGAATGCTGTAGTAGCTGTGGCCAACCGGACCGATATTGTAGATGTAGTTAATAAGAGAAAACCAAATTACTCTGTATAATAAAAAAGTA
>NZ_BOQD01000390.1 GCF_018332515.1 Bacillus hominis | reverse complement strand
AGGTTTTCCTACATATGAAACATGCTGAATATGAATACTTAAATTTATGCCGTCATGTAATGGAGCACGGTACGAAGAAAGAAGATCGTACGGGAACTGGTACTGTATCTGTATTTGGATATCAAATGCGTTTCGATCTAAGTAAAGGATTTCCTTTATTAACGACAAAGAGAGTCCCATTTCGCCTTGTAGCAAGTGAACTGCTTTGGTTTATGAAAGGTGATACAAATATTCGTTATTTATTGCAACATAATAATAATATTTGGAATGAATGGGCGTTTAAGAGCTGGGTAGAAAGTGACGAGTATAATGGTCCTGATATGACAGATTTCGGTCTTCGCTCTCAACAAGATGAGGAATTTAAGAAGCAATACGATGAGCAGATGGAATTGTTTAAAAAGAATGTTCTAGAAGATGATGATTTTTCAAATAAATATGGTTATTTAGGAGATGTATACGGAAAGCAGTGGCGTGCTTGGAAAACGACAGCTGGTGAGACACTTGATCAATTAAAAGATGTAATTGAAATGATTAAGAAAACACCAGATTCACGCCGCCTAATTGTTTCTGCTTGGAATCCTGAAGATGTACCAAGTATGGCTTTACCGCCTTGTCATACGCTATTCCAATTTTATGTAGCAGATGGAAAGCTTTCTTGTCAGTTATATCAAAGAAGCGGTGATATTTTCCTTGGCATTCCATTTAACATTGCAAGCTATTCACTTCTAACACATTTAATTGCACATGAATGTGGTCTTGAGGTAGGAGAATTTGTTCATACAATTGGTGATGCGCATATTTATACAAATCATTTTGAACAAGTAGAAAAGCAGTTGGCACGTGAGCCACGTCCATTCCCGAAACTTACATTAAATCCAGATGTAAAATCTGTGTTTGATTTTGAAATGGAAGATTTAGCTATTGAAGGATATGATCCGCACCCAGCAATTAAAGCACCGGTTGCAGTATAATTGTAGAGGAGATGAAAAAATGATTATTTCATTTATGGTCGCAATGGACGAAAATAGAGTAATTGGTAAAGATAATAAATTACCATGGCATTTGCCAAGTGAATTACAATACGTGAAGAAAACGACTATGGGTCACCCGCTTATTATGGGAAGAAAGAACTACGAAGCGATCGGTAGACCACTACCAGGAAGACGTAATATTATTGTAACGCGTAACGGTGATTATCATGTAGAAGGTTGCGAAGTTGCTCATACTGTGGAAGAAGTGTTTGAACTGTGTAAAAATGAAGAAGAAATCTTTATTTTTGGCGGGGCGCAAATTTATGATCTGTTCTTACCGTATGTGGAGAAATTATATATAACAAAGATTCATCATGCCTTTGATGGAGATACGTTCTTTCCAGAAATGGATATGACGGATTGGAAAGAAGTTTTTGTCGAGCAGGGTGTTACGGATGAAAAAAATCCGTATACGTACTATTACCATATATATGAGAAGCAACAATAGGAAAGAGGTCGATGTGAATATTCACATCAACCTCTTTATTTGTATTATTAGATATATCTTTATAGATGTGATTCGGTAGTGCTATAATGAGAGCTAGCATGTACAAAATGCTAAAAAATCTTTAGAAGCACGTTGTGTAATAAAAGGAGGAGAATCGGTTGAGAAAAATATGGGGGATTCTTTTTCTTTGTTTTGCATTAATGCTAGTCGGATGCGGCAAAGAAGAAAAACCACAAGAAGCGTTTGATACATATGCCAAAGCGTGGAATAAGCAAAAATTTGCTGATATGTATGATCAATTATCAGAAAATGCAAAAAAGAATATCTCTAAAAAAGATTTCACAGAGAAATATGAAAAAATTTATGCAGGTATAGAAGTGAAAAACTTAAAAGTAGAGACTGGCGAAGTAAAAGAGGATAAGCAAGAGAACGGCCCTGTTCCTTTTAAAGTAAGTATGGATACAGTTGGTGGTAATATCTCTTTTGGCCATGAAGCAAAAATGGTGAAAGAAAAAGATGGAGATAAAGAATCTTGGAAAGTTGATTGGACTCCTGATTTTATTTTCCCAGGCATGACAAAAGATAGTAAAGTGCGTATGCAGACAACACAACCAAAACGTGGTGAAGTTTACGATCGTAATGGAAAAGGTCTTGCGACGAATGGTAAAGCTTCTGAAATCGGAATGATTCCAGAAAAATTAGGGGATGCTGCTCCCCAAACGAAAGAAACGGTAGCGAAGTTGTTAAATATGTCTGTAGAAGAAATTGATCAAAAACTAGCTGCTAAATGGGTAAAACCGAATTACCTTGTACCGATTGGGATATTGCCTGAAGGGGCGACTCAAAATACGTATATTGATTTACCAGGTGTTTTAACAAAACCTGTAAATGTTCGTACATATCCATTAGGAGAAGCGGCAGCTCATTTAACTGGTTATATCGGAAAGGTAAATGCTGAAGATTTAAAGACGCTTCAAAAGAAAGGGTATCAAGCTGATGATCCAGTTGGTAAAGCTGGTTTAGAGCAAGTATTGGAAGAACAGCTACGTGGGAAAAAAGGTGGCCGTGTCTTCATGGAAGATGCACAAGGAAAAGAAATTAAAAATTTAGCGAAAACAGATGCTGTTGATGGAGAGAATGTAACTTTAACTATCGATAGTGCTACTCAAGAAAAAATTTATAATGAAATGAAAGGAGAAGCTGGATCAAGTGCAGCAATCAATCCGAAAAGTGGGGAAACGATTGCACTTGTAAGTAGTCCAGCTTATGATCCTAATTTAATTGCACGAGGAACATCAAAAGCACAACGTGAAGCTTGGAATAATGATCCGAAAAAACCGATGACGAATCGATTTACACAATTATCGGTTCCAGGTTCTGTATTTAAGCCGATTACAGGTGCAATTGGACTTGAAACAAAAACAATCGATCCAAAAGAAGAATTGAAAATTGAAGGACTGAAATGGACGAAAGATTCTTCTTGGGGCAATTATTACGTAACACGTGTAAAAGATGCAAATCCGATTGATTTTGATAAGGCAATGAAATACTCGGATAATATTTATTTCGCACAAGAAGCTTTGAAAATTGGAAAAGATAAATTTATGACTGAGGCGAAAAAATTCGGATTTGATGAGAAATTACCAATTGAATACGGATTCCCAGTTTCTAAAATCGCAAATGATGGCATAAAAAATGATATTCAAATGGCAGATACAGGATATGGACAAGGAGAAGTATTAATGACTCCTCTTCATTTAGCTTTAACGTATGCACCAATTGTAAATGATGGAACGATTCCGTCGCCATATCTTATTAAAACAGATAAACAACCAAAGGCCTGGAAAGAAAATGTGATTTCTAAAGGAACTCAAGATATATTGAAAACGGCTTTAACAAAAGTAATTAACGATCCAGATGGTACGGGGAAAATTGCGAAAATTGATGGTATGACTCTTGCTGGTAAAACAGGAACAGCAGAATTAAAAGTATCAAAAGAGGCAGAAGGAAAAGAACTAGGTTGGTTCGCTGCGTTTGATTTAAATTCACCTGATATGGTCATTACAATGATGATTGAAGATGTAAAAGGTAGAGGTGGAAGTAATATTCCGGCTGAAAAAGTGAAACATGTTTTTCAAAAGTAGTAATTGATGAAGACTATCTCCATGAAATATGGAGGTAGTCTTTTTATTTGGTTAAAACCTTAATATTTATATACAAAAACTAATTAAAGTAATATTACTTATTAACTTACGAAAAAAAAGTAGCTATTTTTATTGACACCAGTTAAAACTTTTTGTATTATACTTACATAAGGTAAGTTATTTACTTTCAAATTATAAATCTTGAATTAAAGATAAGTTAGGAAAAGGGAGAGAATACAATGACAAAAGTACTATTTATTACAGCAAATCCAAATTCAGCAGAAGGTTCTTTCGGTATGGCAGTAGGGGAAGCTTTCATCGAAGCATATAAAAACGAACATCCACAAGACGAAGTTGTAACAATTGATCTATTCAATACAACTGTACCAGCAATCGATGCAGACGTATTCGCTGCTTGGGCTAAATTTGCAGCAGGCGAAGGATTCGAAACTTTAAGTGAAAATCAGCAACAAAAAGTTGCAGCAATGAATAATAACTTAGAAACATTTATGCATGCAGATCGTTATGTATTCGTGACTCCAATGTGGAACTTCAGCTACCCAGCAGTAGTGAAAGCATACTTAGATAACTTATCAATCGCAGGTAAAACATTCAAATATACTGAAAATGGTCCAGTTGGCTTACTAGAAGGCAAAAAAGCACTTCATATTCAAGCTACAGGCGGCGTTTACTCTGAAGGAGCATACGCATCTATGGACTTCGGTCGCAATCACTTAAATGCAGTATTAGGATTCATGGGTGTATCAGACACTGAATATATTGCAGTTGAAGGAATGAATGCAAATCCTGAAAAAGCACAAGACATTAAAGAAACAGCAATTGTAAATGCGCGCGAATTAGCAAAACGTTTCTAATATAGAAAACTTCCAAATGTCCAAACACTTGTTATTTGGACATTTTTTCTTCTTTTTCCTTCGTTTGTCTAGTATAATGAAGGTCGGAATGATAATAGGTGGGGGTTCTGTATGATTCAAACGTTTTTTAAAATCTTTTATTTAATTTTAATCGTAATTGCGATTACACCAAGATTGTGGCGTATAAAAAGAAAAGCAAGTACGATGTCACCGCAAGAAAAAGATAGTGTTGTGTATAAAACAACAAACTGGTTTGGTAAGAAAATGGTGCGTGTAACTGGATCGACTGTAGAAGTAAAAGGACTTGAAAATGTTCCGAAAGACAAGCCGGTGCTAGTTGTAAGTAATCATCAAAGTAATATGGATATTCCTGTTTTACTAGGTTACTTAAATAAGCCAATTGGATTCGTTTCAAAAGCGGAAATTAAAAAGTTTCCGGTTGTACCAACGTGGATGGAACTAATGAATTGTGTGTTCATGGACCGTAGCGATCGCCGTCAATCTCTTAAGGCAATTAAAGATGGAATTGAACTGTTAAAGAACGGACATTCTATCGTAATTTTTCCAGAGGGAACGAGAAGTAAGGGTGGCGAAATCGGTGAATTTAAAGCAGGGAGTTTTCACCTTGCTGTAAAATCTGGCGTAGCTATCTTACCAGTAACTTTAGATGGTACATATAAGATGTTTGAGGCTAATGGAAATCGTATGAAACCAGCTCATGCAACATTAACAATTTCTAAGCCAATTACACCTGAAGAATATGCAAGTATGGATGCTAAAGAGTTAACCCAGCATACAAAAGATATTATTGCATCTCAATTACATACGTAATAAAAAAAGTTTCAGCTTATACAAGCTGAAACTTTTTTTATGCTGCGGGTAAGACATAAAACAGTACGCAGAAAAACATCATTGTACTACCACCTAGTACGAAGAGATGCCAAATGGCATGATTGAAGGGAAGCTTTTCCCAAAGGAAGAATATAGCTCCGACAGAATACAAAATGCCGCCTATTAATAGTAGTGAGAAGCCGTGACCGGTTAAATTTTCATAAAGGGGTTTAATGGCAACGATGATGAGCCAACCCATAATGATATAACATAATGTTGATGTTTTAATAAAGCGACGAACAAAGAAGATTTTGAAAATAATGCCACCAATCGCAAGGGTCCAAATAATTGCGAGTAAAGTCCAACCGAGCGGGCCACGCAGTGTAATGAGTAGAAATGGTGTATACGTGCCGGCAATTAATAAATATATGGCGGAGTGATCCAAAATGGTAAATAACTTTTCTACTTTTGGATGATGGATACTATGTAGCAGTGTAGAAAATAAGTATAGTAAGAACATGCTTACACCATAAACGGTAAAGCCAACAACAGCAGATGCTGTACCATGTTTGGAAGCATGAATAATTAATATGATTAAAGCAGGGATGCTTAAAATGGCACCGATACCATGGGTAATTGCATTCGCAATTTCTTCTTTTACAAATTGGGTCATTCTTGTAATTTTTTGCGTCATAATGTTAATCCCTTTCACTGTATTAAGATAAGTTATATTTTCCTTAACCATATCATATACAAAAGGAATAGAAAATGATATTTGTATAATTGATTTTATTTTTGAATTTTTTCGATAAAAGACAACGGATACATTGACGTTTACGGAATTTTTTGACAAAATGAAATTATGGAATAGTAGGACAAGGAATCTACTTATGAAGGGGATGGGGAAATGTTTTCAAATATTGGCTTTCCAGGGTTAATTTTAATTTTAGTTGCAGTGTTAATTTTATTCGGCCCAAAAAAGTTACCGGAAATTGGGAAAGCTTTAGGGGAAACGTTAAAAGAATTTAAAAAATCAACAAAAGAATTGACTGATGAGGCATTTCAAGAGAAGGAAAAAAATAAATAAAAGAATATGATGAATTTTTTCTATGAATGGATAAATAAAGTGTGGTGAACGAGATGGAAGATCGGGAAATGAGCGTAGTAGAACATATTGTTGAGCTTCGCAAACGAGTAATATATACAGTATTATCCTTTGTATTATTTTTAATTATTGGATTTACTTTTACGAAGGATATTTATTTTTGGCTTGTAAAAGATTTACCAATGAAATTAACTGTTCTCGGTCCAAGTGATGTGTTGTGGATTTTTTTCTCGATTGCTACAGTATTTGCTATCGTTTGTACAATTCCTTTTGCTGCGATACAAATTTGGTTATTTGTAAAACCAGGTTTACATCCCAATGAACAAAAAATGACATTAATGTATATACCGGTATTGTCTATATTATTTATAGCAGGCCTATCTTTCGGTTATTTTATCGTTATGCCATTTTTATTTCATTTCCTAACTACAATTGGTAATGAGATGTTTAATACAATGTTTACAACGGAAAAATATTTTCATTTCGTATTAAATTTAACAGTTCCGTTTGCTGTTATATTTGAATTACCTGTAGTTGTTATGTTTTTAACGAGTATAGGTCTTCTAACGGCAGAATTTCTTCAGAAAATAAGAAGATATGCTTATGTCGTGTTGATTATAATTGCATCATGTATATCGCCGCCAGATTTTTTATCACATAGTTTAGTAGCGGTACCGCTTATTTGTATTTATGAAATTAGTATCGCTTTATCAAAGATAGTTAGTAAACGAAAACAGAAAAGAGAAGAAGAAATACAGTCGAAAAGTGCCTCGTTATAAAGGCACTTTTTAATTTATTTGTTATACTCTAACTATAATTGTATACAATATATAGAAGAAAAAAATTATAGAATCTCCAAAATTTAGACAAACTTTTCATTTTTATAAGTTTATACTGAAGTTATCAAGCTATATATGGGTAATAAGACTCCCGTCTGAAAGTATATATAGGACAGGATTCGAATTAGGTGGATATAAATGAAGTAGTAACTTCTAAGCGGGGCAGCTTAAGGATATTTTAGTATTCATAGGAAACCTACACTAAAAAAGGTGTTAAAGAATAAAGTGGAGGAAGTTCAAAAATCCAACGAAAAAGAGGATTGATATTGTGATTACGAAAAGTTTTTATTTCACTCATGCAACAGGGAATTGTATTAAAATATTTGAAATCCCTGTCCTACAAACACAGCATCCATTAGCATTTCTAATTCAGTCTCGTCTTCAATTGTTTATTGCAAAAATTCAAAAACATAAAAACCCAAGATTCTCGTACTCTTTCCGTGAATATTTACAAAGTTGTTTGAAGTGGAATGATTATTCAAATGTATATAAAACAAATACTCTTGAAAAGAATGCATAATACACAGCAAGGACAGAGTTAGGTAGGCTCTGTCTTTTTTATTTTAGGTATAAAAATATAATTAATTTGGTGAAATTTATCCGAAATTGTTGAAAGCGTCGGGAATGCTAGTATAATAACAGGGAGAGCGTATTGGAAAGGGAAGAATATAATATGCAAAAAATTAAAATTGTAACAGATTCAACGGCAGATTTATCTCAAGAAGTGATTGAGAAGTATGATATTCATGTTTTACCATTATCTATTTCTGTGAATGGACAAACATACTTAGATCGCGTTGATTTACAACCAAATGAATTTATTGAAGAAATGGCGAAATCAGAAGAATTACCAAAAACATCACAACCAGCTATGGGTACATTTGTAGAAATGTATGAAAAGTTAGGGGAAGATGGAAGTGAAGTACTTTCCATTCATATGACAGGTGGAATGAGTGGTACAGTTGCAACGGCAAATAGTGCCGCATCAATGGCAGACACAAAAGTAACGGTTGTTGATTCTCAATTCATTAGCCATGCATTAGCATATCAAGTAATTGAGGCTGCAAAAATGGCAAAAGAAGAGCGCTCACTAGAAGATATTATAAATCGAATTGATGAAGTGAGAAAAAATACTCGTTTATACGTAGTCGTAGATACATTAGAGAACTTAGTGAAAGGTGGACGTATCGGTAAAGGGAAAGCATTTATCGGTTCTTTACTGAACATCAAACCAATTGCAAATCTGGAAGGTGGAGCATACAATCCAGTGACAAAAGTTCGTAGTCAAGGACAGATTGTAAAGACGTTAACAAAATTATTTGAGCAGGATACAGCTGGGAAAGTTGTAAAGGCTGTTGCGATTCCTCATGCAAAAGCAGTTCCTTTAGCAGAAAGTGTAAAAGCTGCTGTTGAAAAAGTGAGTGGATTCACTCAATCAGAGATTTTCTATACAACACCAGTTATCAGTACTCATACAGGACCAGGAGCAATTGGTTTTATGTATTTAGCAGAGTAATAAAAAAGCTACTTGAAATGAATTTTCAAGTAGCTTTTTTATCATTTCAGGACAAAAAATAAGAAATGAGAAGGGCAATACAGGCGCTACAGCTAATTATATAGCGAGTCTGTAAATAATCTTTCATGGAAAACACCCTTTTCAATTTTTTAAAGTATATGATAAATTACTCGCAAAAATTAGTTCTATTATACATGAGAGGTTTCTGTGATTTTTACTGGTTCTTTATCTGGGACAATAGGGCTATAAGTGAAAGTTTGGCCTAAAAAGAGAACATGTAGTTGTTCCCACGGTAGCATTCGTAAATTCCAGTTATTTCGTAGTCGTGTTACTGCTTCTCTTGGTGTTTCATCTGCTAAAGCAAAAGTACCGTAGTGCATTGGAATGAAATGTGTAGCTTGTATATCTAGATAGGCTTGCACAGCTTCTTCTGGTGAAACGTGAGACACTTTCATAAACCATTCTGGTTCATAGGCACCAATTGGCATAAGTGCAATATCGATTGAAAACTGTTTGCCGATCTCTTTAAATCCTTGGAAATAACCACTATCACCAGAAAAATAAATGGTTTCTGAAGAAGTCATATTATCAATGATCCATCCTCCCCAGTGAGAGGTGTTCATATCAAATAATGTTCTTCTCGTCCAGTGCTGGGCAGGTACGAAGTGAAAAGAGACTTCATCAATTGTTGTACTTTCCCACCAGTTGTATTCTTCTACATTGGTGAATTTTTTACGAGTAAATAATTTTTTTAGCCCAATAGGAACAAGGTATAAAATATCATCGTTTAGTTGGCGAAGAGATGAAAAGTCTAAATGATCGTAATGACCGTGTGAAATAAGAACGATATCGATTTTAGGTAGTTCTTTTATAGTGAGCCCTGGCTCAGTAAGTCGTGGAACTAACTTTAATTTATTAGCCCATACTGGATCTGTTAAAATATTTAAGCCGTTCGTTTGAATGAGAAAAGTTGAATGACCAATCCATGTGACAGTCGTTTTTTCAAAGTTATTTAGCAGAAATTCACTTTGTTTAACTGGTGATTGTTCTACTAGGAAAGAAAAATCTTTTTTGTTTTGCTTTCTCTCTTTACGCCAGCGTAAGAAGGAGCGAATTGATTTTTTTGTACTTACATTATCCATATTTTCATAGCGCTTAGACATGAACATCACCTCATTTAAAATCGTTGTAGTTGTATTGTACCGAAATGTTGTAAAGGAAAACAGTGTTTAACATGGATTAATGTTTAAGTAATTGTAAAAAAATAGGGGGAGGTATTTACAAATTTAACAATGAACTTTGTT
>NZ_BOQD01000389.1 GCF_018332515.1 Bacillus hominis | reverse complement strand
TAGTTTTCAAAGAACATACCATTTGCTATATAAAATAGCTTTTTGGTGGAGCCTAGCGGGATCGAACCGCTGACCTCCTGCGTGCAAGGCAGGCGCTCTCCCAGCTGAGCTAAGGCCCCGTAAAATGTATGGTGGGCCTAAATGGACTCGAACCATCGACCTCACGCTTATCAGGCGTGCGCTCTAACCAGCTGAGCTATAGGCCCATACAAATCGCGGAATTTATTTATATCATATTCCTATTTAAGAGTCAATACTTATATTGAACTCTCAAAACTAAACGAAAACGAAACACGGAAACTTATATTGATGAACAGTGTTCATCAATTCTCCATAG
>NZ_BOQD01000388.1 GCF_018332515.1 Bacillus hominis | reverse complement strand
GTTCTTCTACTGGAATACCATTTATTTTCATACCAGTTAAATCACAATTTACTATTTCAATATTTTTCAGGTCACTATTATGTATTGTACTACCTTCCAAGTCACAGTTTTCAAATGAAATAGGTTCCTTCTCATCTCCAAGACTTGTATTTTTGAATTGCACTCCACCTAATGTCACTAAATTAAATGTACTACTAGAAAGATTTAAATCTGCATATGAAGACCTTCTAAAGTTTATATTCCTAAACTTTGATTGACTTACATTACAATTACTCATATTCATATGCATTATATTACTACCAACAAATGCACTATTTTTTAAATT
>NZ_BOQD01000387.1 GCF_018332515.1 Bacillus hominis | reverse complement strand
ATTTCGAAAGGTGAAATTGATAATAAATTAAAGAAAAACTAAATGTATAAATAAAAAAGGAACTAAAAAATACGAGGTTTAAATTTTTTCTAAGATGTATAGTGAAATGAGGTAAGCTTGTAACGAATGTCTTTTGGTTTATTTATCTTTGAAAAAGGCATCCGTAAAAATATTAACAAGGAGTATGATTATTGATGAAGAGACTCTTTGATATACTTATTTCTTTATTATTATTGTGTTTTTTCTATGTTATTCTTTTAGTAGCCGTTCTAGTTAAGTTTAAAATAGGTTCACCGATACTATTTAAACAACAACGCCCAGGTATACATGGACAGCCTTTTTATCTTTATAAGTTTCGCACGATGACTGATGCTAGAGATAGTGATGGCAAGCTGCTATCTGATTACGCTAGATTAACTAAAGTTGGACAATTTCTTCGGAAATATAGTTTAGATGAATTACCACAATTAATAAATGTACTAAAAGGTCAATTAAGTTTGATTGGTCCTCGACCATTATTAATGGAAGAAATAGTATCTCATGGGAAGAGAAATTTAAATTAAATGTATGGTATGTTGAGAATCAAAGTTTTCTTTTAGATTTGAAAATATTATATCTAACTTTTAGTAAGGTTTTAAAGTCGGAAGGGATCACAAATAATAAGCATGTAACTATGCCAGTTTTTAAGGGAGAAATCGAGCATGGGAGGGAATAAAATGAATATTTTGTTTACTAGCTCTGGTAGGAGGGTTTCCTTAATTAAACAATTTAAGGATGCACTTAAACAAGAAGGAATCAAAGGCAACATCTATACTGCGGACTTGAAGGAAACTGCTCCTACCATTTACTTTAGCGATAAGCATTTTATTGTTCCGCGTGTAAATGAAGAGGAATATACAAATGAATTATTAAAAATATGCAGATTCGAAATGATAAATCTAATAATTCCGTTAATTGATACAGAATTAATCTTGTTGGCTAATAATTCGAAGGTTTTTGAAGGTATTGGTGTAAAAGTACTAGTTTCTAGTGTGGAATTAAATAAAATTGCTCACAATAAAAAATACACATATAACTTCTTTGTTTCTAATAATATATCAACGCCCAAAGTATATAGTGATAAGGAGATTGAAAGAAAAGAATATCAATTTCCATTATTAATTAAACCTTATGATGGCAGTTCTAGTAAAGGTGTAACAAAAATAATGAATGAAAAGGAATTGGAATTCTTTAAGGAGTATATACCTAACGCTATGATACAAGAGTATGTTTCAGGAGAGGAATATACTATAGATGTCATGGTAGATTTTTATGGGAATATAAAAACGATCGTTCCTAGATTGCGTATAGAGACACGAGCAGGTGAGGTAAGTAAAGGTATGACCAAGAAGGATATTGATATTATCAAAGCAGCAGAAACTGTAATAAAAGCTCTTCCTAATCCTATTGGGTGTATTACTTTACAATGTTTTAAAAAGGAGGATGGACAAATTACATTTATTGAAATAAATCCTCGTTTTGGTGGAGGGATTCCGTTATCGATTGAAGCGGGAGCGAATTTTCCACTATGGACAATTGAAATGTGCCAAGGAGAAATGTTTACGGAGGAAGATTTCAATTGGAGAGAAGATTTAACAATGCTTAGATATGATGAAGCAGTTTTTACGGAGAGTATTTAACATGGTGATCAAAGCAATTGTTTTTGACATGGATGATACTTTGTATAAAGAAAAAGATTATGTCGTAAGTGGCTTTAAAGCGGTGGATGATTGGATTAAAGAGAACTATAAGAAAATTGGATTTTATAATATAGCAATTCAATTATTCGATTCGGGAGAAAGAAAGTTTGTGTTTAATAAAACACTTGAAAAGTTAAATATTGATTATGATGAAAAATTGATTAGTAATTTGATAGAACAGTATAGGAGCCATACACCGGATATTCAATTATTAGAGGAAGCGGATTGGGTTCTAAATAATTTAATTAATAACGTGAAAATAGGACTAATTTCCGACGGATATTTAGTTGCCCAAGAAAGAAAAGTAAATGCATTGAAGTTAAAAGAGAGATTTCATTCGATTATTCTTACTGATAAGCTTGGAAGAGAATATTGGAAGCCGAGCCAAATTCCTTATGAAAAAATAAGTAAGGAACTACAGGTTCCACATCAGCAATGTGTTTATATAGGAGATAATTTAAGTAAGGATTTTATAACTGCGAAGAAACTAAATTGGATAACAATTCATATTAATAGAGAAGATGGAATTTACCGTAATCTTATAGTTGAGCAAGATTATAAAGCGCATTATACAATAAATAATTTAAGAAGACTTCCTGATATACCTGTATTAAAACATATGTTTTTAGGTACATAATATTTTAAATATGTATAGAGGATGTGTTTACATGCAAACCGTTCAACACAAAAAACGAATCTATCTTTCTTCACCACACATGAGTGGAAATGAAGAGAAATATATAAAAGATGCCTTTGATTCAAATTGGATTGCACCTCTTGGTCCAAATGTAGATGGGTTTGAAAGAGAACTTGCTTCTTTTGTAGGAGTTAAAGGTGGGGCCGCGGTGAGTTCAGGTACTGCGGCTATTCATTTAGCTTTACGATTATTAAATGTTCAAAAGGGCGATACAGTATTTTGTTCAAGTTTCACTTTTATAGCTAGTGCAAATCCGATTGTTTATTTGGGGGCTGAACCAGTATTTATTGATTCAGAACCGGAAACATGGAACATGTCACCACAAGCTCTAGCAGTTGCGTTGCAGGATGCTGATAAAGCAGGGAAATTGCCTAAGGCTGTCATTCTTGTTCATTTATATGGTCAGAGTGCGAAATTAGATGAAATTCTTTCGCTTTGTAATCACTATGATGTTCCCATAATTGAGGATGCAGCAGAATCTTTAGGTTCTACATATAAAGGTAAAGCAAGTGGTACATTAGGAAAGTTTGGTGTTTATTCATTTAATGGAAATAAAATTATTACAACTTCGGGCGGTGGAATGCTTGTTTCTGATGATGTGGAAGCATTAGAAAGAGCGAGATTTTTAGCGACACAAGCAAAGGATCCAGCACCACATTATGAGCATAGTGAGGTAGGGTATAATTATCGAATGAGTAATATATTAGCTGGTATTGGAAGAGGACAATTAGAAGTGTTAGAAGATAGGGTGAATGTTAGGCGGGGAATATTTAGCCAGTATTATGAAGAGTTATCTCATATACCTGGGTTTTATTTTATGCCTGAGTTAAAAAATACCCGTTCAAATCGCTGGCTTACAACTTTGAAAATTGATGAAAAAGAAGCTGGAGTCTCTCTTGAACAATTATTGAGAACATTGGTTGAAGAGAATATAGAAGCGCGTCCTATGTGGAAACCTCTTCATATGCAAAAGCTTTTTAAGAGAGGAAAGTATTATGCACATAATAAAAATGAGAGTGTTTCGGAAGAGTTATTTCAAATGGGGATTTGCCTTCCTTCGGGATCTAATTTAAAGGAGGAAGATCAAGGTAGAGTTATACAATGCATCAAAAATACTATTCGATGAACAATGAGGATTGAATCATTTAGAATTACGTTTTAACAAATGAAGAATAATCTCACGATGTTCTTTATAATGAATTTTTGTGTATAGAATGAATAGTGTATTGACATATTTTAGGGTGGGTGATAGTTTGAATTATAAGATAACTTATTTTGAAATGGAGAATCTATATAGTGGAAACCGTATTTCT
>NZ_BOQD01000386.1 GCF_018332515.1 Bacillus hominis | reverse complement strand
CCCTCTTTCTTTATTATATGGAGATTAAAAAATACTAAAGTGAAAGTACCTGTTATCCTTTATAGCTTTTTTTATTGTACTTCTCATTAAATTCTTTTCCTTCTAAACTCGGATCGAGTGTTAAAGGTTGGTTGCAATGCATACATGCGTCGACACGACCGAGCATTTTTGTTGGCTTATCGCAGCTTGGACAAATAATTTGTACAGTCTTAGTAGATAACATACCAATCCAAAAGTAAACGACAGTACTAGCGATAACAGCTAAAAAGCCAACCATCATAAATGTTGTCATAATAATAATGTTGTCGCGGAAAAAGACTCCTAAGTATGCAATGAAGAGACCGATAAATACTAAACTTAATGCAAAGGTCCGGATTTTATTAATTTTGTTCGAATACTTAATGCTCATTCTCACCACACTCCTATAATAATAATATAACACAAAATTTAGAATTTTCACTCGTGCGTAAACTTAGTGAAATGATAAGAATGTAGCTATGTGTAAAGAATGAATGGAGAGGGATGATGTTGTGGGAGCTGTTTAATTAAGTTTTTAACGGGATGTGAAATTTTTTTATAAAAAGTATTGACCCTACATATACTGCATGATATATTAATAAACGTCGCTGATGCGGAAACGCAGTAAACGATAAAAAAGAAATTTAAAAAACTTAGTTGACATCGAAAAACGAAGATGTTAACATAAGGAAGTCGCAATTGAGCGACGAAGTAGTTCTTTGAAAACT
>NZ_BOQD01000385.1 GCF_018332515.1 Bacillus hominis | reverse complement strand
TTACTAATTGGTATCCATTTTTTATTTGCATATTTTTCTTTAATATAATTTGTTGGTATAGAATATCAAATGGTCCTCCATCTTCAACCTTTTTCCATATTCTCCACTCATCTAAAACTTCATCTAACGAGAGAAATGGCAACCCAAAAAATAATCCTGGTCCAGATCTAACCTCACCGTTATGTGCGAGATAAAGCATACGTAATTCAGCTGGAAACGAAATTCCCATTTCACTTTCGACATATTGAATTTCTTCTATTGTTGCAGGTGCATTCAAAAACGGTTTAAAGTGATTTTTCAATTCAACTTCTAACTCTTTTAAAATAGTATTATTCATTCCTCATACTCCCCTTGTATTCCATAATAAAAAAGCGCTATTAATTACATTAATTGTAATTAATAGCACTTTATTTCGCAATCAAACTAATGTTATACTATTTCATCGTGATCCAATCAAACTGTATACATACTAACGATTTTATTATTGTACAAACTAAAACCATCACCCCTTTCACGTTTCAATAACTAGACTCATACCCTAATTTCAAATTGCAATACAACATAAGAAAGGCGGGTAATACAGATGACTTCCAATATCGACTACACATCCCCCTCAACCAATTTCACTCATGATTTAAGTAAAAGTAATTTTTTTAAGAAAGATGCCCAAAATTATATAAACGTACTTGGCATAAAACAGTTAAATACTTTAGAAAACACTTCATTATTAGATATTTACTTAAGTACAGGAAATGTTGTAGAACCACATATCCATCAAAATGCAGCTGAACTTGTTTACTGTATTTCAGGATCTGCTGTCGTTTCTTTACTTAATCCATTTACGAATCAAATATTAAACTTACCGATAAAACCAGGGCAAGTTGCCAACATTCCGCAAGCATGGTGGCATTATGAAATTGCTACAGCAGATAATACTCATTTATTAGCGATTTTCGATGCTCCAACCCCAGAAGTTATTTTTGGTTCTGATATTTTAAGATTAACTCCAGCCAATATGATGGCTCATACTTACTGTCTCGATGAACAACAATGGAAACAAGCCATTTCTCCAATTCAATCTACTACAGTAATTGGTCCCTCAGCAAACTGTAATCAAAACCGTAGAACGATAAACTCATCAACTCAGCCCCCATCTCAACCACAAAATCTATATTATCAAGATTCATACTATTTCCCTCCATATTGGGGTTACTGATTTAAGTCATTTCTATTAGAAAACTATAATTCATCTCCCTGGAAAATACCTTGGAGATTTTTTTATTGTATAATATATCCCCTTTACATATTCTCAAACGTAACAATT
>NZ_BOQD01000384.1 GCF_018332515.1 Bacillus hominis | reverse complement strand
TTTCATATTAGGAATGATTAGCTTAAGTGGTTGTACTTTTTCTAATAATGAATATGAAGATTTTTGGGTGTTAGAAAAGTCTAGATATAACGAAGGTGGATATGGTCCTTCAAACTTATACGAAAAAGCACAAGAAGATCCAACTATGATCCATTACTCAAATGATAGCATTAGTGAAGGAAAGAGAATGGTATATTTAGCATTTGGGGAAAAGTATAAAAATGATAAAATTACAGTAAAAGAAGTTAAAGACGAAAAAGATACATCGGTTATCGTCTTACGTATTGAAAAAAACAAAGGAAAAGATAAAAACCCTGTTATGTATATCGGTGTGCCTAAACTTAGAGATTCTATTAAAATTGTAGATGAAGATGGTAAGAAAATTTTGAAATGAAACAAAATGAAAGCGTTACATCACAGCAATGAAAAACTTTCACTCTAGCAATCTTAATTTAAACTTTATACTCATATGAAAGAGCGCATTACAAATGATGCGCTCTTTGTTAATTACCTTTTAATTCAACTGTTGCTATCCTTCAATCGTAACTCCAGTAAACATTGATAAATTCCCTGTTATTCTTTCACCTACTCGTAAAAACAGTCCAGCGGCCCTTCCGCTAATACAATGAGAACCGATAAGTAGTTTACCAGTATACGGTCCATCCCACGTATCAATTGTATAGTCAGGCATGTCTACATATTGCTGATATATTTTTCGTTGTTCAAAATAATACTCTGTTTGATCTTCAGCTAATAGTTCATCATTTTCATAGATAGATACTCCGCCGCCTTCGCGGCCAAATAATGGTTTTGAAACATAAGATTCTTTTCTTTCTAAAAATCGTTTATTTGTAAAATACGTTGGAAGGAAATATTTCTTAATGATCTCTCGTTCTTCTTTGTCAAAGAAAACTTCATCTTCATAAAGTTGCCAAATTAATGCGAGCATACCTTTATTTTGCATAACAAAAGCAGCTGGTGGGTTAATAATTTGCACCCTTCCTTGTGCGATATGATCTAAAAATTGCAGACCAATTCTTTTACCATTTTTATCAGTATCTACAACTAAATATTCAATTGG
The DNA here is from genome assembly GCF_018332515.1 of Bacillus hominis. Classification (GTDB taxonomy): domain Bacteria; phylum Bacillota; class Bacilli; order Bacillales; family Bacillaceae_G; genus Bacillus_A; species Bacillus_A hominis. Next base: position 1,552 of record NZ_BOQD01000384.1, on the reverse strand, counting down.
ATATAAACGATATAAGTATTTAATTTTATCGCCTGCCGGAGTGTATATTCCATCATCTGCAACAACGATATTTTGTATTCCTACATAATCGGTTTGTTGTTGTAAGCAATAACTTCTTAAAAACTGAACTGTTTGATGATCTTCATCATGCCAATCGTAGCTTGTAAAATAAATCGTTTCGTCAGGGCTTACTTTGTAATCATGTTTAATTTGTTCCCAAGCTTGCACAATATGTTCTTCAATATGATTCGGATGATTCACATCGTGATAACGACACAATACTTCATTAGCAACAGATGGTTCTAAATATCCAGTCGGAGTATCGCAATTTACTTCAATTAATTTAATAACGTCATGATTTACAATGAAATCGAATCTTGTAAAATATGAGAATAAACCAGCCTGTTTCATTCTTCCAATTTCCCACGTTTCTGGCGGAAATCCGAGTTGTTGAAATTGCTCTGGGGTATTTGTAATGTATTGATATGTTTTATATAACACATACATAATTTCTTCCGTCGCTTTAGAAATTGCAGTATATGTACGTACTGGCATCCGGTACATACCAGTTGCCATATATTGATTCCATTCTTCATTCTCTAAAAGACTTGGCCACGTAAATCCATTTCTACTAGCCTCTTCTGCAAGAGAAAACCATATTTTCATATAAGCTTCCTGTTCTTGTTCTGTATACATTTCTCCATTATCCTTTCAAATTAGGATCCAGCTGGTGCTTTTGCGTTTCCAATTCCACTTGAACCAGAATTCACTTTCGGTGTTTGCGTAGTAGATGATTTTGACGTGTTTGAATCTGTTGTTACTTTATTTGAACTATTCGGTTGTTCTTTATTTAAATCCACTTTCTTTGAAGAATCATTATTGCTACTAGTGCCACCGTAATACCCACCACCACTGCCACCACTTCTTCGCTCATCCTTTTCACGGTATGGGATAATATTATTTGTATATGGCTTCTTTATAAGATTTGGTTTCGCAGTACTATACATATTCGACGTCTTACTTGCTAATAAATATCCAGCAACGAACGGAAGTATTGGCAGATGGGAGCTCTCATTATTAAATGAAGCAGGTGAATTATTATCTCTACATAATTCTTCTTTTTCTATATTTTCTGTCGTTGGCGCTTTATCATCACAATTTAATGTTTCTTGTTCGCTTTCTTGCTTCGTACCATCTGTTTTTACCGCACTACTTTCTTTTTGTGCGCTCTCTTCATCATTATCAGCACATCCTGTTAATAAAAAAGATGACACTCCTATTGAAGCTGCAATTTTCACAAATTTGCTTTTATCCATTCTCATGTGTTATACACCTAATTTCTATTTATCTATATTTTTCCAATTATTTTTATTATATACTGTATATATCATTTTTTTCAAACTAAACTAAATATGTAAAATTACATATTTCGCATACTTTTAAACTGTTCATTCTCAAGATAGCAATGAAATCTTTCCACCCCCGGATATTTTTCTCCCAGACTTTTAATCTTAAACCTACACTTTTTATAAAATCCGACTGCCTCTGTATC
>NZ_BOQD01000383.1 GCF_018332515.1 Bacillus hominis | reverse complement strand
AATTTAATGTGGGAATGGTAACTTGAACATTGATTGATTTATTATATATTCTCTCCATGTGTTTATTACAATAGGCGTACCTCAACATTTTTACAAAAAAATTCAACATGAGAAAACGTAGATTTATTTACTTTATATGATTTTCCCATTTAATATTTGAAAGCAATTTCCTTTAAGGTAAATGGTGTTAAGAAGCGCTAATATAGTATTCAAATCAAGTTATGTAATGTTCAAAATAACTTATTATGTATGTCTGCTTCCTTGTTAAACATAGAATTACATCACAAATAAAAAAACGCATTTGCGACTAATGAACTGATAGAACTAACACCTACTTTAGGTGAATGACTTACCTTTTAATCGCATCAACAATT
>NZ_BOQD01000382.1 GCF_018332515.1 Bacillus hominis | reverse complement strand
AATTAGCGATGGAAAACCAAGTTTATCGCCTCTATTTCTAGAATCATACCTTTTCGAACGGAAAATAACACCATCGTTTGCATCCCATTCATTGTAATAAAATTTACCATTTTCATCACAATATTCAAGTAAAACTACCTCGAATCCAGCGATTTCAAACATTTTCATTAATGTTTTATAATTATGAACGATTTTATGGCTTGCAGCTGGGTGGTCTTTCGGACCAGGTCCGCCTATTTGAACTATATTTTGGTAGGTTTCATCTCGGAAAAATGCATCAGGGACTCCACACCGAATATGACCTGATGGCTTTAAAAATTTATAACAAATTTCAGCTGCTTTTACACCTTCTTCAAAAATAAGATGTTCCCATACATGCTCAGCTAAAATAGCTGAAATAGAATTGTATTCAAATCTTGCTTCCCAAGTGGTATTGTCTAGTAAATTAAGTTCATCTTCTTGAGTTTGAACCCAACCTGGATTATTATTAAATACTCCAGCTCCGACTACTACTTTAATTTCGTCTTGCTTAATTGCCATCACTTTCACCTCATAAATCTTTTTATGTATTAATATATTCTATGTTTACTATATATTTTCCTTTTTCAACTAAAGTGTCAGTTAACTCAATAAGAGAGGTAACAAAACTTCTGTTGTTTTTACTTATCCCCCCATATAGAAAAAACTTTTATAGGAGTTGGGAAAATAAGTCGGAATTTTTCATGCGATATTCTGTTATTTTGCCTATAATTAATTCTTCATCATCTATACTTGTAAAAACACTGGTAATCACCTTTTCCTCCCTCCGCTTTATTCACTTTCTTTATTATTACTCATAATACACAGTTATTATTTTACCTAAAATGCAATATACCCACATGAAGACAATATTTTAAGTAGATTTCAAAAAAAATCGAAGAAATTTAATTTTTCTTCAACCTTTAGACATATTAACTCTTTTTGAAAGTAAGGGAATTAATATTTTTAATATATATTCTGTTGAAATCATATTTTTTGTATTACATTTGATTACTTTCTGTTCTTTTGTATAAATGTATACCTTATAAAATCCCAGTTGAACTAACTAGGTGCTTTAATTGAGCAAGGAATAAAAAGTTTCAACTTCCTATATCGGGATTTATGGAAAACACCTCTTCAGTCTACAACTATTTTTTAACAGTCTAATACTTTATTCTATAGTCTAAAACATTTTTTTAATGAAACACCAGATTTTCATTCCGATATTCCTAGAAAATTAAACTTACCACTTTCTATATAATTATAGGAAGTGGTAAGTTTTTTGCATTTTCATGAAGAAGGGATTCAGCATAATTACACTGAATTTATAGTGGAGTGTAGGGTGTAATACTAATTTACTGTAAGAAGAGAAATGAATTGAATTTAGGAAATCCGATAGCAAAAGGAAATACGGCTGAAATTTATCTTTGTGATAATAAAGTTGTGAAACTATTTAAAGAATACCTCCCTAATACAGAATCTCTATATGAAGCACAAAAACAGCAGTATGCATATTCACGTGGTTTACACGTTCCTAAAGTATTCGAAGTTACAGAGATACAAGGTAGACAAGCTATTATTATGGAATATGTAAAAGGAAAAAGTGTTGGTGAGCTTCTGCTAAATAATTTAAGTGAAGCCGAGCATTACATAAGTATGTGTGTTAATGAACAACAAAAGATTCATGCTATTTCTGTAAGCTCGGATGAAATAGAACAGATGGAAGAGAGACTTTATCGTCAAATTCAATCTGTTCAAAATCTAGATGAGAAACAAAAGAAGAATATATTGAGCACAATGGATTCAATCGTGTTTGAACCTAGATTATGTCATGGGGATTTTCATCTGTTTAATTTAATTATGAGTAATGATAATATGAAAACTATAGATTGAGTTGATGCTAGTTTAGGTGATATTCGTGCAGATGTGTTTCGAACATACTTGTTGTACTCACAATCTTCGGTAGAATTAGCTGAAATGTATTTACATATATATTGCAGGAATACCGGAATATCAAGAAATGAGATTTTTCAATGGGCACCTATTATTATTGCGGCTAGAATATCTGAAAATGTATCTGCTACAAACATTGAATATTTGAATGATCTGGTAGCACAGTATTGTAATTAGAGAAAAACTTTCGATATTTTAATTTTTAAATTAAATACGTTCTAACAATACAAACAAATGAGTAAAGGTATTGAGATTTACAATCAGATATTAAATTTGCAAAGAAGGAGTCCATTTTATGAAATCTTTTGAATCGATTTCAGGGGAACCTGAATGGGAGGAATCTGCTCCCGCGCTACAAATTTTGAAGTTGTATAAACAATTCGGCGAGTTTATTGCAGTCAATCATATTGATTTAACTGTTCCGAGGGGATCTTTTTATGGAGTTGTTGGCCCTAATGGGGCAGGAAAAACTACTTCGTTGTCGATGGCTGTTGGTTTATTACGACCAGATGGCGGGAACGCTAAAGTTTTTGGGGTTGATGTTTGGGGAAGTCCTGCACAAGCAAAGACATTGATCGGGGTATTACCAGATGGATTGGCCTTGCCGGAAAGACTTACTGGTCGCGAATTATTAACATATATGGGCCTGTTAAGGGGAATGAGTGCCAAAGAAGTTAATCGACGAACAGAAGAATTACTTACAATACTAGAATTGAATAATGCTGAAGGAACGCTAGTTATCAATTATTCTACTGGCATGCGTAAAAAAATTGGTCTTGCACTTGCACTCCTCCATGCACCGAAATTACTCATTCTCGATGAACCATTTGAGGCAGTAGATCCTATTTCTGCAACTACTATTAAAAAGATTTTACAGAAATTTGTTAGTTCTGGTGGTTCAGTAGTATTTTCAAGTCACGTCATGGCGTTAGTTGAACAACTTTGTGATCACGTTGCAATTATTTCCAAAGGAAAAGTGGTATCTTCAGGAACAATGGTAGATGTTTGCGGTGAAGAAACGCTCGAAGACATTTTCGTTCAGTTAGTAGGCGTCCCTGCTGTTAAAGGAGGAGAACTGTCTTGGCTAGTGTTTTGATTCGAATGAAGTTATCAATGCTAAAAAATTCAATGAATAGTGGTAAAGCAGTTCTTTTAATTATTACAGGAATAGTTGGTTTATTGATTGCAATTGGAACCATCTTGCTCTTTTCTTTCTATCCTACGGAACATAACGTTTCAAAAAGTATTCTATATGTGATATTCGCTTTGTGGACAGTAGGGTGGATTTTGGGCCCACTTCTTACTGGGGGCGATGGAATGTTACGTCCTGAATATTTCGCGCTGCTTCCACTCACTTCATTTAAACTTGCTAGGGCTTTACTCGCTGTAGCTTTTATAGGATTAGGCCCACTTGCTAGTCTTATAGCATTCATAGGATTATTAATTTACGCAGCTAGGGCTAGTTTATCTGCAACTATAGTTGCAGTTCCAGCAATTATTTTACAGTTAATATTTGTTGTGCTGTTATCAAAAGTAGTAGTTAGTATAATTGGTGAGACGATGAAATCAAGGATTGGTATGGAATTTGGAGCAATGCTCTTTGGTTTCATCATTGCGTTTTTAAATGTAGGCTGGTATGCACTTCCTGCTATTAATGGGATAACACTTAACGAACCTACATTTCTTTACATGTTTCCGTCTAGTTGGGCGATACTTGCTGTAGAGTTTGCTATTCAATCTAATTGGTTATTAGCTTTTGTTTTATTAATTGTTCTAACAATATTATGCGGACTGCTTTTATTTATATGGACGACATTACTGATGAAAAGTACAGTGAAGGATACTAAGAAAATCCAAAATACGATTACTATTAATAAACATAGAAAAGCTCTACGAATCTTTTCAGAAAAGAAAATTGGAGCAATAATAACTAAAGAATTAAAAAGTTGGGGAAGAGATCCACAACGAGGCCGTTTCCTCCGGATGGGTATTTGGATAGGAGTGTTTTATGGTATTTTAATTACAAGTGCTCATATATCGTATTTAATGCCTTGGGCAGGGGTAATTATGATTGTTTTCACAAGTATGTTTGCCTGCAATATATATGGGTTTGATGGGAGTGCATTATGGTTAACATTAACGACACCTGGCGCAGAACGGATTGATGTGCGTGGTCGTCAATTGGCTTGGTTGATAGCTATTGGCCCGATTGCAATTTTAACAACAATTATTTTCACTATCTATAGCGGACTTACTTTCGTTTATCCTTGGGTATTTGCGATAATTCCGGCATTACTCGGTGGAGCTGCAGGTCTTATTATGTTGTTTTCTGTATTTAACTTAATCCCAATAACTGATCCTCATCGCCGCGGAAGAGGAACCGTTATCTCAGGTGATGATATGAGTGCCAGTAAAATGTTTATAACAACGTGGTTAATGATGGTGATGGTATTAGCAACAGCTATACCCGCTTTGTTAGTTGTATGGATTGGGACATTACTACATATAGAGCCCTTACAATGGCTAGGTGTACCGACTGGCATTTGTACAGGAGTGTTTTTAGCTTGGTGGCTTGGTCGAATTGCTTACTTAAAACTTGAAAAAAGTGGCCCTGAGTTGCTATTTGCAATGAAAAGTGGCATGAAAATATTGCGCGATGATAACAAAGAGAAAAATAACAGAATGGCGGCTGAATTACCTAAGAAAAAACTTGCTGTTGTTGTTCTATTAGTATTTATGGGTATCTTTTTTTTGATTCATCAAAGTATAATACCGTTAATTTTTGAGATATTTAGTGTAGATGAAAAAGTTCGTCTTTTCTTTCTCCCACGCTACTTTTCGCATATTGTTCGTATTCCTATAATCGTCGTATTTGCTGTATTAGGTATAGCATCTTTGTATAAAGCTATTTTAATTAAGAAAAGACATGGGAAGGAACATCAATTTATAAAAGATGAAATGTAGAATATACCTAAAAATAAACTAGTAATTACATGATGTTGTTCAACTATGATAACCGTGTAGTTGAACAACATCTGTGTTATATGTTAATGAAAGAATGATTATTTTCGATCTTCATTCTATAAAGAATCATTATCCGTACTTGTTCCTCAGTTAATTCTTCTTTATCCCAATACATATGCATTAAGCTATATTCGAATATCTCCTTTAATTTAATAAACAATAATTGTGGGTTGGTTTGAATGTGAGAGTGTTGTTTTCATAGATAAATCCATTCGACAAAATTATCCAAATTCCTTTTACATATATGATTTTTATAGAATGGATCTCGCATGTACGGCTTGATGCCCTTGTTTTTTTGAAAAGAAAATCCATCAAGAAGCCATCTCAATTGTCGTCTTGATATAGTAAGTGGTACACCCCTATGCTCAGTTGGCCTGTAAAACGTTCCCTTTTCCAATCTGCGATAGTGCAACCAGAAACCATTATGTTCCCAAACCAGAATTTTTAGCTTATCGCGTGAGCGATTGCAAAAAACAAATAAACAGGAAGAAAAGAGATCTAACTCAAATTCTTCGTTTACAATAGCCACTAGTCCATCAATTGATTTACGTAAATCTGTTGCCCCTTGTGCAAGATATACTTTTTCAATTGCGATTTCAGACATCATTGTTGTTTCACCGCCTGCATCACTTGTAAGAGCACTTGCGGAGTAAAAGGCACATCTAATTCAATGGTTGCTTCTTGCATGTGAATTCGAATCGTAGCATGTATGTTTTCTTCTACGTCAGGGACATTCATAGAAAGCCAATTCACACGCCCATTTACATTTTGCTCTTCCGTTTCAGGCGATAATTTTTTCAGCCAGTAATATAGGCGATGAACCGGTAGGTTCTGTTTTTGACACCAGGCAACTTTTGATAATCCACTGTTTTTATAGTTTTGAATATAAGTATCCCATTCTTTCTTTAATCGGTGTCTTACCATAAAAAAACTTCCACATATAGTATGTAAGGAGATTATCTCATGGGTTATTTACAAATAGTAGGTGGGGAATATTTGACGCTTACGTTTATAGTGCAAAATAAAAAGCGAAAAGAATAATTCCTTCCGCTTTTTATAGCAATAAATACATTTCATATTGCGCTAAAGAATTCTTTTCAAATCCAGATTTCTTTAAAAAACCTTCGAGTAAATTGTTGTTTGGAAACCCAATTGATAAACTTGATAACTTTAATTCTTCACTTGCTACCTGTAATAATTTCGTCCCAACACCAATATTTCTATAATCTTTGTCTATGAAAATAAAACTAATTTTTCCTTGTTCATTTACACATACAGAACCTTTTATATCACTATCAACATATGCACCGTAAAATGTATGATTTGTTTTTTCGATATAATCAATATCATTTTGCCAATTTATATGGAAGTTTAACCATTTCTGAATTTCAACTTTAAATGTTGGAAATTCTAATTTTTTTACCTCAATATTTTTATTACCTTTATTCATTATTTCAGTTAAATCATTTAAATTATAATAAGAAAGATTATAT
>NZ_BOQD01000381.1 GCF_018332515.1 Bacillus hominis | reverse complement strand
CACCAATCGGGCGTTTACGAGCAGCCCGACTCCCACAAATAGCGGGATAAAAAAACTTAATCGTTACTTTTAACATAACATCATTTACAGAAAGAAGGAACGATTATCTTCATTAAAATTTAAAATTGGTTTAACAATAAAAACACGATTAAAATAAATAAAAATTTATTGTTAAACGATAAATATCATGTTAGATTAAATAGATAATATTTAAATGAGGTGCTTTATATGAAACAAGGATCAACACTCTTTTTAAAGACAGCTATTATCCTTATTGGAATCCCTGTTCTTGCTTTATGTATATTTTTAGTCCCTAACATAGGGAACTATGCAGCGGAATTGTATCCCGATATTGCATATATAAAATATCTTATTTTAATCAATCTGTATGCAACAGTGGTACCTTTTTATTTCGCTCTGTATCAAGCTTTTAAACTTGTGAGCTATATTGACAAGGGTAACGCCTTCTCGAAATTATCTGTTAGAGCTTTAAAAAAGATAAAACACTGCGCAGTAACAATCAGTATTTTATATGTGGTAGGCATGCCACTCTTCTATCTTGTAGCAGAGAGAGATGACGCACCAGGTATTATTATATTTGGCATGCTCCTAATCTTTGCTTCAATGGTTATCGCAGTCTTTGCTGCCGTTCTCCAAAGACTTTTAAAAGATGCGATAGATATAAAATCAGAAAATGATTTAACGGTCTGAGGTGAATAACATGGCAATTATCGTGAATATTGATGTAATGCTAGCGAAAAGAAAAATGAGCGTAACTGAACTTTCAGAGAAGGTTGGAATTACAATGGCTAACCTTTCCATATTAAAAAACGGAAAAGCAAAAGCAGTTAGACTTACGACTTTGGATGCTATTTGTAAAGCATTAGAATGCCAACCTGGGGATATTTTAGAATATCAACCTGAAGATACCGAATAAAAAGAGTCCTTCTTGTATGAAGGACTCTTTTATTGCTTATTACGGTGCAAAATTAATTTGACCAGTAAATAATAAAATAATCGCGATTATCCAAAATATAAAGAACGATGAGGACAGTATTAATGAAATAATAGCAATCCCCTTCTTCTCTGTCTTTTTCGTCATTGTGATTATTGAAAGTATGATACCTACACCTGTTAGGGCAATCGTTATATAATCTCCCACTATATTACCTGCATTCGCTATCCTTGTCGGTGTTATAAAAACGAACAGAAAACACAAAATGCCGATGAGTAAAGATATATAGCTTATTATACTGTACTTCTTTTTGGGAACTATTTCGGTGTCCATCCTATCATCCCCCTTCTATATAATTATGAAATTATTTTAGCACAGATAACCAAAATTTGGATGGTATAAAAAAACAGATAAAGTGGACACTACCACTTTATCTGCCATTATATTTCTACTTAATAACTAATCCTACTATTTTCAAATTATTTTATGACTAAGTCCGCTCTCTTCTCCGGTGTTTCACTTTCCAAATAATAATCCTCTGCTTTCCAATACCTGTTTTTAAACTTTGCAAGGTTCTTCTGCGTTTCCTCACTCTCACGAAGAAACCTTGTCTCTCTTGGACAATCCAAATACACCATATAGTGAAAGAAATCTCTCCATTCTTTTCGCTGCAAAAAGACTCCTTCAATTACAATTACACCTACAATAGGAATCTGTACTTTTTTCATTTCACATGTATCGGTATCATCGCGGTAGAAAGGCAACTTCAAATTTGTTTCACTGTGTAACTTTTGAAAAAATTTCTGCCGCAGCCATTTAATATCCCATTGTAAATAATAATACTCATACCACTCTTCAAATCCTGTATGATAGCGTTTATTTCGCTCCACTATATGATCATCAATATGGAAAATATGAAACGGGATGCCCTCTTGTTTCATATTTTCCTTTAAATTTGTTACAAATGTTGTTTTTCCCGATCGACTTAAACCATCTATACCTAAAATAAATCTGTTTTCTGTATATTTCTTCATAACATTTATAAGTTCACTTGTACTCATTACTTCTGCCATTCTTCTTTTAATAATGAGTATAAAATTGTATCATGGGCAACACCATTTTGAATCATATGTTTTCGAAGTAACCCTTCTTCTTGAAACCCTGCTTTCAATAACAACTTTTGAGAAGCTTTATTTTCTACATATACGACAGCAGCGATTCTTATGAGCTGTAACGATTCAAATCCATAAGTTAAAATGGCCTGAAGCGCTTCAGATGCATATCCATTTCCCCAATATGTATCATCTAATTCATAACCAATTTCAGCCCTTTTGTGGTGATTGTTAATTAAATGAAATCCACACGTTCCGATTAATTGGCCGGTCCCCTTTTTCTCAATTCCCCAGCGAAACACACTTCCCTCTTCATAACGATTTTTGAACGTTTGAATCGTTGTTTTCGCTTGCTCAATATTTTCGAAAGAATCCATCCCGAAATAACGAATAACGGATTCTTTTGAAAAATAATGGAACATCGTTTCTGCATCTAATAGTGTAAGTTCTCTTAATAGTAAGCGTTCTGTTTCTAATTTTGGAAACCCCATCCTCTTTTTCTCCTTCTATTCTAATGAACTACAAATTTCAATATAATTACCGTCTGGATCGGCAATGTAGGCAATCGTTTGTCCCCACGGTTTTACGATTGGCTCAACTAGAACTTTCACCCCTTGTTCTTTTAATTTCTCAATCGTTTCCTTTACATCCTCTACAACAAACCCTATTTCAAAATGAGAAGATTGTAGTACACCTTCTGTAAGAGGTAGTCCTGTTAACTCCTTAACATCCTCTCGAGTATTCATCGCTAAAATTGTAGATCCAGTCTCAAACTCAATATATGTACCGTGCTCTGCTTTTATTGGTAACTGTAAAATATCTTTATAGAATTTTAAACATTCCTCAAACTTTTCTACATATAAAATGATGTATTTCATTTTCAAATCCATTTTAAATCCCCCTTTATCTATCCCCCTAAAAATTCGACAAATGTTTCAAATAACCTTGTTTCATAAGGACAAAAAAATGAGGCCGATTTCTCGGCCCCCAGCTTATTGGCATAAAACAGGAGATTTGGTTTGGACATAACCAGTTCTTACATTTATTATATTTTATTTTTTCTGAATTTTAAATATATTAAACACCTATTTATATTGAGAAAGTTTTTTTACTTGCATAAATTCATACCGCTTAAGAAATGCTACAAATGGAGGTGTATACATATGGAACCAATGCTATGTCCAAGCTGTAAAACGAACCGAACTCGCTTTAATATTCTTGAGCAACAAGTAAAACCAGTGAAATTAAATCCACAAACTGGTCAAGTAGAAGAAGAATACACAAATGAGACGATGAACGCTTTTCATATGGCTTATCAAGGACCTACTTACCGCGTCCAATGTGCTGTATGCGGGCTTGTTGAAAACCCAGAACAATTTATTAAACCTGCTCAAAATCAGTCTTTCTCTTAAACATTTTCCCTACCCCCTATCAATTTTCTATAGGGGGGTTTTTCCGTTTTACGTAAGTAAGGTGGACAATTGCTGTTTAATCAAAGGTTCCTAATTCATCTACATGTCTACTATTCATACACCGTCATATATTTTTCAATTTCACACGATTATAGTGAACCCAATAGAGTTAAAGAACAGCTAAGCCTTGCGACCCAAAGTAAGGAAAATTGGATGAAGCAACAACCTGCAACCTTACTAGACTACCATCACTTTGAATATTAAATGCTGACACTGTCCCCTGATTTCCGTTAAGGGTGTAAAAATGTCGTCCATCTTTACTCACTCCAACATCCATCGGAAGACCTGGTGCTGTCCCCGGCGGTGTACTAGTAATATGCCTCACTACTGACAGTACTCCATTGGGGGCAATCTGGTAGGTGGATATGGTGCCACTTAAAGTGTTCGTAGTATAGGCAAAACGTTCATCCTTCGTTGTTATAACCCAACAAGCAGTTTTATATCCGTTTTGTATAGAGCCGCTGATTACATGAAGAGTACCGTCATTGCTCAATGAATAAGATGACAACGCATTTGAAACTGCTTCTGTAACTAAGAGAATTCCGGACGATAGAAAGTAAGCACCCAATGGGCCTTTACCGTAAGAATCATTAACAATTGGTCCTGTAACCGTACCATCTTTATTTACATGGAAGACACTGAGATGGTTTGATGTAAGCTCGGAGACAACGATTTTACTACCATCCGGGGTGAAGAGAACTTGCGCGGGCTGAGCATTAAAGGTACTGAGAGCATGAGTGGATTCTGGAATATGTGTAAGGTTTCCCTTATCATCTATGTGAAATCCAGTAATATTTGATGCAAAATTGTTTGCAGCATTACCTACATTGGACACGTAGAGAAGATTATCATACACACCAATGCTATTGGGCTGAGCACCTCCTGATGGCTTTACATCCACGAAAATCGGCACCCCGTTATCTGCTATGATAAAACTACTGATACTATGACTGCCTGCGTTAACTGCAAATAGGAAACGACCATCACTGGACAAAGTCAGAGAACCTTGTGATGCTAGAGGATCTATACCATCGTTTGCCGTTTCTGTAGAAACTTCCTTTATACCAGTACCTCTTCCGTAAGTTCGGTAAGAACCTAAAAAGGTGAGCATTCCATTCGTATCCATATGAAAAGCAACAATGTGATTCATTACTTCATTATTAGTCATCATGTATACCATACTCGCACGAGCACGAAAATAATTGTTCATTCTCTGCATTTTATGACTTTCCCCCCTTCATAATTTTATATGGTTCTTTTTCCATTTAAATTCCCATGCAAATGGAAATTGATTTAGGAACAAATACTACTCACCTTGTAATTTCTTTAAGTGAAAACCTTATTCACTTTCATATTATATTTTCAACTCCACA
>NZ_BOQD01000380.1 GCF_018332515.1 Bacillus hominis | reverse complement strand
ATTTTGCATAATGGACGCAAAGAAAATACATAACCAAAACCACTTTTGTGGATTGCCGTTTATAAAGAAAACTATCACCGCTATTGTAAATAAAATAGTGGATGCTAAACTAAAATATAATTTTGTTTTAATTCCCATTATCCCTCACCCCTTTATCACTTTACAGTACATAGTAACTCTTCATTTTTCATCTCTACTATGTACTCCTGTAAAACATATTCTTTCCCGCCATGTTTTTCATACCATTCATGTATTCTTCTAATATGCTTCTCGTCATTTCTTATTTTCGATTCAATTTCTTTATACTGCTCATAACTATCATATTCCCATATGGCGAATATTTCTGTTGTACCATCATTATTATCTTTCATCCAGCGTCCTATTAGCCTGGAACCATGCTTTAACTGGTTAGGTAAGTTCGTGTTAGTAAAATGCTCATTAAATATTTCTACAAATTCATTCCTTACTATATAGTACTTTCTTCTGTAAAACATACATTTTCACCTCTTTCATGAACAGACTCAAATACACCTTCCCATTACTACCGTATTATAATACTTCCCACCCGACAGCCTTTTATCATTTTTCAAAATACCTTCTACTTCAAACCCTAATTTTTTATACAGCTGAATGGCTTTTTCGTTTGTCCCTAACACTTGTAATGATATCTTTTTCACTCCATTTTCATCAGCCCAATGAATAGATTGTTGCAAGAGACTTTTACCGATTCCATATCCCCAAAACTCTCTTAAAATACAAACGCCAAACTCTACTTTATGGGATAATCTTTTCAAATTTGATCCTTCACATCTTGAAAATCCTACGATTTGGTTGTGCACTTCTGCAACTAAAAAGAGATTCTTTATCTCTTCACTATCCGTTTTTATTATTTTTTGAAACCCTATCTTATCTATAAATCCCTCTCCAGCTTCTCTATCCATATTTTCAGTTTCGCCATCGATCTGAACTCTAATCTTCGATAATTGCTCAGCATCCGTTTCAGCTGCAGAACGAATCGTATAAGCTAATCCATTTATATGAAACTCTTGTCTTTTTATAATCATTTCAAACTCCTTTTAAATGCAGTCTATTGATGCTATTACAATTTCTTTACCTTGTTTCTCAAATTCTTGAATCGTTTCTTTACTAGCGTCTCCATCTGTTATTATAAGGTCAATTTCTATCAGTGACTCTCCTTTTATAAAGCAGTCTATTCCGAGTTTAGTATGAGGAGCTAAACAAATGTTTCTTCTAGCAATTTTACTTACTGTTTTACTAAAATAAGCAACTTCCGGCGTTGCAGTACTTATACCATTCAATGAAATGCCGCCACCTGTAGAAAAATACAGATCAATTGAGAATCGACTTATCATTTCTGAGGCAAGTGTATCTGTCATATTTCCTGATGGTTTCACCTTTCCACCAATTAAGTACGTATCAATGTTCTTATATTCCCGTAACGTACTAGCAATTTCTATAGAATTTGTAACAACTGTAAATGATGTTTCAGGTAAATACTTTAACATCGCATAATGAATAGATGCCCCGCCAATAAAAACGGAATCTCCTTCTTGTATGAATGATGCAGCAACTTTCGCAATCGCTCCTTCATCTAGTGAACTATCACGATAACGTTTCGATGGTTCGGCAGCTAAATTCCTTACTCTAGCAAGTTCGATTGCACCTCCATGTGTTCTTTTTAACAAGCCATCCTTCTCCATAATAGACAAATCTCTTCTTATAGAATCAATAGACATATCGAAACTTTCCGCAAGATCTTTAGCGATTACCCTTCCATCTTTCTTAAGTAACTCTAAAATTTTCTCTCTACGCTCTTCAGTAAACATCTTCCCACCACCATTATTGAAGATTCAGAAATTTAATCTTTATTTTAATTATATGCATGCTTTTTCTGTATTACAATATTTTCAATTCTTATTTATTCAGCTTTATACAGTTTTTCTCCCTATTTCTATCCCATTAACCTGAAAACGAAATAAATGTATATTTGCATATTCCACAAACATACTTCCATTTACCTTCCTATTGATGTAAAATTATTCCTATGTTTTACTTTTTAATACAGAAAGGGATTACTATGAAATCTATAATTAAAGTAACTTGTACAGCATTAATATTTACAGGAATCATGGCAGGATGTAACGGTAATTCTACACCCAAAAAAGAAAAAAGCACTTTTGAAAAAAACGCAATGCATTATGGGGAAATTGTTAAAAATGAATACTATAGAGCAACAGTTGAAAATGCAAAATTTGAAAAAATAGACAAAGAGTGGCGCCTAACAACTCGTGTTATGATTAATAATGTTCGAGACGATGGACAAACTATTGATCTTTCGGAAATAAAATATTTCATACAAGATGAAAAAACTGGTCAGAAATATGAAGGTGAAGCTCATCCGATAGGTGACGAGCACTATAAAAATGTTCCACACGAATTCTCTTTAACTACTGACGTTGTATTTGAAATGAAAACTTCACCAAAAGATTTAAATAATATGTATTTATATATAGAT
>NZ_BOQD01000379.1 GCF_018332515.1 Bacillus hominis | reverse complement strand
AATTAAAAGAACAGCTAGAAAACATGAAGCAGGATGAGAAGAAAATCGAGGATAGCTTTTATAAAAATCTAGAGTTCGGCACAGGTGGTATGCGTGGTGAACTTGGTGCTGGTACGAACCGTTTAAATGTATATACAGTTCGTAAAGCAACGAAAGGATTAGCTAGGTTTATTGAAAAATTAGGTGAAGAAGCGAAAAAACGCGGTGTTGTTGTCGCGTATGATTCTCGTCATAAATCACCTGAATTCGCAATGGAAGTAGCTGCTACTCTTGGTGCACATGGTATTACAACATATGTATTTGAAAGCTTACGTCCAACACCAGTGCTTTCCTTCGCAGTTCGTCATTTACATACAGTAAGTGGAATCGTTCTTACGGCAAGCCATAACCCGCCCGAATATAACGGTTATAAAGTATACGGTGAAGATGGTGGGCAGTTGCCTCCAAAAGAAGCTGATGAGTTAATTAGTTACGTAAATGCAGTAGAAGATGAATTAACAGTTGAAGTTGCTGATGTTGAGCAATTAAAAGCTGACGGTTTATTACATATAATTGGACAAGAAGTAGATGATGCATATGCGGCAGAATTGAACAATGTCATTATTAATAAAGAGATGGTGAAAGAAGTAGGAAAAGATTTAAAAATCGTCTTTACACCATTACATGGAACATCAAATATTTCGGTACGCCGTGGTTTAGAAGAAGTTGGATTTACAGATGTAACAGTTGTAAAAGAGCAAGAGTTACCAGATCCAAACTTTTCTACAGTAAAATCACCAAACCCAGAAGAGCATGCAGCGTTTGAGTATGCAATTCGTGACGGTGAAAAAGTAGGCGCAGACGTGTTAATCGCAACAGATCCTGATGCAGACCGTCTAGGTGTAGCAGTTCGCAATCACGATGGTGAGTTCCAAGTGTTAACTGGTAACCAAACAGGTGCGTTAATGCTTGATTACTTATTATCACAAAAGAAGGAAAATGGAACTCTTCCAGAAAACGGTGTTGTTTTAAAAACAATCGTAACGTCTGAAATTGGCCGTACAATTGCAAAAGCATACGGTTTAGATACAGTTGATACGTTAACTGGATTTAAATTTATCGGTGAAAAAATTAAACAGTATGAAGAAAGCGGACAATATGAATTCCAATTCGGTTATGAGGAAAGCTATGGTTATTTAATCCGTCCATTCTGCCGTGATAAAGATGCGGTTCAATCCGTCCTATTTGTATGTGAAGTAGCTGCGTACTACAAATCACAAGATAAAACGTTATACGATGGTCTGTTAGAAGTATTTAAGAAGTATGGGTTCTTCCGTGAGGACCTTGTATCGTTAACGTTAAAAGGAAAAGATGGTGCCGAACAGATTCAAAAGATGATGGCAACATTCCGCGAGAATCCGCCGAAAGAAGTAGCTGGTTTAACAGTCGTTGCAGTTGAGGATTATAAGGAAAGCATCATTACAACGTTACAAGATGGAAATAAGGAAGAGATTCACTTACCGAAATCAAATGTGTTAAAATATCAATTAGAAGATGGTTCTTGGTTCTGCTTACGTCCATCTGGAACAGAGCCGAAAATTAAATTCTACTTTGGTGTACAAGATGATTCCTTACAAAATAGTGAACAAAAGTTACTTACTATTAAAGAAGACATTATGAATCGTTTATAATAGAATAGAGTGCTACTGATAAGAAAAGAGGAGAACGGGGAACGGCCTCCTCTTTTCTTATAGTTTTGTATGATGTAGAGGATTATTAAGAGATAATGTTATAAATTTGCACCTTACTAAGAGAATTAGAATGAAAAGCGAGGGTATTTGT
Organism: Bacillus hominis; assembly: GCF_018332515.1. Taxonomy (GTDB): domain Bacteria; phylum Bacillota; class Bacilli; order Bacillales; family Bacillaceae_G; genus Bacillus_A; species Bacillus_A hominis. The sequence continues at coordinate 908 of NZ_BOQD01000379.1, read as the reverse complement.
CATGAAAAAAGTGAGAAAAGCAATTATCCCGGCAGCGGGATTAGGGACACGCTTTTTACCAGCAACGAAAGCAATGCCAAAAGAAATGCTTCCAATTGTAGATAAACCAACAATTCAATACATCGTAGAAGAAGCAGTAAAATCAGGCATCGAAGATATTATTATCGTTACTGGTAAAGGAAAGCGCTCTATCGAAGATCATTTTGATAACGCATTTGAATTAGAGCAAAACTTATTAGAGAAGAAAAAGTATGAGTTACTTGAAAAAGTACAAGCTTCTTCTAAAATGGTAGATATCCATTACATTCGTCAAAAGGAACCAAAAGGATTAGGACATGCTGTTTGGTGTGCACGTAAATTCATTGGTGATGAGCCATTTGCAGTATTATTAGGCGATGATATCGTTCAAGCTGAAAAACCATGTTTACGTCAATTAATGGACGAGTATGACAAAACACTTTCTTCTGTTATTGGTGTACAAACTGTTCCTGAAGCAGAAACACATCGCTACGGAATTATCGATCCGTTAGAGCAAGAGGGACGTCGTTATCAAGTTCGTAATTTCGTTGAAAAACCCACGCAAGGTACTGCACCTTCAAACTTAGCGATCATGGGACGTTACATTTTAACTCCTGAAATCTTTATGTTCTTGGAACAGCAACAAGTTGGAGCGGGTGGCGAAATTCAGTTAACGGATGCAATTCAAAGCTTAAATGAAATTCAACGTGTATTTGCATATGATTTCGAAGGAAAGCGTTATGACGTTGGTGAAAAATTAGGATTTGTTCAAACAACAATTGAAATGGCATTGCAGCACGAAGAATTACGTGATGATATGATAGTAATGATGAAGAAAATTTTAGACGAGCAAATGAAGCAAGAGTCTTAACATAATAAACAAGGAGCTG
>NZ_BOQD01000378.1 GCF_018332515.1 Bacillus hominis | reverse complement strand
AAAGCATTTTAAAGTAGCTAAGCTACTTTAAAATGCTTTTTCAACTCTATTATTTTTCAGTCACGTATGCCCACTTAAAGCTAAATTCTGGACTGATGTTATGTTTTACTACACCTTTTACATTTGGCTGTAAAACATAAGAATCTCCACGTTGATATAAAGGTACAATCGCTACATCTTCTTCAAGTAATGTTTTTTCAGCTTTCCCTAACTCTTCCCAACGTTTTTTTGCATCACCCATTAATTCAGTACCAGCTTTTTTCACCATTGCATCATATTTAGGATCTGAGAAGCTCATTTGGTTATGAGAATGCTTAGACTCAAACATATCTAAGAATGTCATTGGATCTGCATAATCTGGATTCCAACCACCATATGAAATATCATATTGTTGCTCAGATTCTAATTTTAGTTTTTGCTTAAATGGTTGAAGTTTAATGTTAACTGTTACACCTTTTAAGTTTTTCTCGATTTGATCTTTCACATATTCTCCAACTTTTTTCGCATTACCAGTATCATAGTTTAAGAATTCAATTGTAACTTGATCTTTGCCAAGCTCTTTTTTCGCTTCTTCCCAAGCTGCTGCAGCTTTTTTAGCATCTGGTTTCAAACCATTTTTAAACGTTTCTTGGAAGTCCTTACCATCAGGTCCAGTTGCTAAGCCTTTTGGTACTAAGAAATCAGCTTCTTTTGATCCATCATTTAAAATTACATTTGCTAAATTCTTTTTATCAATTGATAGCGCAATTGCTTCACGCAATTTTTTGCTCTTTAATGGTGTATCTTGTCCAGCACGTTTTTGGTTCATACGAATGAAGTACGTACTTACTTGTGAATATGTGCCGAATTCATCTTTCTTACTTCTATATTTATCAACGAACTCTCCATTTAATAAAGCGAAATCAACTTGTCCGCTATCATATAAATTGATAAGAGTTGCTGGCTCTTTAACAACACTGAAGTTAACTTCTTCAAGTTTTACAGTCTTTTTATCCCAATATTGATCATTTTTCTTTAATTGCCATCCTTGTTCATGCTTCCAATCTTTAAGAACGAACGGTCCATTATAAACTGTTGTATCAGACTCTAAACCGAACTTCTCCCCTTTTTCTTTTACGTATTTTTCATTTAATGGGTAGTACGATGGGAATGCTACTAAGTTTAAGAAGTACGGTACCGCTTGCTCTAATTCAACTTCAAGCGTAAGGTCATCTACCGCTTTCACTCCTAATTCAGCTACAGGTTTTTCCCCTTTATTAACCACTTCTGCATTTTTAATTGGGAACGCGATAAATGCATACTCAGCAGCTGTTTTTGGATCTAATAGACGTTGCCAAGCATATACGAAATCTTTCGCCGTTACTGGATCTCCATTTGACCATTTTGCATCTTTACGTAGTTTAAATGTATATTTTTTACCATCTTCACTTTTCGTACTAGATTCTGCCGCAGCTGGAATAGGCTTATTATCTTTATCCA
>NZ_BOQD01000377.1 GCF_018332515.1 Bacillus hominis | reverse complement strand
TTTTGTATGGAAAAGAATGCAGGAAAAACTTAAAAATAATAGAAATAAGTAAAGTATTAATCAAGAAATCGAAATATGGAGGATAATTGTTTTGAAACGTTACTATATTAACAACGAAAACATAAACGTACATATTACTGAATGGGGGAATAATGACAAACCCGTTATCTTTTGTTTACATGGATTAGGTAGTACGAGTTTAAGTTTTATAGAAATTGCTGAGGAATTAAAAGAAGAATATAGATTTATTTCTGTTGATGCACCAGGACACGGTAAAACAGCTCCATTTGAACGAACGGAAGATTATGAGATGCAAAATTTAGCAAATTGGTTAAAGGAAATAATAAATGAACTGAGAATTGAGCATTTCTATTTTCTATCACATTCGTGGGGAAGTTTTGTAGCGCTATTTTATTTATTAAATAATCCAGAAAAGGTATTAGGAAGCATTTTAATTGATGGAGGGTATCAAACGAAAAGGCTTCAAGAAGAAACGCTTCAAGAGGAAATCGCTTATTACGAAAAAGACTTTGATGAATACGTTTTTAATAATTGGGATGAGTTTTTCAAAAGTGAAAAAGAAGCTTATACTAGATGGTCTCCATTAATAGAGATTGCAGTAAAGGACCTTGGGATTGAAATGAATAATAAAGTATGTTGGCATGCGAGAGGTACAACAGCTGGGAATATTGTAAGAGGTATGCATAAGGATGAAACGATTGATATATATGAGAAGTTACCATCTAATATTGTTTTACTTCGAGCTACAGTTCCGCATATATGGGATGAATATAGAGATAAAACAGTAAATATTTTCAAGTTGAAAACTGGCGCGAAAGTGAAATTAATCCCTAATACTACACATTTGCTACACTGGGATAAACCAGAAGTTGTTATTGAGGAAATAAAAAGTAATTGGAGCTAAATTACTCATACTAAAGTTGTAGCTTCTATATGAAAAATCCATCCTTAGGTTGATTTTATCTATTTATAAGTGTAATACAATACGAATAGATAGAATAAAATAGGGGGATTTAATATGATTACACATATCTCAGATATAAAACTCCAAACGGTTTCTATAGAAGGGGTAAAACAAATTTATAAAGACATATTATCTTTTCCAATAAAAAAAGAAACCGCATCATATATTCAATTTGAAGTAACACCATATACAACAATTAGTTTCCAGGAAGTATATGAACCAATTGCACCTGCGCATTTCGCTTTTGAGATTCCATATTCAAAATTTTATGAGACAGCAAGATGGCTTGAAGGATCTGGATTATTTATTGTGAAATGGAAAGATGGTCATACAATTGACGAGGAGAGCGGTCGATTCAATTTATACTTTAAAGACGGTGATGGAAACCTTCTCGAAATTATCGCACATAGTTATGTTCAAGAAAAAGTATTAGTCCCGCATTCACCGTTAAACATTTTATACGTAAGGGAAATTGGTCTTCCGGTTAAAAGTGTACCTGTATTTACGGAATGGTTGAAATCAAATCTAGACATGGAAACGAAGGAAGATGGGGATATTTTTAACTTTGTAATAGGCGGCACTGCATATATCATCGCAACCTGGTGGCAGCGACCTTGGATTCCCATTGCGATGAAAGCTTTACCACCGAAAGTACATGTTTCACTCGGAACATCGGATCATGTATTTTTACAAAAAATCCAAAATAACTTTAAGAAAAATAGTGTTCCATTTCAATGTAAACATAATGAAGTATCATTTATTGAGCAAGGATATTCATTTTCTATTGTGCATACACCAGAGTTTCACTCCAATATTCCGAGTAAATTAAACTTACCACTTT
>NZ_BOQD01000376.1 GCF_018332515.1 Bacillus hominis | reverse complement strand
ATTCGGTGGTCATAACGCAGTATTAGTATTTAAAGCATATAAGTAATAGATAAAATAAGGTGTTTTTTCGTAACATATTACGAAAAAATACCTTATTTATTTTTACGTTCCTTTCTGTTTTCGCATATATATAAGAAAAGGAGGGAGGAAGATGGGGGTTGTTGAAACGGCAGAATGGTTACATCTGTATTATGGACGCCCAGAAAAGCTTTGCGAGAAATTTACAAAGTATATTCCATTGCCAAAAGAAAGGCTGTATCGATTTCTAATCTCTAAAGGGATGTATCGCCCAGTAATGAGGGGAGAACAGGAAATTAAAGAGTTAGAGAAAAAAGAAATTTGGAAAGAACTTAGCATGGAGTATGAAAAATTAAAAAGTTGGCTAAACGGTCCAGATATCCCTATTTTTATTTTGTTATCAGATTCATATAATCGAACTGTACAAAAAGAGTATAACGGGAAGGCTGGATTATCTATGCGTCACGTTATTTTCTTGTTCGTATGTGGACGAAATTCGATAGAAGAATTAAAAGCATTATTAACGCACGAATATCATCACATATGTAGGTTACATCAATTTGATACGAAAGAAACGGAGTATACATTGCTTGATACGATGATTATGGAAGGTTTAGCTGAACAGGCCGTGAGGGAAAGGCATACAGAAAAAAGTAATGCACCATGGACGATGTACCTTTCGAAAGAAGAAGCGCTTTATTATTGGCGAAACGTTGTACACGAAAGAATAACGATAAAACGTGGAACAAGGGAGCATGACATTTTATTAAATGGACTTCATTCCTATCCGAAAATGCTTGGCTATGCACTCGGATTTCATATTGTGAAAGACTGTGTAGCATTTGAAGGAGAAAATACACTATCTTTATTATCTATAGATGCAAAAGAAATCTTGAATAAAGCAAATACATTTAATGTGTAATGAAAAAACAGGAGCTCTTATCTCCTGTTTTTTTTAGTTAATAGGAGAAAAAATAATAATTAGAATATATTTCCTCAAGTGGAATAAAGTTAAGCAAAAATGAACATAATGATTGGTACAAACCTTAGTGAAGTGAGGGGTAGAGAATGTTATATCTGCATGATGTATGGGTAAATTGGTTTGAAGGTGAAGAGAATGGGTATAACGTTTGTCATTTTTACGAATGGCGGAAAGATGATACGATTGAGCTATTAGATCAAGTGCCATTATTAAAAGTAGATTCCACATTATATCATTACATCGAGGACGAATTGTTAGAGCTTCCGCAAAAGTTATTGGAAGACGTACATCATAAGGCTTATATTCGTAAAAATCACGAACGTTTGCAACAAGAGTATTGTTTTGTAGTTACAGATGGAAAAGGAATTATTGCAATTGATTCAATCGGCTACAATGTGCCGATTCGAAAAAGTAGGCTAATACCGCGTCAAGAACAGATGGTATACGAGATGGTAGAAAATGTGCAAGCAGAAAAGTATGAGTTCCAAGTGGAAGAGATTGAAAAAGAACATCATATTTTATCACCATCGCCTTTCATTATGAATGGCCTAACTCGTAAAGAAAGACAGTTAAAACAATTATTATTTATGGCGTTAGATCAATTACATACAACGAAAAATCCAGCTGAAATTCGCTATTGGTTCACGGAGTGGGATCCATCAGCATACGGAATGGTTCAACATATGGAGTTTGAAGATGTTTGGACTAAGCTTTATGATGAAGCGAAAACTGGATGGTCTGAAAAGCACGAGCAATTATGTGAGCGCCTTGTAAAAGGACAACCGTTTTTCGAAAAGTTATGGGAAATGGAAAATGAGCAGAAGGTAAATTAAAAAAACCGCCAATTGGCGGTTTTTTTATATGGAGTCGGCAAGCTCTTCGTGTATAAGAACCTTCCGCATAAGAAGGCAAAAAGCGCCTTTTATGCGAAAGAACCTTAGCCAGTCAGAGCTGAACGAGCCGCTTCCGCTTTATATGAAATCCAGCTCCAGCGGCAAGAATGTTCGGTGGCTTCGCGCCTTCCAGCGAGGCAAAAAGCGCCTCTACGTCAGGAGCTCCATCCCCCTCACATTCTGGGCGAGCCGCTTCCGCTTTTTAAGTTACCTACGTTTTCTGCTTAGTCCCATTGCGTTTTCTACTTTGCGTAGTTGTTTGAATGCAACGTGGTTTGCTTTTTCGGCACCTTTGTCTAGAATTTCGTCTAGTTCTGGGGAGTTGATTAGTTCGTTATATTTGTCTTGGATTGGACGAATTGCTTCTACAACTACTTTTGCTAGGTCACCTTTGAAGTCGCCGTATCCTTTTCCTTCGTACATTGCTTCTATTTCTTCCACTGTTTTTCCTGAGAATGAAGAGTAGATTGTTAATAAGTTAGCAATACCAGGTTTGTTTTCTTTATCAAATTTAACGATACCGTCAGAGTCAGTTACGGCACTTTTAATTTTCTTTTCGATTGTTTTTGGATCATCAAGCATGCTGATCATTGATTTTGGATTTGGATCAGATTTGCTCATTTTTTTCGTAGGTTCTGTTAATGACATAACGCGTGCCCCTACTTTTGGAATGCGAATTTCAGGAATCGTGAACACTTCGCGGAAACGTTTGTTGAAGCGCTCTGCTAGGTCGCGTGTTAATTCCATATGTTGTTTTTGGTCATCACCAACAGGCACGATTTCTGTGTTGTAAAGTAAAATATCAGCAGCCATTAATGGTGGATACGTAAGTAATCCAGCTGGAACTGAATCTCTACCAGATGCTTTATCTTTATATTGTGTCATACGCTCTAATTCTCCAACGTACGCAACAGATTGCATAATCCATCCTAGTTGAGCGTGTGCTGGCACTTCTGATTGTACAAATAAAGTAGCTTTTTCAGGATCGATGCCGCATGCAACGTATAGCGCAGCAAGGCTGCGAATGTTTTTGCGAAGCCCTGCAGGGTCTTGAGGTACTGTAATCGCATGTTGGTTTACAATACAGAAATAACAGTCGTGTTCGTTTTGAAGCTCTGTAAATTGCTTCATAGCTCCTAAATAGTTTCCAAGTGTAATTGTTCCACTTGGCTGAATACCAGAAAAGATAACTGACATAAGTAATTCCTCCTAAAATTGAATGTGCGATGGGGAAGAGAAGGCATACAAAAAAGCCCATTCATCCCAAATTACATAGGGACGAATGGACCGCGGTACCACCCTAATTATTTCACAGCTGTGAAATCTCTCAAGATCCATAATAACGTCTGGATATAACGCCAAAGCCTACTACTTTCGGTTCGGTTTGGTGCTCAAAAGCCCATTCCATACTGTACAATTACTTGTTCACACCAGCCACAAGCTCTCTGAAATTGCCCCAATATGTACTCTTCTTTATCATCGCATACATATAAATTTATTTATTGTTAACTGAGCCCTTTTAATATGAAAGAACTAAAGTTTTATAACAAAATGTTTTGCTGATTATTATATCATATGGAATAGTGTTTGCAAACTACATCAAAATAGTAAAGCTAATGAGGGTCGAGAACAACCCAAGTACGATACCAGTAATACAAATCGGATACGTCCATTTGAATGAATATGTTTTATAAATACGTTCTTTCTTATCGATAGGTTCCTCAGCTTCTTCAATTAAAGAGTCAATCTTTTTGTTCGTACCAAATACTCTTTGGAATGCGTAAATTGTTACGTTAAAAAATCCATTTTGAAAGATGTATAAAAAACCACCTATAAGAATAAAAAACAATGCGATATAGAATGAGATGTTGACAAAATTCAACAAAAACTGAGATGAAACGAGGGATGCGCCCACACTAGCAGCGATTATCGCTACAAAAAATAGTATACAAGTATGAAAAAAAACTTTATTCAAAATATTCCCCTCCGTCAAAATATTACTAGAATTATTATACTATAAAAGTTATAATAAGTAATATAAATAATTTTTTGAAAATTGCATGTAATTGAAGTTCTAATTTCAAGATGATGG
>NZ_BOQD01000375.1 GCF_018332515.1 Bacillus hominis | reverse complement strand
CTCACTGTTAGGATGATTTTTTAGCACTTAAACATATATACACCAATAAACTGAGTCCTTTTCCCTATTTAAACATAAGTAATGCTCTAAACTGTTATTTTAATAGCAATCCCAATTGTAAATAACATTGGAAAAATCTAGGTTCAACAAATCTTCCTTGCGTATAAAGAAATTAGCAACACCAGAATCTCCCCACATAATATTTAATGAATCGTCTGTATCGATTTGCAACAATAATATATCGTGTTGTTGGTATTTTTCTTCCCATTCCCTCGGATCTGTCTGTGTAAAAAATGGATAACCGCCAATTTTATGCCCTTGATCTTGGCATAGATCATCATACAGTTCGCCTAATTCTGTTTTATTTTCTTCATCAACAATTTCTTCCCAATCAATGTTTTCATTAAAAATCTTTTCAAATCGATAATCTCTTGATGTTACTGGTTGATAATCCAATTCAAACTTTAGTTTAGCTGCTTCAGGTATGATAAAATGCTCTAAATTTAAAGTGTTTAAATAACTAAAATCAGTAATAACCTTAGTTGGAGCTTCCGTTATTGTAGAATGATAAATAATTCGAAAGTCTTTTTGGCTAGTTGGATGATCAAAATCTATTCCAAAAAGTTCATCATCAGCACTTACGAAAAATTGTAATAGTCCCTTTTGAGGCATGGGTTCAATATACGGTATTTCTTCAAAGTTTAACTGCGCAAGTAGCATCATAGGTTGTCCTGTTGAGTCTTTAGGATGTTCTTGATTGGTAGGTAAATACGGATATCCACCAAACTTACTTTCAAAAAGAGTTGTCTCTGCTTGTGTTCCAGACACTTTAATATACGGTTTTATACTTTCTTCTAAATTACTACGATACTGTTCTAGTTCTTTCGGTAATTGAAGCTGATACGTATTCTTCATTTCTTCTGCCTCCCTTTAAAGATAATTAATAAATGCCTACCTCAATTATATTGTAAAAGATGGTTTCATTAAAAAAAGCTAAAAACCCGTTTTAACCCTCATTTTTTGCGCACTTGGCGGACAAAGTAAATTATGTTCTGAGACCTTTTTATTAATAGTTGTAATTAACGTAGCTGCTTCTGCAGTATCCGTTAGTTCTTTTAATTTTTCTTTTAGATGATCTATTTCCTTTGAAAGTTCAATCCACCTAGGCAAAACATGATTATTTTTCAAAGTTCTATAAAGCTGCTTCTCAGGATTGTACGCAAGATCTTTATCAAGATTAAGAGGTTTCCCTTTACCAGGTAAATCATTGAAAGCGCCTTTCTTTTCTGCCTGTTTAACGATAGAACTAATATGATCCTCATACGTGAATGACCAAACTTTCTCATCTTTCACTAAAATTTCTTGTTTTTTTAGCTTTTTATCTAGATTATCTTGATTCATAGATTCATTCCTCTTTTCATTTTATTTTTATAGTGTTGTTTTCGAATATTTTAATACTTTCAATCCATCCGGTAGCTTTTTACGCCACCAAATGCCATCTTGACCGTCTTTAAACTCTTTGTGAATGGTTTTGTATCTTTTTTCTTTTAAATCTTTATAGCGACGTCTATTTGCCGTTAAAATAGGTTTGTTTTCAAGTTTTCCTGATTTCGTATGAATTTGAAGATGAAATGTATACTGATTAGCCGATGTAATAAGAAGTTATTGAAGGTGTGAAGGGTGAGAATAATCCTGTGGTGTATAAAGATGAATCTTCCGTATAGTATTTAAAATTAAAATGTAGAAAGTGTATATTTCAGTATTTTTGTAATGTGATAATAAAGATTTTTAATGTCGATATAATTATACAAGAGCCTTGCTACACTTTTTTGTAATAAGACTCTTTCAATTCGTTTCATTCATATTGAACTAATAAAGCATATGTAGTTAGATGAGTTATTGATTGGAAAATTGATCAATTGCTTGAATAGCAAGTTCCAACGCTTTTATTCTTCTTTCTAAAAGTGTTCTTTGAGGACTACCAGCCTTTGACTTTTCATACGCCCTCTCAATTGATGGAAGCAAACCAGTAAGAACATGGCGAGCTTCTGCTAGATCTTCTTGTGTGTAATGATGAGCTCTTTGATTCCAAACGGTTTCTAACACTGCTAACCCGATGCAAACAGCTTTAAGTCTTTTCTTCACTAAGGTCGTGTTTGCACCTTTCTGAGTCATCTGTGACAGTGCATTTTCAAGTTTACGGATTGTCGATTGTAAAGATTTTATTGATTCCAATTTATCTATATTTGATACGTTTTCCATGTTAGTGCTGTCCCTTCTGCGTTTCTAACTTATTTTGTTTAATGTTTGATAAAATCGTTAAGAACTTGATTTTACTCGAAATATTTTAACATAAATAACTATATTCAGGTTGGATAATAACTTAAAGGAAAACGGCTACTAAACTTATCCTCCCTTCCTTACATCATTCTATAAGTACTTCTTTCTTCTCAATAGAACTCCTATATAAACAAGATAATAATATTGTATATTTTATGAACGAAAAAACGCACAAGCTATTTAGTCTGTGCGTTTTCAATATTATTCAGTAAGGTAGTAAAGTAACAGTTTCCGGGCCTTCTCATAATTCATAAAATCTCTATATAAAATGGGATACTTCATAATTTCTGTTTCTAGAAAACGATATTGCGGAAACCATTCAAAAAACGATTTTCTCAGCCACTTTATTTGCTGAAACGAAATATCCTCTTCGGTTCTTTTTAGTACAAAACTTAAAGTTGCTGCAGTATGCATCCAATAATAATTTAAATCAGCATTAATGACGTCATCTTCTTTAAATTCGTTTTTAAAGTCTCGCTGCAATTTTCGCGTATCACGATAAGGAAATGGCTTATGCAGAGGACTATGCATTTTCTGTAATTCATTAAAAATAACCTTTTTTCCTAATAGCAACGTTCCACCCCTTTATTTTCCCATCCAATTCAATAAGTTTTCATAATGATTATGAGCATCCTTATACCCAAGATTATATAAATTAACGAGCTTTTCTTTATTTCTTTCTATTCCGCTTATAGGAAGCTGTGTGCTTGGCTGAATTACATAAAAATTATCTTTTTGTTCGTTGTGATTCATATAAGATACAGTTTCATTATAAAAACGATAATGTTTTACTAAATGCTCTGCAATTTTCGGATACTTTCTATATAAAATTTTAGCTAGTCCAGAAAATTTATTACGCTGCTTCTCGTATCCTTCTGGCTTTGTCATAATAACAACGTTTTTTAAATAACCATCATTTTGTGCTTTAAAAACTGGAATAGGATCTATAATCCCTCCATCTAACAATTTTCGATTATCATATTCTACAGCAGGTGCTATAAACGGTACAGAGCTTGATGCACGAATGATTTTTAAAATATCATTTCCGTGTTCTGTTTTATTATAATAAACTGCCTGTCCTGATTCGCAATCAGTCGTTCCGATTACAAACTGTTCATTTGAATTTAGGAAAGTTTGAAAATCAAACGGTACAATTTTGTTTGGTACTTCATCAAATAAAAAATCCATTCCAAATAATTCACGTTTTCGAATTAAGTTTCGATAAGATATATATCTGTGATCTGCTACTAGCTCTGTATTTACTTTCTTATTTCTTCCTTTTTGACGTGACAAATATGTCGCTCCCATACACGCTCCCGCAGATACACCAACTACATACGGAAAAAATAAGTCCCTTTCCATAAAATATTCGAGTACTCCTGCAGTATATAACCCTTTCATTCCGCCGCCTTCTAATACTAAACC
>NZ_BOQD01000374.1 GCF_018332515.1 Bacillus hominis | reverse complement strand
ATAGTGAAACAGGTCATGTACTACGAAAAGGAAAGTGGTTAAGTACAATTATCCTTCTTGTTATTTTATGAGCAAAAATTATAATTAAACAAAGTATGTTTTCTGGTAGTACGCACCAAACATTAATGGTTGTAACACATGCCTTTTTATGTATTACATTAGGTACCGTGATTAGTAGACGTTATTATATTTTGAAAAAATATAATGAATTAACACAAAAAGCATGAATACATTCATCCCTTGTTTAACAATGCTGTGAACGGTAATACTAAATAACATTGAACTTTTAGAACAAGGGATGATAATATGATATTCATTTACACAGATTTCGGTGGAACACATACAACCTCGCTAGCTGCCGCTTATCATTTAAATAAATTACCAACTGATCGAAAGTTAACGAAAGAAGAAATTTTAAATGTGGAGTACTTTAATAAATTGAAAACAGAAGATATGGGGGAAATTATTTTTCATGGACAAGATGAATATGGGAATCCCGTATATACAATTGGATGCGGGGCATCAAAGGTCGTTGTACCTGCGATGAAGCATTTAGGAGAGATTTTGCAAAAACATTATCAAAACAATGATAAGATTATTTTTTCTAATACATCACCAACAGTTCCATTGCCAATGACTTTAGGCGGTTTGTTTTCTAGAAGATTTCATATTGATTTTATTGGTGTACCGTTACTCGTATGGGGAGCAAAAATTTGCTGTGATAATATACAACGACTTGTCAGTTACACGAAAGAAGCTGGGAAAATGACAAATGATTATGTTGTTATTTTAGATAACGAAACATTTAAGTAATGTTAAAAGAAGACCGGAAATTTTTGCGGTTTTCTTTTTTTTATAAATAGACAAAAAATATTCACATTTATTATACATCTACTATAGCCAAAATAATAAAGTCCTGTTACTATTACAGGGGATATTCTCTTTTCATAAGATAAATATATAGAAAAGTCAGAAAAGAGGAACAGAATAAGGGAGGAACAACATGAAGCGTGTTGCTTGGTTTACTGATAGTACAACTGCGAGTTTTACAACAGATGGTGATAACTTTGTTATCCCAATTGAAGTTATTATTGATGGAGTGTCTTATAAGGACTGTGAAGAAGGAGTTCATAAACGTCTTTATGAAGCATTAAATGACGGAAGAACGGTTACTACTTCGCAACCTAACATAGGGGAAATGGTAGAATTATTTACTAAATGCAAAGAAGAATATGAAGAAGGCTTTGCAGTTGCTATTAGCGGAAAAGTAAGTGGGACCTATCAAAATATGAAGCTAGCTGCTGATATGGCAGGCTTCTCTTTAACTGTATTAGATAGTGAAACGACAAGTTATCCAATGGATGAACTTTTGAGAAAAGCAAAAACGTTATACAATGATGGTATGACTTTACAAGATATACATAAAACATTAGTAGATGAAAAAAGAAGGCCTTTTTATGTATTTCCAAAAAGCTTAAAAGGTTTATATGCAAGTGGTCGAGTAAAGGGAGTTCAATTTTTACTTGGAAGTTTATTAAGTGTCAACTTAATCTTAGAAGTAAAAGGTGGCGAACTTTTACTTGAAAAGAAAGTGCGTAAAATCCAAAAATGTAGAGAATACATTAAAAATGAGCTTGAAAAAGAATTACCTAAAGTACTTCATATGTTCTATGCTAACGATAAAGATGGAGCTGAAGAATGGATTTCAGATATTAAACAAGCATTCCCTGAAATGGATTTCAAACTTTATCCATTGCCAATTTCATTTGCTGTTCATGCAGGTGAAGGTACAATAGCAATTAGTTATTAAAAGTAAAACCCGTGAGTCATTCACGGGTTTTTTATTATATAAAACCTTAATTACATCATCCACGTATCATAAATTATAAAAAAACGCGGGAGCATCATCCTGCGTTTTTTTATCGTAATTCAGCTGTTTTCCTAATAACAATCTTATCAATATCATCCTCTTCATCACCAATAAATAATCCGCGTTCTTTTAAATATGTTTCAAAATACAAATCTGCTTCAGCACGTTCATCGTATGGCTTTACAGATAGAACGAAACCTAATTTATTTTGCTCTTCTAAATGAGAAGTAGAGATGTATGCCGGTACATTATGTCGTAAAAAGAGCTCTTTAACAGGAATGATCATATCTTTCATTAACTTCGTTAACATACCCATTTCAAACTCAAAATTAAAGCGATCTATACTAGATAAATCCGCGAACACTACACCAATAAAACCTGTATTAAATACTTCTTGATATTCTACTTCTTCGTTACCGTAAAAATTCTTTTCAATTAAATAATTTATAAAATAAGAAACACCATCACTTTGTTCAAAAGGTTTTGTTGAAAGAACGAAGCCGATTTTCTTTTGTTTATGTAAATACACACATGACATGTATGCAGCGATATTATGTTCTTTAAATAATGCACTCGTTGCTCCAGATAGACCATCTAATACGTGATGAACAATTTGAAGTTTTTTACGAGCGAAATAATAGGATTTCTTTTGTAACTCCAATGTATCAATAAAGACAGAGCCGATAAAGCCTGTATTTGAAATAATAGGTGTATGCTTTTTTCTTCCTCTGCGCTTTGCTTGAGTCATTGTTAAAATCATCCCTTCATGTACAATCAAAATAAAAAGAACGTTTGTTCGTATATTTATATTTTACTATTAAAACGCTCTAAAGTAAAGGGTTTTTGATGAAAAAACAACAAAAAAGACACCTGTAAAAGGTGCCTTAAACGCTGTAGGGAAGAGGGTTCATCCCAACTATTTATATTATGATACAGAAACAATCTCTTCTGTATCTTCTACATCTAAATGACAGTCCATAGTACGAACATCTTGATCCTCATGACTTCCGAAATAAATAGTAATTTTCATATGTATCGCTCCTTTATTCTAGGAATACCTAAAATAATTACTAGTAATGTTAATATTTATTATATACCACTTTTTTCATTCCGACAACGTTATATCATTTTTAATTCTTTTAGGGCGCAAAGAGTGATTTATAGAGATATTTTTATAGAAATAGGTACATTTCTTATATGTTATATTTAATACTGAAGGATTCGAATACGAATTTTTATGAAAGGAGCAAAATTAATGAATTATAAACAGTTACTAATAGATAATTTCACATATAAAACCTCATATATTGCGCGGCAGGTACATGGAATGGATGTAAAAGAAACGAAGGATTACATTACTGTCGACTGCGGATTACCTGCAGATACATTTAATATTATTACACTACTAAATAGTAATGTAACGGAAGGGATCGAGAAATTATATAAGGAGGTAGAATGCTATAATCAAAAAAAATTTCCAATGAGTGTTTGGTTTTGGGATGATAAGCAAGAACAGACTATAAAAAGCGAATTAATCAAACTTGGTTTAAAAGAAGCAGAACAGAATATCGCGATGGTAGCAGACTTAAGAAAAATTCATCCAACAATAGACATTCCAGTAGGTTTTACAATACAAAATGCAACATCGCCAGAACAAATACAACAATTTGGCGAAACGTTAGCAGCTTTATTCGGTACATCAACAGAAGGTACTCAAGTTCAAGCATACTATAATCAAATTGCTTCTTTAGATTTATGGAATAGTGATGCCATGAAACTATACTTAGGCCTTTATAAAGAGAAGGTAGTATCTGTTGGCTCTCTAGTTTGTACGGAAGATAGCGTTGGTATTTATGATATAGCGACTAAAGAAGATATGAGAGGAAAAGGATTTGGTTCTATTATGTTCAATTTCCTGCTGCAAGAAGCAAAACAACTAAAAAATAATTATTGCGTATTACAAGCTTCACCTGATGGAATAAACATTTATAAAAAATCTGGCTTTCAAGCCGCAGGACAAATTACAGTTTTTGAAAATCGACATTTAATTGAATAATTCATCCAAATTAAATCGCTTTAAATATAGGAGTAAACATACCATTATGAAGAAAATATCTATAATTACAATCATCTGTTTCTTTATTGTAATTAGCACTTTTGTTTTTCAGCAAGTAAATGAACAAAAATATACAAAAGCCATTAATCAATCAAATCATATTAAAAATATTGCGCATAGAGGGGCTTCTGCATATGCACCGGAACATACATTAGAAGCGTATCAATTAGGACAGCAATTAAAAGGTGACTATATAGAAATAGATCTCCAAATGACAAAAGACGGACATTTAGTAGCTATGCATGATGAAACATTAAACCGTACAACAAACGGTTCTGATTTTGTAAAAGATCATACATTAGATGAAATAAAACAACTGAATGCAGGTTCTTTTTTCAATAAAAAGTATCCAAAGTTAGCAAAGAAAGAATTTGAAA
>NZ_BOQD01000373.1 GCF_018332515.1 Bacillus hominis | reverse complement strand
GTATAAAAGAATTTAATTTTTTCTGTTCGGAATATCATCTCTAATTCATTTAAATCTATTCCTTCATGCGTACGCTTTATTCCGATTACAGGAATGTTATTTGTTTCTACATATTCAATATATAAATGGTAACTTGGTTGTTCAATTAGTATCGTGCTATGTCCATTTGGAAATGGTATAGAAGTTAATATAGCAAGCGCCTGCTGCACGCCTGATGTGATAAAGATATTTTCTTCTTTTGTAAAGACTTGATAGTTTGCCAGTTGTTTTTGAATGACTGGAATTAATGATGGTAACCCTTTCGGCGTTCCATATACGAACAAGTCATTTTTATATGTATCAATGGCCTTATTAATACAATGTTGAAAATCTAAATACGGGAAAACATCTGGATCTGGTGCTGAAGAAGCAAAATCAATTATCTCATTATTTTCTATATAACTCCCTGATTTTTTAACAACGTAGTATCCACTTTGAGGAACGGAATAAATAATATGACGTTTCTCTAATTCATGCAGCGCTCGTATTACAGTCGCCTTATTACATTCATATTGCGTAACAAGCGACCGTATAGACGGTAATTTCTTTCCTTCTTTTATCTCTCCATTTTGAATCATACTTTCTAAATCGTTTAAAACATGTAAATACTTATACATCATTACCACTCCAATATTTAATTTGTACCGGTACAGTTTGTATTTGTTCACATTGTAGCACTAGATCATAAAGATTACTATGTACGTATACTGGCCAGTAAGAAATCAACTATTATGAGGTGAAATTATGAAATATACAACAAAGGCATATTTATCAGCATTACTCTATTCATTTATTATTGGGTTTTCCTTTATGTTTGTGAAATTAGCATTAACAATTACGAACCCCCTTGATACTCTTGCTCACCGTTTTACAGTTGCTTTCATAGCAGCAAGTATTCCGGTTATCTTCGGTTTTGTAAAGTTAAATATATCATTCAAAAACATACTTGCCCTTTTACCACTTGCAATATTTTATCCAGCACTATTTTTTGCTTTCCAAGCGTTCGGCTTAGTGTATACAAGTTCATCCGAAGCTGGAATTATACAGGCGGCGATTCCTATATTTACGATGATATTAGCTTCCTATTTTTTAAAAGAGTATACGAATACATGGCAAAAAATATCCGTACTCATTTCCGTCATCGGTGTCATTTATATATTTATCATGAATGGTATAGGGACTCATGCAACTAGCTTTATAGGTGTTATTCTTATTTTGCTATCGGCATTATCATCTGCTTGCTATAATGTGTTAGCTCGAAAAATGACGAAGAAATTCAAACTAATGGATTTAACTTACACAATGACAGTAATCGGTTTTATTAGCTTTAATTTAATCGCGATTGCCAGCCATATAAACAAAGGCACAATAAATGTATACTTTAAGCCATTTACGAACAGCACATTTCTTATCTCTATTTTATATTTAGGATTACTATCGTCCTTACTGACAGCATTGCTATTAAACTATTCATTATCTTATATTGAAGCAGCTAAAATAAGTGTTTTCAGCAACTTATCTACACTTATTACCATCATCGCAGGCGTTGTATTCTTACAGGAGCAAATCGCATACTATCACATCATCGGTACAATTTTGATTGTTCTTGGCGTTGTAGGCACAAACTTTTTGGGTAAAAAAGGAATTGAAATAAAAAAGAAGAATACCTCCTTGAGTAAATAAAAAGTGAGGGATATATAATGCAGGACTCTAATACAATTGATATTCGAAATCTACATGAGCTTGAAAAAGAATTATCCACTTTATTAAGTAAGCCTCTTTCATCTGGAGAAGATTTAGAAAACTGGCTAAAAGCTCAGTCAAAATTAATATCTGAAATCGAAGAACAATTAAGATCACACTACATTGCTTTTCAATGTAATACAGATAACAAAAAAATAAAAGATACGTTTGAATATGATCAACAATATGTAAGGCCTCTATTGAAACGTTATCAAAATTCATTTGATAATAAATATTTAGAATCACCATTTCGAATGCAACTTGATCCCAAAACTTATAGCATACTAGATAAAAAAATAAAGAATGCACAAACATTATTTTGTGAAAAGAACATTGATTTAGAAGTAAAAGAA
>NZ_BOQD01000372.1 GCF_018332515.1 Bacillus hominis | reverse complement strand
ATACAATCATTAATTTACCAAAAGAGATAACCAAGCAATATACAATAATAGATCCTTTACCTTTATATAAATTTCAAAGAAATTATTATGAGCCTGGGATGACAACTCGCATTCCTTTCTTAGCTACGACTAAAACATATTGGAAAAAAGGGCATACCTCATTTCCTATGTTAACATTTAGTGGTTATGGTTTTATAAGTGATAAATCCTATATAAATCATTTAAACAACCATGATATTGCTGGGGTTCGATGGACGGATGAAAATACCAAACGAGCTCCATTACTGTTAAAATTTAACAAGAAAATCATTGGACATATAGTATTGAAAAATCCAAAGATAGATACAAAGCATTTTATTAAAAATGGAAAGTTACGCATGCTTATGAACATCCATTTCGATGCTGATATTTTTCAATTAATAAATTCTATGCCTGTAAATGATATTAAAAAAATTGCAGAGGACCAAGTTGAAAAAGAAATAAAAAAAACGTACCGAAAAGGAATCGAAAGAGGGATTGACACGTATCAGTTATCACATTCCTTATATCGGCAGAATTCTAAATTGTGGAAACAATATAAAAAAGAGGGAGGGATATCCCTTCAAAATAAAGAATTAGATTTAAATGTCTCGATTAATATAGCTACAAATGGAAAATCTAAAAATATGCGTAATATGATTGAGCATTAGAATGGTTGAAGATGAAAGGAAATGTAAAATATTAACTCTAAATAGGAGATTCGAACGTGAAAGACTACTACGATGCGGCGGCGCCTTCTTTAGGGCTGAGATGAGAGTTCGGTCAGATCAGAAGGAGGCTTTTGCCTCCTTAGTTGCCTGAAAACACGCTTATACTTCTGTCTTTAAAACTATATGGGCTGTAAAGTAGGAGCAGTTCAATGATTTATTATTCTTTATTCGTTACTTTTAAAGCATCTAACACTATTTTAGTTGCATCTGCAATAAGTTTATCATCGTATTTCGCATCTTCTTTCGCATGATTAGAAAGTATCGCAAGAATAATTGGCTTTTTATTTGGTGGCCAAATGATTGCAATATCATTCCTTGTTCCATAAGACCCAGAGCCAGTCTTATCGGCTACTTCCCATTCTCCTGGAACTCCAGCACGAATTAAGTTGTCCCCCGTAGTATTTCTTTTCATCAAATCTATTAAAAAGTTCCGTTTCTCAGTTGAAAGTATATCGCCTAGCGCGTAAGCTTGAAGACTAGTAGCTATTGCCTTTGGGGTACTAGTATCACGAGTGTCTCCTGGCTGCACTTCGTTTAATTCTGGTTCAAAACGTTCAGGATTTGTGACAGTATCTCCTATTTCTCTCAGTGATTTTTTGAATTCACTTGGCCCACCTAATTGCTTAAGAATAAGATTTTGTGCAGTATTATCGCTATATCGAAGGGAAGCATCCGCAAGCTCTTTCAGAGTCATACCTGTATCTACATATTTTTCAGTAATTGGATTGTAATTCACAAGATCTTTGCTAGTATACTTAATTCTTTGATCTAAATCTTCTATTGATTTCTTTTGTAACAGTGCTCCAACAGCAAGGGCTTTGTGGGTAGATGCGTATGCAAACCGTTCATCTGAACGATAAGTGACAGTTTGATTCGTACCTGTGTTCAATGCATAAATACCAAGTTTAGCATCATATTCTTTTTCCAGCTTTACAAAAGAATGATTACTTGTATTTTCTTGTTTTGTTTGTTTCGGTGGTTCGGATTGAATATTACTATTGGAACAGCCTATAAGCGTTACACATGAAAGTAATACTACAGGTAGCATCTTTTTATAATGTGCAATGTGAAAAAACTTCTTTGAAACTATCATACATTTTCAACCTCTTTCAAAAATTTATGGATTTTGTATAGGTATTTTACATACCGATGCAATTAACAAATGTACAGGATAGCACTCCTCTTGTATTTCTTGCATTACAAAATGAGAGAACTACCAAGAACACCTTTTTTATACGTAATAGACAATCTAAGTAACACATTTGTTCCATTTATGATTAAGGTTTTTAATATATCCATTAACTTTGTTTTTAAGAATCATAAAATTCTCCTTTTTTGCACTCCACTTAATTTAATATGGATTTAGATTGAGTTTCCCTCGTAACGGGAATTTCAATTGGATAGCACATATATAACAACCTCGTTTCGGATAGAATAGGTAATAACAACTACTGATTTCATTTTAAGTGAGGTGTTATACGATACATACGACAAAACAAAAAAGACTTGTGGTGCAAAGTATAACTACATTTAGTCTACTAATAACGACTATCTTTACACCAATGCTTATTTACATTGTTTATGGATTACAGATTTCGAAAGGCTTTGAGGGATACTGGCCATCAATCTTGTTTTATACAACTTATATGACGGTGTGTTTATCTGGATACCTATTGTAAATAAGGCTGGGATTCACCGCTCCTTATATTGGGCTGTTTCTATTCTGATAGTATCATTACTTAGTGTTACTTTCTTTGGATGGAGTTCAAGATGGCTAGAAATAAGTGCGTTAGTTTCTGGTTTTGCAGTTAGTACAATTTCTACCATGACGAGTACTTTATTGTTTCTACATGTTGAAGGTGGGGGAAAGATTTATAATAAAAATCAACAAGCGATTATTATTGGTATCGTTTTTCTTTTACTGATCATCATATTGTTAGCGATTATTTTTCTATCGCCGCCGCTGATAACATGCATATATGGGATTTGTTTAATCAGTATCCTTTTTGCTATAAAAAAGATGCCGAGAACGGAGTTAGCCAAAGGGCTTTTACCTATCTCCATCGCATCGGTAGTAGGGAAGTTTCTTTTTGTCTCAATTCTTATTCTTTTGATACGAACAAGTCGTAACATAAATAATGAACAATATATTTTCTGTTTTTTTCTACTCTCTATAGCACTTATTTGTTTCATGTTTTTGAGTTTATTGAAAGGAAAGTTCTTTCATAAACTTTCATCTTCTTTACCAATTCGATTAAAGGCAGAGTCATTTTTACTTGGATTAGGAAATGGATATTTATTTTTGATGGGTATTTTTTATAGTTTTACTTTCTATAACATGTTAACCTGTATTTTCATTGTAGTTGGCCCATATCTATTAGGGATTTTGATGTCCATATTTTTAGATATCAAAGCTGCTAAGAAAGTTAATCCAATCCATCTGTTTTTAGTAAGTACCTTAATCATGATATTCGGGTTTTATTCTCCACTATTTATAGTCCTTAGCGTTACATTTGGGAGCTATGCTATTAATAGTATTTCTTCTCAAAATAATATGAAAGTATATATGGCGAATACACATAGAGAGCTTTCTTTACTCATTTACACAACGTGGAGAAATATTGGGAATATATTTTTACAATTTTTTATATTGATTGTGATTGTGGGAGTAGGGGTGTTTTATGATGTTGAATGGTCTCAACTTTTCCAAACAATTGTTGGGAAGAGTCAAATGCAGATTGTAGGGTTATCCATACAACGATTGATGTTTATATTAGCAATTTTCTGTTGGCTTGGCATGGTGGGCTTAGGTATGTGGATTGGTAAAAAAGCTAATCCCAATATTGCTTAAAAAGTAACAATACTAAAACTACAAAAAACAAATAAACTCGTCCTACTAAGAGGGGAGTTTCTTTGTTTTTTGTTTAGATAATGGAATGTTCATGCAAAATTGTACACTATGTTCCATATTTTTTATAGAATATTTTATATTTAGCGTTTCAAGAATTTGTTTAACAATATATAAACCTAAACCACTTCCTCCAGTATTTCGATTCCTTGATTTTTCAATTCGATAAAATGGTTTGAAAATTTGTTGTATATCTTCTTCTTTAATATTGACACCTGTATTCATGATTTGCATTTTGATTTGACCTTGTTCAGAATCCTCACTTAACTTTATATAGACTTTTTCATTATGTGGTGAATACATAACCGCATTATGGATAATATTTTTACATGCTTTTTCAAAAAGAACACGATCTGTATAAACAGAAAGGTCAGAATCAATTTCTTTTATTATTTGGATGTTTTTTTGAGAAGCAAAAAATTCGAGATCTTTTGTGATTGTACCTATTAACTTTGAAAGATTAACTTCTTCTATTTTTAGTTTAAAGGTGTGTTGTTCTAGTTTCGACACGCTTAAAATTTCACGAACTAATTGTTCCATACTTTCAATAATTTGATGATTTTTCTTTAAATATTGATCACGATTTTGATAAGGGCCAATATTGTATATCATCCCTTCTAAGTAGCCTTTCATTACAGTTAGAGGGGTCTTTAATTCATGTGCTACTATTGCAAAAAACTCTCTGCGTTTTGTTTCTATTTCTCGTTCTTTTTCAATATCATTTTTTAATTGTTGATTTGCTTTTTTTAAATCAAACATAGCTTGTTGTAAGTTAATAGACATGTCATTCAAACTATTAGATAATTCTCCTAACTCATCTGTAGAGCGAACCTCAATTTTTTCGGAGAAATCTAAATTTGCCATCTTTTGTGCACCCTCATTAATATAAATAAGTGGTTTTGTAATAAACCTGGAATAGAAATAAGCACTCCCTACACCAATTACGAGTACAATGATACTAATATAGGGGAGAAAGCGTACTAAAACCTGGGAAGCTTCATCAATTGGTTGAAATGTAGCAAAGACTATAAGCGTTAAACTACCATCTTGGAATTGAATTGGTTTCGTAACGTTATATGAATTGCTAAGGGTACCTGCATTCTCGAACCGTGTCGCTCTAGTAACTACTGTTGTTTGCGAACCACTTTGAGTAAAAGAAAGTGAAGGAGAGTATTTAATTATTCCCTCATTATTTTGAAGATAAAGCATCGCATTATTTTTTTTTGCATATTCATCAAAAAGTGGTATCGCATCTTGAAACGTAAGATCTTTAGACTTATCAACTATTTCTTTTATCCCTGTTTGAAGTTGATCTGTTTTGTATTGCTCATAAAACGTAGGGAGAAAGAAGTATAAAGTTAAATAAATCAATACTGCAAAGGATAACAAAATGAGAGAGGTAGTCATAAAGAGTTTATAAGTAATTTGCTTCATCTTCATGATTTTCACAATACTATTCATCAATTTTATAACCAATACCCTTTATTGTTTTAATATAAGGGATAGCTAACTTTTTACGTAGGTTTTTAATATGTGTATCAATTATTCGTGTTTCTCCAAAATAATCGTACCCCCAAACTTTTTCTACGATATTTTCTCGTGTGAGTACTTTTCTCTCATTTTGAAATAGTAGTTGTAGAATTTCAAACTCTTTTGTCGTTAATAAAATTTCAACGTCATTTACATATACTCTATATGCATCAACATCGATACGCACTTCTTTAAATACCAAATGATTATTTACATTTTTATCATAACTTCTTCTCAGTACAGCTTCGACTCGTCTAATCAAAACATGAAACGAAAAGGGTTTTGTTATATAATCATCGATTCCAAGATCGAACCCTTTCATTTGATCTTCCTCTTCTTCCAATGCAGTTAGCATAATAATTGGTACGTTTGACTGACTTCGAATCATCTTGGATACTTCAAATCCATTAAGATTGGGCATCATTACATCTAGAAGAATTAAATCAAAGGATTGCTTATTAAACTGTGTCATACCCTCTAATCCATCTGATGCGACTACAACTGTATACTGTTGTGTCATTAAAAATTGTTTAATTAATTCCTGAATTTCTTGATCGTCTTCTACCACGAGAATATGATAGTTTTTCATAATATCACCTCTGGTAGTCATTATAGCCTTACTATCTGGAGTTTATGTGGAGATAAATTAGGAGCTAACACAAGACGGTTATTGTGTTAGCTCCACGTTTAATAAGATGAACGATTAATATTTAAGGAAAAATAATGTATAATAATGTAAATTGGGTGTAATTTCTTAAATTGTATGAAAATATACTTTTACTTCTTTACCAAGAGGAGAAAAGGAAATGAATTTCAATATAAAAGAAGCTACTGTAATTCTAGAGCGTGTGCCACAAACTTTGGAGTTTTTTTTATCTAGTTTATCCGGCGAATGTCTACATTGTAATGAAGAGGAAGGAACTTGAAATACATTCGAAGTAGTTGAGTATTTAATTGATCCGGAGAAAAACAACTGGATTCTAAGGCTGGAATTAATTCTCCGGGAAGGTGAAAATAAATCCTTTACTCTGTTTGATCGTTATTCTTACATAAATAACAACTCTCTTGGTAAACCAAAAGTTTAAAGGTATGAATTAGGGATTATTTATATACTGCGAGAAAGGTTGTGAAATTATTTGAGGGGTTATAAAGCAATGCTATTTGATTTAGATGATACGTTACTTGATAGGGATAAGGCAGTAGATAAACTGTTTTCCATTATTTTAGAGGAGTTTTATGGGGATGTTGAACAACATGCAGTAAAAAACGCAATGTTACAGAAATTCAAGGGATATGATAAAAAAAGCTATGGTCATAGTGATAAAGTAAAGGTTTTGGAATCGTTTTTTAATGAATTCCCACCAAAATTCAGATTACCAAGCAATTACATTCAAGATTTTTGGAACAATAATTTTCCAAACTGTTTTTCTATAAACCAAAAAACTATTAATATCATAAATACTATAAAGTCACATATTAAAGTTGGAATTATAACAAATGGCTCAACTCAGAGGCAAAAAGCTAAAATAATTAACACGAATTTGAATCGTTATTTTGATACAATCATTATTTCTGAAGAAGCGGGATTTAGTAAACCTGACAAACGCA
Organism: Bacillus hominis; assembly: GCF_018332515.1. Lineage (GTDB taxonomy): Bacteria > Bacillota > Bacilli > Bacillales > Bacillaceae_G > Bacillus_A > Bacillus_A hominis. Next base: position 906 of record NZ_BOQD01000372.1, on the reverse strand, counting down.
TATTTGAATTAGCATTAAATAAGCTAAATGTACAATCAGAAGATGTACTATTTGTTGGAGATGACTTAGAAAAGGATATTGCTGGTTGTCAAAATGCAAATATAAAGGGCATATGGTTCAATCCTAATATGATTAAGAATAATACCGACACTAAACCATATGCCGAGATTACTTCTTTTGATAATTTATTAAGTTATTGTGGAGAGATAAATTTTCAAAAATAGTAAAAAGATAGATTACCCTTAATTTCATTGACCGTATGAGAAGTTTTAAAACAATATTTACATAAGATGATATAGAGGTTATTGAGCCAGGGCCTAATCATTTATGTGTGTTAATGAAGATCTACACAGCATGTTTAATATATACTTTATAAATTATAGGGGAGTGAGACTATGGAAATAAAGAAAGTAGTAATTGGCGGAATAAATATTGCCGTCGTCAGAAACGATACAGTATTAATATCCGACGTTCAATCTGCATTAGATCTCATGGCAACAGTTCAATATGAAGCGGATTCAAAGCGGATTGCTATCAAAAAATCATTAATAAGTGAAAGTTTCTTTGACTTAAAAACACGTCTTGCGGGTGATATTCTTCAAAAGTTTATTAATTACAGCGTGAAAATTGCTATCGTCGGGGATTTTTCTATGTACACTAGTAAAAGCTTAAAAGATTTCATTTATGAATGTAATAAAGGTAAGGATATTTTTTTCTTAGCAACTGAGCAACAAGCAATTGAAAAGTTAAGCTCATTGAAATAAAGATATAAAATGTATTTCGAAAGAGGCATCCGTGATGGTGCTATAAATATGTTTTTCAAATTTAAATTTTGTACCGGTACAGTAACTGCAAATGTACATTGGTACAATATCCCTTCAAATGTACAATCAGCATATACTATTT
>NZ_BOQD01000371.1 GCF_018332515.1 Bacillus hominis | reverse complement strand
CAGCAGAGCTTTCTTTTTATAGATTATGACTATGCTGTTTTTCAAAATTCTTAAATTGCTCTTCAACTTCTTTTGAAGGTTTAGTTAGTAAACTAACAATTACGATTACTAGTAAACTAATAGCGAAACCAGGAATCATTTCATATAAGAAATCTTTTAAGAATGTGAATTGAGTCCAAATAATTACTGTAGCGGCACCAGAAATCATACCAGCAAGTGCGCCCCATTTCGTCATACGTTTCCAATATAAGCTTAATAAAATAGCAGGTCCAAATGAAGAACCAAATCCAGCCCAAGCATATCCTACAAGAGCTAAAATCGTATCATTTTGTTTAAACGCTAATGCACATCCAATTAGTGCAATACCAAGAACAGCCATACGACCGACAAATACAAGTTCTTTATCAGAAGCAGAACGCTTAAAGAATGTACGATATAAATCTTCGGTTACTGCACTTGAAGTAACGAGAAGCTGAGAAGAGATTGTACTCATAATCGCTGCTAAAATAGCCGCTAATAAAAATCCAGTAATAAGTGGATGGAATAAAATTTTTCCAAGTTCAAGGAAAATTGTCTCTGGGTTAGATAATGTCAACCCTTGTTGTGAATAGTAAGCAATACCGATAAGACCAGTAAACATAGCTCCGACAACAGAGAAAATCATCCAGCTCATACCGATTCGGCGTGCGGTTTTAATTTCTTTTACAGACGAAATTGCCATAAATCGTACGATAATATGAGGTTGTCCAACATAACCAAGGCCCCATGCGAATAAAGAAATCATTCCTAAAGTAGAGGCACCTTTAAAAATATCTAAACGTGTTGGATCTACAGATCGAATTGTGTCAAACGCAGGTCCAAGTCCGTGTGAATTCATAATTGTTACGATAGGAACAAGAATAAGAGCAATTACCATAATGATTCCTTGGACGAAGTCTGTCCAACTTACTGCTAAGAAACCACCAAATAATGTGTAAGCTACAACAACTGCTGCGACAATGAATAATCCAACATGATAGTTCATACCAAATGAATTTTCAAATAATACAGCGCCTGAAACTAATCCTGAAGCTACATAAAAAGTAAAGAAAATCATAATAACAAGTCCGGATACTAAGCGTAGCATATGAGATTTGTCGTGGAAACGGTGTTCCAAAAATTCTGGAATAGTAATAGAGTTGTTTGCAATTTCTGAGTAGGTACGTAAGCGAGGAGCGACATAAAGCCAGTTTGCGTATGCGCCTAGTGTTAGGCCGATCGCAATCCAACTACTACTTAATCCAACGCTAAACATTGCACCGGGTAAGCCCATTAAAAGCCAACCGCTCATATCGGATGCTCCAGCACTTAATGCTGTTACTGCGGGGCCTAGTGTACGCCCGCCAAGCATATAATCTGTTAAGTTGGACGTTCGTTTGTAGGCGAAATAGCCGATAATTAGCATCCCGAGCATGTAAATAGAGATAGAAGTTAAAGTTAACATCTGTGTACTCATGTAGTTCCCCTTCCTTTTGTCATGTCTTTTGATGGATTTTGCATATTTATAATCTATCATGATTATTCAGAAAAATCCATGCTGAAATATGAATTTTCTGAAATGTAAGCGTTTTTTGACAATGATTTACTTTTATAATATATAATCTTCTGACAAAAAAACTTGATTTTAATAGAGTATTTATTATATTTACATAAAAGTAGGTTGTTTTGTCAATATAATATTGAATGAAGAAAAAAAATTTTTTTCAGAAAAAGTATTGACTTATTAGAAACGAGAGGAATATAATGAGTGCAACTTAAAAAAATGCAAGCGTTGATGAAGAAGAGTACACATGATGAACATGTCAGAGAGCTGATGGTT
>NZ_BOQD01000370.1 GCF_018332515.1 Bacillus hominis | reverse complement strand
TGATTATTTAAAAAAACACGGAGCTGAATATATTGCTTTTGATCATCCTTCCGACTCCATTTATCGATCAGATTATATGTTTTTTGTAAAGCAAATTGTCGAAGATACTGATTTAGTTCTCTGTTTTTATAATGGGGATAAACATACGTCTGTCATTCCTATTGACATTGCAAAAGAAGCAGGAATTGACGCCGTTATTTATGATTTACCTGGCTTACATGAAAAGCAGATGAAAAAAAGCTTTGAACAAAAAATCCGTATGATGTAAAGGGGGAGCACAATATCGTTATTGTGCCTATTGTAAATATGAAAGCTGAACAAGATTATAATCATTTTATTACGAGTTTTAAACAGCTATTTAATATGGATATCGCTTCTTATAAGCAAGATAGAATGCGCAGAAGAATCGATGCTTTCATTTCAAGAAAAGGTTTTGACAATTATACAAACTTTTTAACTAGTTTACGCACCGATCAAACATTATTTTTAAGTTTTATTGACTACATTACGATTAACGTTTCAGAGTTTTTCAGAAATAAAGAACGCTGGCAAACATTAGAGACAAAAGCTCTACCAAAGCTACTTGGACAAAATAACGGTAAATTAAAAATTTGGAGTGCTGCTTGCGCTGCCGGTGAAGAACCATATACACTTTCTTTAATCTTATCGAAGCATCTAGCTCCGTTTCGTTATGAAATTCAAGCAACTGATCTTGATTTTCATGTTTTAGAAACTGCGAAACGTGGTCAATATACAGAACGCTCTTTAAAAGAATTACCTAATGATTTAAAACAACGTCATTTCACAAAAGAAGATGATACATATATATTGCATCAAAATATTAAACAGCAAGTTACATTCAAGCAACATGATTTATTAATGCAAACATTTGATACGAACTACGATTTAATCATTTGTCGAAATGTAATGATTTACTTTACAGAAGAAGCAAGAATAAAGCTCTATGAAAAATTTAGTCGTTCTTTACGAAAAGGTGGCGTACTATTCGTTGGTAGCACAGAACAAATTTTAACACCCGAACGCTACAACCTTCAGCGTTTTGATACATTCTTCTATGAAAAAATATAGCAAAAGGTCGTCATAAGTGAAATGACGACCTTTTGCTATATTATAGAATACGAATCAATATGATACCTATAACCCATATAAAGAGAAATAAAGCTGTAACAGACCATTTATGCTCTTGAATCGTATGTTTCAATGCATGCGATAATTGCGTCATATTCATTTCTGCAAGTGCTCTCCACACACTTGCATCACGTTCTTTGGAAATACGATCCGTACCGCTAATTAAAATTGTTTCGTTAGACAATTTTGTTATGTAAGCTGTAATAACTGTTATCATTAAATTCGTATTTCCTTCTGATGTATCTTGTTCCACTCTAGAAATGAGCGCACTTACATCAAGTAACGGAATATGCACTTTTCTCCCAAACGAAAGCTGCACTTCAGCAAAATCATACGTTCCGTCTAATAACGGAACTCCCTTTATATGCGCTTGTTTAATAAGCCCCTGCAAACTTCTAACAATTTGTTCATATATTTTTTCCGATTGCTTTCCTTCCTCGGACAACATATGTAGCTTTGAAAACAACTGCAACACTGTATCCATTTCCTTAGAAAGCATCTCTTTTACAATCTTTCCATCACCTAAACTCGCAAGTAGAATCCCTATTTCATTATTTTTCGAAATGATTTGGGACTGCCCCGTAAACACAAGGTTACTCCGTTTTCGTTCTTTCTGAATTTCATGTTCTGAAATAGCTGCAGGCTGTTTTAATGGGTGTAGCGTCTTATTTTCAATTGTAGTACGTTTAATTTCCATTTAAGCGCCTCCACTACTATCAAATTATTAGCCCCACTCTTTATTACTCTTTAAAACTAAAAACAGTACAAATAATCCTGACATAATAGCAAACACATTAGAAGCTTGTACTCCCTGTTCACTTTCTTCTTTCTTCTCTTGTTGTTCTTCTATTTTATCTTTCTTTTTAGAAACGACTTGATTGTCATTTTTGCTTTTTTTCTCTTTATGAGCCTTCACATTATTTACTGCCTTATTGTCTGTCGATGGCTCTTTTATAACGTAGTTGATTTCCACTTTCTCGTCTTGTTTTAGGATTTGAACAACTGGAAGTTTCTCTTTCGGAAGCGGAGTCTCTATTTTCAACTCTTCCTGCTTCTCAGCTTCTTTCTTATCTTCTAGTTTATTTTGATTTTCATGTTCTTCTATCTTTTTATCATCTTCCACTTTTTGTTCGATAATAGAAATGCTATATTCACTCTCTGTCACAAGCTTGTTACCTGCCGCATCTGTTACTTCCACAATAAGTTGGTGCGGACCAATAGGTAACGCTTCTGTTATTTCAATTATTTTCTGCCAATCCATGTCGTGTTTATTATAGTCTAATAAAAAAGCAATATCGTTACCTTCTTCTTTTCCCTTTAATATAACTCGCACTTCTTTAACAACAGATTCTATATCTACCGTCTTTACTCGTATATGAACGGATTCTCCCTGTTTCCGTTCAATGAAGTTCTCTTTCGCCTCATCAATAGTAACCTTCTCTAACTTCGGCCATTCTTTATCTATAGTGGGTGTTTCGTTATTTATTCGAATGAGCGGAACATTTAATTCATTCTCTATTACTTCTTCCTTCTCATCTTCTTTATAGCTTTCAACGAGCTGAAGATTCCAATCACCTTGCAAATCATATATTCCGACTTTGTAATTAGCGACCCATCGTTTCGTTTCTTCTTCATACTCGAAAGATATTACTCTTTCCTGTCTATACTGCTCACCATTTTTTTGTAATTGTAATATACCTTTTACACTTTGAGTATTTTTTTCATTTGGCTCTAAAGCAATTCGCAATTCTTCGCCAACCTTTAATTCCTGCTTATTAACTGTAATAATTCCTCGTTCTGTTTCTATCTTTCTTTCTTCTCGTTGTTCTTTCTCCTGCTCATTCTCTACTGCTTTTTTTTCATCTTCAACCGAGGGCATTTCCGTTCGTTCCGACTGTTCCCGATTTTCTATATTTTGCTCTTCTTGCTCATTCACTTCACTTACATTTTGCTCTTGTACACTTATTTCTTCCGCTCGACCTTTCAATGGAAGTAAAATACATATATGTAAAAATAGCCAACTAACTAGAAAAAACTTTACGTTTTTCATCTATTTGTTCAAACTCCTATTTCGACGCCCTAGAGCGATTTCGTCACTTTCACTCCGAAAAACCCATCTACATTTACAAGCTCTCCATACGCAACTAATACATCGTTCACATAAATTTGAATGGGTTCATCAATATCTTCATCAAGTACGACCGCTTCGTTTTCTTGTAAACTTAAAATATCTTGAATTGTCCTCACTGTACTTCCAAATACAAATTTAACATTCATTTCTACATTTTGTAGAATAGATGCATCCATATACACTGGCTCAACCTGTTTAACTTCTTGATATTCAATCGGCTGTACGACTGGTGCAAGAATTTCTTCCTCTTCAATAACTTCCTCAACTACTTCTTCTTGCTCTTCCATCATCGGATAAAGAAGTCGTCTAACCATTTCTTTCGCTTCTAATATTGGTAGTATTTGATACATCTTTGACTGAAGAAGGTCACCAATTTCAATGTTAAACGTAATTTGAACGAGCTCGTCTACTTCCATCGCTTCTCCCAAATACTCCATTTCTTCTTTTAACGAAACAAATTTAACATCTGGTGGTGTCATATCCATTTTTTCTTTAAATATTTCTGACATTGCTGTTGCAGCATGCCCCATCATTTGGTTCATGATTTCTTTAATGCCACTTAACTCTAATTCACTTAGTTCTTTCTCCGGATCAACCTCACCTGTTCCCATCATCATTAAATCTACCATCGTTAAAGCAACGTCTTTCGTAAATACGAATACGTTCTCATTCTTTAATCCTTCAACAAAATCGACATTTAATATAACAAATGGAACTGGCACTCCGTCATAATGACGAACATTAATTGCCTCTACATTTGGCGTACTAATAGAAACAGGCTGATTTAAAAGCGTCGATAGTACGGTTGAAGCCGAACCAATTGAAATATTCGCAATTTCACCAAGTACATCTTTCTCTTCTTGTGTTAACTGCTCTTTCTCAACATGTTCTTCTACAACCTCAGTTTCCATCACTTCCGCCTGCTCTTCTATTCCTTCTTCCACACCACCAGATAATTGTAATAATTTATTTATCATCTGTTTCGCATGTTCCACTGAAACAATTTGTACAAGTTTAGAGTCTATAAGATTATCTATTTTTAATTCAAACGATACTTTAACAATTACATTATTTCCATTAATACTAGAGATTTTCTCCATCTCTTCCTTAAGTTTCACAATTTTAATTGTAGGTGGGGACATATCCACTGTATCCTGGAAGAATTCCGACATAGACGTTGCTGCGAATCCCATCATTTGATTCATTGCTTCTTGTACTGCACTTAGCTCTAATTCACTGAGCTCTTTCCCTTCTTCAACTACCCCTGTTCCCATCATCATTAAATCAGCAATAGATAAAGCGACGTCTTGCTTTAAGACAAGTAGATTTTCCATATCTAATCCTTTTGTGAAATGGATATTTAATACAACATGCGGAATTTCAACATCACTTGTATCATATAAATCCACCAATTCTATATGAGGAGCAGTAATATTTACTGGCCTATTTAAGATTGTTGATAATACAGTCGAAGCTGAACCAAATGATATATTTGCAATCTCGCCAAGAATATCGCATTCTTGAGGCGTTAAATGCTCATTTTCTTTTTCTAGCACAATCGTACTCGTGTCCCCTTTTGTGTGTTGCTCAGGCATTTTCCCTGCCTCCTCATTTCTGTTTTTCTTTCAACGATATAAAGTGAAACTTTAATCAGTGGGGGTTTTGTTCATCCCCCACTGATTATTAGCCTTCACCAATCGGGCGTTTACGGGCAGCCCGACTCCCACCTAACTTCTTTGTTCCAGCCGCATTTTGAGGTGGGAGCTTTACTGCCCACAAATAGCAGGATAAACTTTCTATTACGCTCGTTATATTTATCAAACGTATTATTCCCACAATATTTGCAAACGACTGTTGTCACACACTTAATGAATAGTTCTAACCAAAAAGCTCCCCAATTGTATACAAGTGGGGAGCTTCCTTCATTCCTATTATAAACCTTCTGGGTTTAAAATGAGGACCACTCGTCCATCACCGAGAATTGTCGCACCAGAGAAATAGTTAGAGCTCTCTGCAAAGAAGTCGCCTAATGACTTTAAGACTATTTCTCTTTGACCGATAATTGTGTTGACAATAAGTCCATAGCTACGATGTGAATTACGAACAATTAATACAGGAACCATTTGACTATCATATGATGCAAACGCATCATCTACTGTTTTTTCACCAAATACAGCGTTTAAATGTTTTACTTCAATAATTTGATTACGATAATTTAAAACGTCTTTTCCTTGTAACGATTGAATGTCTTCCTTTTGAATTCGAATCGCTTCGACTATATTACCGAGAGGCAACGCATAACGCGTATCATTTGTTTGAACAAGCATTGATTGAATAATAGACAATGTTAACGGAAGTTCAATTCTGAATGTACTTCCTTTTCCTTCCTCAGAATCAATAATTAAATGCCCTCCTAAACTATGGATCGTATGTTTAACAACATCTAATCCAACACCACGTCCAGAAAGGTCCGACACAACTTCAGCTGTACTAAATCCTGGTTGGAAAATAAGATCATACACTTCACGATCCGTTAATTTATTTGCCTCTGCTTCTGTTATAACACCATTTTTAATCGCTTTTTCTAATACTTTCTCTTTATAAATACCGTTTCCATCATCAGTAATTTGAATTACGACATGATTTCCACTATGAAACGCTTCTAATTTAATAGTACCTGTTTCATTTTTGCCGGAATCACGGCGTTTTTCAACAGTCTCAACCCCATGATCAATTGCATTGCGAATTAAATGAACGAGTGGATCACCAATTTCATCAATAACTATTTTATCAACTTCAGTATCTTCACCTGTAATTTGTAAATCGATTTTTTTCCCTAAATCTTTCGCTAACATGCGCACCATGCGCGGGAAACGATTGAAAACTGTTTCAATTGGTACCATACGCATATTTAATAGTACATTTTGAATATCTTTTGAAATATCCCCTAATCGATTTAAATGCTCGATTAACTCCTTATTTTGAATCGTTTCTGCTAATTCATCAATTCGTCCACGCTCAATTACACTTTCTTCAAACATATTCATTAATCTTTCGATTTTTTCTAACTGAACACGAATAGAACGATTCTCCACTTTAGCATTTTTCGTTTTTGTAGTACTTTTAGTTGACGTATTGCTCACCGAGCGAGTTGGCAGCTCTAAAGATGACTCCAGCTGTGTGGTTTCAACCTGTTGAATCGTTTCTTCCACCTGTACGACTTCTTGTACTTTATGGTTACCTTTCTTCACTTCTACTTTCTCAATTTCAGAAACATGAAGCACTACTTGTTTCAATTCTTCAACACTACGATCGGTATTCATATATACTGTAAACTCAAATCCAAAAGCATCCGCTTCAATTTCTTCAATGCTTGGAACCGTTTTTTGTATATTACCTAAATTTTGTAATGCTTCAATACACATAATGGCACGTACTGCTTTTAAAATAGCTTGTTGTTCAACAGTTATATATACTTCATGTGAAACTGTATCATCATTATTTATACTACTTTGCTCTGCATTTTCCATAGAAGCTTCTACATTGCCGTTCAATAATGCTTCTAATTTAAGTTTCGTTAATACAACATCTATATTACCCATTCCGCCTTGCTGCACATCTGCAACCATCTTTTCTAAATTATCAATGCATTCAAAAATAACATCAATAATATTAGCATTCACCATCATATTTCCATGACGGATTTCGTCTAAAACACTTTCCATCTTATGCGTTAAATCCGCCATCTCTGTAAATTCCATACTCGCAGACATACCTTTAAATGTATGAGCTGAGCGAAATATTTCTCCTACAACACCCATATCGGCAGGATTCCGTTCTAAATTTAGCACATTTTCATTTAGCGACTGTAAATGTTCTTCTGCTTCTTCAAAAAATATATTTAATAGATCTGTTTGCATTTTAATCCCCTACCTGTCTAACAAACATTTCATTTATGTATAACAATTTAGTGTTTTAAAACAAGAAAAAAGGGGGCCACATATCTATCTACTATCATTGCTTTGATTCCTTGTGGCACCCCTTATATTAACTGTTTGCTACTTTTGTTAAAGCTTCAATAACACGATCCGCTTGGAATGGCTTTACAATAAAGTCTTTTGCCCCGCCTTTAATTGCATCTAACACCATACCTTGTTGTCCCATTGCGGAACAAATGACAACCTTTGCACTCGAATCAATTTTCATAATTTCTTTTAATGCTTCAAGTCCGTCCATTTCAGGCATCGTAATATCTAGTGTTACAATATCAGGTTGCAGCTCTTTATACTTTTGAATCGCTTCTATCCCATTCTCTGCTTCACCGATAACTTCAAATTCAGAATTACTTTTTAACAAGTTTTTAATCATTGTTCGCATGAACATCGCATCATCTACAACTAAAATTTTATGTGCCATTCTTTTCGGTTCTCTCCTTACTATGTATAAAAATATCTTAATATTTCACCTTATCATTCTCACTCATTATACAAAATAAAACGATAAAATTTAATATTTTTTTAAAAGAATTTCTGTATTTTTATTATTTTATTACTAAAATAGAAATATATTATTCCTTAATATATATTACAACGCGACGGTTCTTCTCCCAATTTTGTGGTGAATCATTTGGTGCTACTGGTTTTGTGTCTGCATATCCTACCGCTGCTAACCTTTTATCATCCACATTATACACTTCAATTAAATGATGAATCATATTAGCTGCACGCGCTGAAGATAATTCCCAGTTGGAAGGGAATTTTTCATTATGAATCGGTCTGCTATCTGTATGCCCTTCTACAACAATTGGATTTGGTACCGATTGAAAGAACCCTACTAATTGACTAATTACTTCTTTCGCTTCTGGCTTAACATTCGCATCACCCGTATCGAATATTAAATTGTCTACTATAACGATGCTAACACCTGTATCTTCTCGATATACATTCACTTGACTAACACCATTATTATCCACATATGCTTTTAACTTTTTATACAATTCATCCATGCGCTTTTTTGAAACTGCTTTTTCATCATTTTTTTCATGTGAAATATCTGGTATTGTATTTTCCGTTACTTTTACATCTACTTGCTCCGCGTCACTGAACTTTTCAAGCATCTTTGATAATTTTACTGTATCTTGCTTTGAAGTCGCAACTAGTAATACAAAGAAAGTGAGCAATAACATCGTTAAATCAGTAAAAGTCGTCATCCAACGAGGCGATCCTTTTTGCGGTCTTTTTATCATCATACCACCCCTCAAGCTATTAAGCCGCTCGTTTGTCTTTTGTCATCTTCGTTTCATATACGTATGTATCAAGTTTCAACTTTAACTTAGAAGGAATCTGTCCTCGGTACAGCTCTGAAATTGCTTCTATTACAAACTTCTTCTCTGTATACAAATCTTCAATACCGCGATACACTTTTTCAGATAGCGGTATTGCAATCATATTTGCAATAATAGATCCATACAACGTCGTCAACATAGCGACTGCCATCCCTGTACCAATTTGAGATGTATCTTGCAAGTTTTGAAGCATAATAATAAGACCTATTAGCGTTCCTATCATGCCCCATGCTGGAGCGAAATCACCAATTTTATCTAATAATGTTGCTCCTTTTCTTAATTCATACACCTCTGTTTCAACATCTTTCATTAACACTTCTTTTAATTCATCTTCATCATAGCCACTTAGCATTAAACGAATCCCCTTTTGAATAAAAGGATTGTCTACTTGCTCTCCATCAACTTCTAATGAAAGCAAACCATGTTTTTTAGATTTTTTCGAAAAATCAACGAATAAATCCGTTAACTGTCCTAAATCTTCCTCTCTTCTATGTAAAACAGTAAAAATGCTTTTCGTATATTTTTTTATTTCTCCAAACCTATATGCCACAATTATTGTCGCTGTTGTTCCCCCTATAACAATTAAAATAGATGAAACATCTAAAAAATTTTTAAAAGCTTTTATTCCACCACCGCCAAGCATGATCGCCGCTATTACAATGGCAAAACCTACTATAATGCCCACTGGGCTAGAAATATCAAACTTCCTTCTTTTTCTTTCTGGTCTAGCAAATACTTGATTTTCGTCTCCCATATTCCTGCCCTTCCCTTTTCATTTTTATAAAACATTTTTTTATTTTAATAATGCGTTTTCACATATAATGCTCATTATACGCTTATCATCTATTTATCGCAATATACTCATAAAATTGACACATTTCATTTCCATATTAGAATTATGGTATGGGAATAAGAGGAGGATCACGATGGAACATAACATTTTACAAGTCATTGCATTAGCAGAAAAACTAAAATACGAAATGCGACATAGTTGGCTTTCTAACGGACGGCAAGAAAGTGTTGCCGAACATACCTGGCGCATGTCTCTAATGGCCATTTTAGTTGAGCCTTATTTAGATCAAAAAGTAAACATTGAAAAATTACTTAAAATGGTCATAATTCACGATCTTGTTGAAGCAGAAGCTGGTGATATTCCTGCCTTTGATACAATGAATAGCCGTGAATTACAATTACAAAAACAAAAAAATGAGCAAAAGGCTATTTTAAATATTAAACATACACTAGAAGGTTCTCTTGGAGAAGAATTATACGATTTATGGATGGAGTTTGAAGCAAAAGAAACGTACGAAGCAAAAGTTGCTAACGCACTTGATAAACTTGAAGTGAAAATTCAGCATAACGAAGCTGATATTGATACTTGGCTACCAATTGAGCATAAAATGACTTTCCAAGTTGGTAAACATACAGATTTCGACTCTTTCTTATCTAAATTACAAAAAATCATTGAACAAGACGGAGAAAAAAAATTACTCGCTGCTGGCATTGACGTTGAAGCATGCAAACAGTAACCATTTAATTATGAAATAAGACACTCATTTTGAGTGTCTTATTTCATAA
>NZ_BOQD01000369.1 GCF_018332515.1 Bacillus hominis | reverse complement strand
TTTGATACATAATGATGTATTTGATTGCACTGTAGTAAACGTATTTTTATGCACAGAAATGTTAATAGAATGAAGCGAGGGAGCAAAATGAGACAGAAAAAGGAGAAGCAGAAACAGTCAAAAAAGAAAAAGACTCATATTCCGTTTCGGTTAAATGTACTATTTTTTATCGTTTTTCTTTTATTTTCAGCTATTATTATTCAATTAGGTAAAGTACAAATCATTGACGGAGAAACGTATCGAAATGAAGTGAATAAAAAGGAAGATGTAACGGTGAGTACTCCAGTTCCCAGAGGGAAGATGTTTGACCGGGAAGGGAAAGTTATTGTAAATAATAAACCGTTACGAACTGTTACATATACGAAAATGAAAGGAGTAGACTCAAAAGAAGTTTTAATAGTGGCAAGAAATTTAGCAAAGCTAATTGAAATGCCACAAGAAGAGATGGACAAGTTAACAGAGACAGATAAAAAAGACTTTTGGATGCAGTTAAATGAAAAACGTGCAGCAACAAAAGTAACGAAAGAAGATGAGAGTAAATTTAGGAAGCAGGAAATAGAAGGGAAAGAATTAGATAAGAAAGTAGAAGAGTTGAGACGAGAAAGAATTACACAAGAAGAACTAAACGAGCTTTCGAAAGAGGATATAGAAGTACTAGCAATTAAAAGTAAAATGAATGCAGGATATAAAATGACGCCACAAATCGTCAAAAAAGATGTAAGTCAAAATGAATATGCAGTAGTGAGTGAAAGATTATCGAGCTTACCAGGCGTAGATACGACTGTGGACTGGGAGCGCGAATATCCAAATGACAAAATACTACGTTCTGTACTTGGTAGTGTTTCTAGTGAGAATGAGGGATTACCAAGGGAGCAATTAGACTATTATTTAGTACGAGATTATAACAGAAATGATCGTATTGGTAAGAGTTACATCGAGAAACAATACGAAGATGTGTTACATGGAACGAAAGAACAGTCTAAAAATATTACTGATAAAGCTGGAAATATTATCCGAACTGAAAAAGTGACAAAAGGAAAAAGTGGACATAATTTAATGTTAACAGTTGATATGGATTTACAGAAAAAGGTGGAGGAAAGTCTTGAAAGGAATTTAAGGGCATTTCATTCCTCTGAACCGATGATGGATCGTGCATTCGTCGTTATGATGAATCCGAAAAATGGTCAAATTCTATCATTAGCAGGAAAGAAAATTGTAAATAAAGATGGCGGGATGCAAATAGAAGACTACGCTTTAGGAACGATGATAAGCTCTTATGAGTTAGGATCGACGGTGAAAGGAGCTACGTTATTAGCTGGATATCAAGCAGGGGTGATTAAGCCATATACGCATTTCTTTGATGCACCAATGTACTTTAAAGGAAGTTCGAAGCCGAAGAAATCTTGGAAAGACTTTGGAGATATTGATGATTTAAGAGCTTTGCAAGTTTCATCGAACGTATATATGTTTAATACAGCTTTAAAAATGGCAGGTATTGATTATGTACCAAACAATCCGTTAGATGTTAAAAAAGAAACATTCAATAAAATGCGCTATTACTTTAGACAATTTGGTTTAGGTGTGTCAACTGGTATTGACTTGCCAAATGAATCGATTGGTCAAATGGGTAGAACCGATAATATACCTGGTTTTTTACTTGATTATGCGATTGGACAATATGATACATATACGCCGCTGCAACTTGCTCAATATATGTCAACGATTGCAAATGGTGGTTACCGAATGAAACCACAAATTGTACAAGAAATTAGAGAGCAACCAAATAGACCAGAGGAAGTCGGGAAAGTGATACAATCGATGGAACCAGTCGTGTTAAATCGAGTGGATATGGATCTTTCATATATAAATCATGTGAAAGAAGGATTTAGAAGGGTTTTCCAAGAGGCTGATGGGACAGGTACTGGAACTTTCAAAGGATTACCTTATAAACCGGCTGGAAAAACAGGAACAGCAGAGACAGTGTACGGTGGAGAAAGTGATATTGGAAGAGATGAGAACAACTATCGAAAAAAATGTTATAATTTAACTCTCGCCGGGTATGCACCATATGATGCTGATCCGGAAGTCGCGTTTTCTGTTGTTGTGCCATGGGTGAATAATGATAAATCAGGTATTAATTCTGCAATTGGTAAAGAAATTTTGGATGCATATTTTGATTTGAAAACGCAGAGATCGGGTGTAAGTCCAGCCCCAGTAGCACAATAACCGAGTAAGGCACAGTAAAAAACTTCAAATTGTAGTATATCACTGCGCAAATGAAAACATATTGTGCAGTGATATATTTTTGAGTTGAGAAGTGTTTTGATAAGGTGGGAATGGATATGAAAGAGGAGATTAAGAGAGGTTGGGGAAAGTACATACTATTTATATTTGTCATGGTAGTAGCGTACCAGTCTTTTACTTTATGTAAGGTGGAAGGAAAATCAATGCAGCCAACTTTACATGAAGAAGACTACGTATTTGTAAATAAAGCCGCTGTACATTTTTCTAGCTTACAGCACGGAGAAATCGTCATTATTAAGGAAGAGGATGAGTCGAAATATTATGTGAAACGTGTAATAGGGCTTCCTGGTGACGTAATTAACATAACGAATGGAACTGTATACGTAAATGACAAAAAGCAAGATGAACCTTATATAAATAAAGATTTATATAACAATACACAAGTATTTTACAACTTTCAAAAGACAAAGATTCCGCCAAATAAGTTATTTGTAATGGGAGATAATCGTGAACTTAGTAAGGATAGTCGAAATGGTTTAGGTTATATTGAAGAAGATAACGTTATTGGCAAGGTAGAATTTGTGTATTATCCTTTTTCGGAAATGAAAATGATAGACTAGTTTAGTATTTTTATTTTCCTCAAAAACAATCAATGAATTAATATGTAAAACATCTCGTTTCACAATAGGAAAAGATGCGTTAAAATACTAAGAAAAAGCCAAATCCTTTAATGGGATTTGGCTTTTTGTAGGAAATGCTAATTCAAGGTTTACTCTTCATAATAGGCTTTAATAATAAAGCGGTGTTGCTTCACATCGAAATATCCTTTTTGTAAGATGATTTCATGTATGCGATACAATTCTTTGGTATAGCTGTCTACTGTAAAATCAGGAATTTGCCAAGGAATTGCTTTTAAGTAATAGACAACAGCACCGATATCATAAAAACGTTGAAGAGGGAACTCTTCCTTCGCTTCTATAATTGTAAATCCATTTTGCTTTAATTCACTACATGCTGTTTCGAGTGACCAATTTGCAAATTCTGAATTAAGTGGTGCACCAAACAAATCATTAAGATCAGCACAATCAAGACCACCGACTTGCTGTGTAAGAAATGTTCCATTGGTGGAAAGAATTCTTTTCACTTCAGAAGCAGAATAGGATTCATGTTGATTCACAATTAAATCAAACTGACCATCTTGAAATGGTAAAGCAGTATCATCGGTCACTTCTACAACTGTAATTCCTAAAGGCTCTAATTTCTTTCGAGCAATTGGTACATTCGGAGCATAGCCTTCAGTAGCGTAAATAGTTGGCGGGAACGGTTGTAACATAGATAAAAACTCTCCGCCGCCAGTACCCATATCTAGCATTGATTTTGCACGTTGCATAAGTTGGAAGGTGGTACTACCATATGACCAAGATAGAGGATCACTATTCATACGGCCAGTTTCTGAAATGAAAGAAAAATCCCAGCCAGTAAAGTTTGCCTTTGCACTTTCTAATAGTGCCGAAAATAATGGATCACGTTTCATATTATGTCCTCCTATTTCGTTAATGAATGATATAGTAAGAAAAGAGAACTGGAGGACCTCTTATTAAAATAAAGCGGTTTTACGTTTCGTGTTCGAATAGATTCATACAAATTCGCTCCTTGCGAGAATGGTTATTTATATATTCGGGATATTTAAGTGAAAATCCTTTGAACTTATAAGGGAAGGCAGTTGTTTAATGAAAAATTGGATGGAGTTTACAGATAAAGAGTACGACCAAATTTGGGACAGGATATATAGTGAACTTAAGTTTTCGCCAAGTGATTCTATATTTCCATCATTTAAGGTGCCAAGTCCTTTTGTTACATATGATATTTCTTATTACTTCGGAGAATCTGTAGCTTTAGATGTATATGACGAACTTGAAGGAAAAGCATTACAAGTTTTTAAAGAGAATACAGCATCGAATGAATACATAATGGCACTAGACTGGCAACATGAGTGTTATTGGGTGAATCCGCATTTAAAGTTTGAAAGAAATGAATTTGATGAGTGGACTATCCCAATTTTTCCAAATGGAGATTACTATTTCTTTATTCAGAAGGATTTTAAGTGGGGGTATTTAGGTCATCCTTGGGAGAAGAGTATAACGATATTTGGCAGGGAACTAATAGAGAGTTTTGAACGAAATAAGCCAAAAATGTTTCAAAATATTTTAAGATCGGGATAATGTTTGAAAGAGAAAAAACGCTTATACTTCAAAAATGAAGTATAAGCGTTTTTGTTTAAAATACTTAAAAACAAAAATCTTTTGGTAAAGTACCATTTTTTATCACCGTTCGTAACCCATGTTTTATAATCCAAGGGTTAACAGGATGCTGTTTATCACGCAATTGCTGCAACCATTGAAAAACGAGTTTGTTATCTTCTTTCGTAATATCATTAATGTGATTGGCTACTGATTTTTGAACATATTTAGAAGGGTCATTCATTAATGGTTCAAGAAGATGTAAATTGTTTTTAAAATCACCTTTCAAAGCTCCAATTTTTTTAGCCCAAGGAAGTCTTGGTCTAGTACCTTCTGAAACTAATCTCCTAATGTGGCTGTTTTCATCACGTAACCACTGTTGTAGTATGTCCAGTGTATCTTCATGATATTTTTCAAGAAAAGGCCGAATTGCATATTCAGCAGTATTCCTTTTCGTTATTTCATACATGGCGTTGAAAGAGGATTCAAAATCGTTAAGCCCATATTTTTCGACGTATTTTGCAATAGGCATGTACATATAACCATTTGTAAATGTGCCTACTTCTGTTGTGTTTTCTGGTCCAAATGTTTTCAGTAATATATGGATTGCTTCATTAAAATCTTTTTGTAATGCATAGTGTAATTCATCTGCTATTACTTCTATACGTTGCTTTAACTCTAAATTTTCAACTTTACATGTTACGGAAGATACAAAGTTTCTTTTAGAGAAATTAGGATTGTGTTTACAAATAGAATCAGCCATTTTTTCTGCTAATTCTTCGTTGAATAAAAATTTTAACGGAACATATTTGCCCATTTTTTCACCCCAATGGTCAGCTGAAAATAATTTTCATTTTTTAATCGACAATCCATACACCAAAGTCTCACTAGGAGTCGTAATACTAAAACCTGTCGTCTTATAATCAAGTTTCACAGTATCACCAGTGTAGTCTTTCGTGAATGAATCCATTTGTACAATAAGCTGTTCATCTTCATATACAACATCACCTGCATGATATGTATCCCAAATTAAATCAACATCAACGAAAATACTACAAGAGTTTGTCATTGTTCCTCTAATGCGAATGACCTTTTTGTCCTCACGTTCTAATCTATGTATAGCTGCTTTTGCTTCATCAGTAATACGAATGTTCATGTGATCCCAACCTTTATGTATATTTCTTCTATTATTGCAAAAACAGGAGAAATAGGGAAGAGAAGAGGACTGTAATAAAAAACGAGCAAACAAATTTGTTTGCTCGTTTTACTTTATTTTAGTTCACATTTATCAAGTGGAATTACTTTTGTTTTCTTAGTAAATTTATATCCTAACCAAAGTACTAAGAAGAGTGGTAAACCGATGTAAGAAACAAGTACACCGTTCCAGTCGATAGATGCGCCCATAAATGCTCCGTAGTTTTGTCCTAAAATGACAATGACACAAAGTGCAAATGCAAAGATTGGACCGAACGGGAACCATTTTGCTCTATACGGTAAATCTTTTAAATCTTTCCCTTGTGCAACATAAGCTTTTCGGAAACGGTAATGACTAACAGCAATTCCTACCCAAGCAATAAATCCTGACATACCAGAAGCATTTAATAACCAAATGTATACAACACCGTCACCGTATAAAGAAGCGATGAAAGCGACGCTACCAACAACTGATGTTGCGATTAATGCGTTAACAGGTACACCGCGGCTATCTAATTTGCCTAAGAACTTTGGTGCTTTTCCTTGACGAGCTAAATCCCAAAGCATACGAGTTGATGCGTACATTCCAGAGTTACCAGCAGAAAGTACTGCAGTTAAAATAACAGCGTTCATAACAGAAGCAGCGAAGGCAACGCCCGCTTTTTCAAATACAAGTGTAAATGGACTTACTGTAACATCACTTGCTGCAAGGCTTTCAGTCGTATAAGGAATTAATAAACCGATAACGAGAATTGCTAAAATATAGAATAATATAATGCGCCAAAAGATAGAACGAATTGCTTTTGGAATATTGCGTTCTGGGTCAGCAGTTTCACCAGCAGCCACTCCTAATAATTCAGTTCCTTGGAAGGAGAAACCAGCAGCCATAAATACACCGATAATTGCCATGATACCGCCATTAAATGGTGCATCTGCAACAGTGAAGTTTTTAAAACCGACAGCTTCGCCGCCCATAATTCCAAAAATCATCATAAAACCGACAATTAAAAAGATTATAATTGTAACTACTTTAATAAGTGCAAACCAATATTCAGATTCACCAAAACCTTTAACAGATAAATAGTTTAAGAGAAAAATAATAGCTAAACATAATCCACTCCAAATGAGGGAAGGAGTATCAGGGAACCAAAATTTCATAATTAATGTTACCGCTGCGAGTTCCGCCGCTATCGTAATCGCCCAGTTATACCAATAGTTCCATCCAAGTGCAAAGCCAAGTGATGGATCAACAAATTTTGTTGCATACGTACTAAAAGATCCAGTAACAGGCATGTAAGCTGCGAGTTCAGCTAAGCTTGTCATTAAAAAGTAAACCATAATTCCAATTGCGGCGTATGCGACTAGTGCACCGCCAGGACCAGCTGAATGGATCACACCACCGCTGGCAAGAAATAGTCCGGTACCGATTGTACCACCGAGAGAAATCATCGTAAGGTGACGAGATTTTAATCCGCGTTTCAATTCACCTTGTCCTTGTGTAGTTTGCGTTTTAGAGGTAGATTGATTTGTTGCGCTATTCATGTTCAACACTCCTTTTCTTGTAGGTTAGGAAGGAGCGGGGGGAGAAAAGTACAAAAAACCGCCAAAGGAATTTGGCGGAACGTTTCACAAATAACCACCCCATCATACCCTTCCGTTAAGATAGCACCCCACGTTTACACGGTAATTTTGTAAACGTGACAGTTCTGTTCCTTTCGGAGACAGCCCCAGCTCATATTTCCAGAGAAGAAATATAAACTTCGGCAACTTTTCCTTTCAAACGGAGTCGGTGACATTCTCTGTGTCTCGTCCGTTCTACTTTTAAAAGTCGCAACCTCTACCTCATCGGACTGATGAGGATTTATATATTGCTAAGATTTTTAATATATGGCAATTGTAATGATTTTCTGAATATATTGCAAGGAATTTTGTTAGGAAAAGTCAAAAAATATCGGTTATTGTTTAGGAAACGTTTGCAAAACTCCACCCGAACCTACTTTTATGTAACGATAAGCAAAGAAAAAATTGTTATACAAATGTTTCGCAAAAAATAATGAAAAACCCTTTAAAGTTTAAAGAA
>NZ_BOQD01000368.1 GCF_018332515.1 Bacillus hominis | reverse complement strand
TTTGCATTTAACATATTGAATTACAATAACAAAATATTAACATATTTTCACCTTAATTTTGGAAGTATTTTATAAATAAATACATTATTAACCTAAAAAAGAGGGTATCCTCTTTTTTAGGTTAATAATACGGATACGATGTTTGTTGATAAGCTGGGTATGGTACCGGGTACGGTGCTGGATAAGTTATCGGGTATGGTGCTGGATAATATCCCCCACCACTAGCTGCACCTGTTAATGCCCCAGCTGTAAGTCCTCCTACTACGCCCCCTGCAAAACCCCCTGGAAAAAATCCTCCGCCCCACCCGCCACCATGATGGTGGTAGTGGTCATAATGATTATGTCCGCCATGATGATTGTATCCACTGTGATGATTATGTCCACCATGATGATTGTGCCCTCCGTGATGATTCCGATCATATCCTCCATAATTTCCAGTATAGTTCATTTTTCTTCCTCTCCTTTTAGCATATAGTTATGCCTCTCTTTAATATGTGGAATAATAAGGATTCTGTTGATAATCCGCATAGTATGGCTAATCTGAATAATAAGGATAACCATATCCGCCATAACCAAATGTTGGACTTAGTAAAGCACCTGCTACAAACCCTGGAAAGAAACCTCCATGACCAAAACCATCGCCGTGACCACATCCTCCAATTGGGCGACCATACATTTTATTCAACTCCTTCTTTATATAAAAACGTCACATTATACTGTATGTAGGACAAATGCGGAGAGTATAGGGAAATACCTACATTTTGTAAAAAACACAAAACACTTTATAATAAAGGTGTCACATTACATCTCCTATTTAAAAAGTCTATATTCAAGAAAGATTAGAGGAATTATATAAAAATGAAGAAGCCTATCGTTCAATTATTATTAGTATTTACAATTGTATCTATCGTTCTTTTACTTTTAAATATATCGGCTATTTCGTTATATACATTTGTCGGTGTTCTATGGTCTATCACAATCGTAGGGATTTCATTCGTTATTTTTATCGAAAATAGGTCTCCCCAAAGTACATTAGCTTGGTTTTTAGTATTAGCGCTTCTACCTATTATCGGTGTACTTTTATACTCTCTTTTCGGACGTAGCCGTTGGAGAAGAAAAAAGCATCTCCATCGTTCAGAAGAGCAAAGAAAATTATTCCGTGAAATTTTAGAAAGAAGACGCTTAGAATTATCACTTACAGTTCCATTACAAGAACGTTCTATACATTTAACAGAAGTCGTACAAAAATTTGGAGGCGGGCCTGCCGCAGATAGAACAACTACAAAACTTTTAACAAACGGTGATCAAACATTTCCAGAAATCTTGCAAGCTATCGAGCATGCAAAACATCATATACATATTCAATACTACATTTATAAATCTGATGAGATTGGTACAAAAGTACGAGATGCTTTAATACAAAAGGCAAAAGATGGTGTTATTGTACGCTTCCTTTATGATGGACTGGGAAGTAATACTTTAAGAAGACGCTTTTTACAACCTATGAAAGAAGCTGGAATTGAAATTGTAGAATTTGATCCTATTTTTTCAGCTTGGTTACTTGAAACAGTCAATTATCGTAACCATCGAAAAATCGTTATTGTAGACGGAGAAATCGGTTTTACTGGGGGACTCAACGTCGGTGATGAATATCTTGGCCGTTCGAAAAAATTCCCTGTTTGGCGTGATAGTCATTTAAAAATAGAAGGAAAAGCATTATATAAATTACAAGCAATCTTTCTAGAGGACTGGCTCTATGCCTCTAGTGGATTGAATACTTACTCTTGGAAACAATTTATGAATAAACAATACTTCCCTGGTAAAGAAATTTCGAATGCAGAAGGTGCTGTTCAAATTGTCGCAAGTGGGCCAAGCTCAGATGATAAAAGTATTCGTAATACTTTACTAGCTGTTATGGGCTCTGCAAAAAAGTCTATTTGGATCGCTACACCATACTTTATTCCAGATCAAGAAACTTTAACATTATTACGCTTAAGTGCAATTTCCGGCATAGATGTACGCATTTTATATCCAGGTAAAAGTGATAGCATCATTAGCGATCAAGCATCTCAATCTTATTTCACTCCACTTTTAAAAGCTGGTGCTTCCATCTACAGTTATAAAGATGGTTTTATGCATGCGAAAATTGTACTCGTTGACGATAAAATTGCAACCATTGGAACAGCAAATATGGATGTACGCAGTTTTGAATTGAATTATGAAATTATTAGTGTACTTTATGAATCAGAAACCGTTCATGATATTAAACATGATTTTGAAGAAGACTTTAAGCATTCCACTGAAATTAAATGGAACTCGTTCCAAAAAAGAAGTATCAAAAAACGAATATTAGAGTCTTTCATGCGACTCATTTCTCCATTACTGTAAATAAAAGGAGAACTGGAAACCAGTTCTCCTTTTATTTATCTTACTTGCCTTTCTTCTAGTAGATCTTCTTTTATAATTTTATTCACCAACAGTTCACTATCAATATATTTAACTACATAACTACTTTTAAAGCTCTTAAATTTCACAGTAGCGCCATTATCGTATATAATGTTGAACTTCGAATTAACAGTTACATGGTATGTACTATTATCTATCTTCTTCATATCTAATAATTCTGTCCCTAGCCACGTTTCAGTAATACCTTTTTTTTGAAGGTACCTTACATATTCTTCTGTTTCTTTCTGCAAACTACCATTCTTATCCATAAGAGAGAAGACATATATCATATCTCGACTATTAAAGGTTTGAACACTTGCTTCTATAAAAGAAACCATAAAGCTCTCCATCAAGTTTCGAGAAACTTCACCAGCTGCGTTTTCACTCGGCTTTGTTTTACCTAATCGATAATTATCTTGATATTGATCTGAATCTGAATCTAATTTAATCACTTTATGTTCATTCTCTGGTTTCCATGTCTCAATCGTTTCAGAAACTTCATCCTTTTCGTTAGATACATTTATATTATGAACTCCTGGAATAAGCATATCTAAATTTACCTTCCCGCCATTCGATACATCCACTTTTTTCTTATCTACTGTTAGATTAGCATCTTTAGGAATTTCAAAACTTAACGAGGATGGCACTAAATACACTTCATATTTATCAAATACTAACAAATTTTTATCATTTGATTTTTCTAATCTTAATATATATGAATTCTTCTTATCATTTTGTATATTTTCATTTTTTTGTTCTTCTAACGATTTTAACAATTGAGTTTGAATGTTCATAGAAGAATGAACATCTTTCAAAAACTTTCCTGTATCTCCCATCGAAAGTGCTTGTTTTGTAGGCTGGAATTTTACCACCTTATTAAATTCTTCAGCATTCTGCGTTTTAATTGCATCTGAAACTTGCTGGATAACCCGTTCCTGAGAAAATTGTTGTTTCCCGTATACATATGTACCGCCACCAGCACAAGCTAATATGACTGTACTTACTGCAATCCATATCCACTTTTTATTTTTCCTTACTTGAGAGGAACTTGAGTCATCATTTATATTTCTGGCTCTCTCCCTCTTTATAGGCTCTTGATTATTTATTTCGCTTGTTTTTCCAGATGACGCCTTTTGTCCCAAAGTATGGGGCTGTAAGGCTTCGGTCTTCTCCACTTCTACATTCTTTGTTTCGGATGTTGTTTTTGAATGTTCTAAGGGTACCGTTGGCTTCACAGTATCCTTCTCTACCTCATCAAAAAAGTGTCTACACCTAGTACATACTTTATCTGTAGGACTATTTTTTTCTTTACCACATTTCGTACAAAATTTTTTCATTTAACCATATCCCCCCATTTTAAAAATGCTTCTTTTTCTCTATAATTCTAATCTCTCAATCTCTACTTCCCGTTCTACTATCTCTGGTTGCTCTACTTCTACTATCTCTGGTTGCTCTATCTCTACTATCTCTGGTTGTTCTACTTCTACTATCCCTGGTTGCTCTACTTCTACTATCCCTGGTTGCTCTACTTCTACTACCCCTGGTTGC
>NZ_BOQD01000367.1 GCF_018332515.1 Bacillus hominis | reverse complement strand
TCCGCTGCATATGGAATACCAGCCATATCAAACACAAGTACAAATGGACTTTCAACTAGATTAGCCTCTTGCCATGGGAGTAAACCTACAACAACTGAGATTGCTAAGACGAAAAAGAATAGAGTACGCCAAATTGTGTTTTTAATAGCTTTCGGGATCGTTTTTTCAGGGTTCTCGCTTTCCCCTGAAGCAATTCCGATAAGTTCTGTTCCTTGGAATGAGTAATTTACAGTAATCATTGTAAGAAGAACTGCTAGTGCACCGTTTGGAAATAAGCCGCCATTTTCAGTGAAATTGTGGAGCATTGGTGCTGGCTTTCCATTAAAGTCGAGAAAACCAAACATAACTGCGCCTCCAAGTACGATAAAGATAACAATCGTTGCAACCTTTACGCTAGCGAACCAAAATTCAGTCTCTGCATATGCTTTTGCTGATAGAGCGTTTACAAGAAAGAGTGCTGCTGCAAATGTAACACACCAAATCCATGAAGAAACATCTGGGAACCAACGCTTCATTAAAATACTAACTGTTGTTAGTTCAACTCCTACTGTAACAGCCCAATTTAGCCAATACATCCAACCGACAACAAATCCAAAACCAGGTGAAATAAATTTGCTTGCGTAACTTTGGAATGAACCTGCTTCTGGCATGGCTACAGATAATTCACCGAGACATAACATTGTTAAGTACATAACGAAACCGCCGACTAAAAATGCAAGAATAGCTCCACCTGGTCCTGCGTTATGAACGATTTGTCCTGATCCCATAAATAATCCTGTTCCAATGACTCCACCAAGTGCAATCATGAATAGATGTCTACTTTTCATTGTTCGTTTTAAATCTGTTTGTTCTACTTGTTGATTCATATGCCCTCACCCCGTTAGTTTCTTGTATGTGTTAACTGGTTTTCATTCTGAGTTTTAATCATTAGTGGGGGATGTGACACATACTCAGTTTATTTGTTGTGAAATGAATGGAGTATGTAAAAAACGAACTATGACTAAATACTCTAAGAATGTTTATTAACAAGGTGATATCTTCACCATGTTAATAATTTTGATTTTAGCAAAATATTCTGAAAAAGTATATTGTTTTTTCTTTTTATTAAAAATAATTAGAATTTTGGAATGATATTTGTGAATAATAATTCACAGAATCTTTCTAGCAAACTAGTAAGAAGAAAGGTACAATGATAAGAGTTGTGTCTGTAAAATAATAATTAATGGAGTTTTGTTTATAATGAAAAAGCTAAAATATCTTTTTGTTTTTGGAATTATACTAGCTGCCGCGTTTTTTATAGGGAAAGATAAAATTATACAAAAGGCGCAAGTGCTACGCTTAGATTTTCTATCTGAAATGAAAGAAGCGGCTATGATTGAAGATGTTCCATTTATAAAACAATTACCAGAATTACCCCGTGGATGTGAAGTGACCAGTTTAGCTATGTTGCTGCAATATAAAGGTGTACAAGTAGATAAGATGCAGCTTGCTAGTGAAATTCATCGTGTTCCATTTGAACAAAATGGTTTGCGTGGAAATCCTTACGAGGGATTTGTTGGAAATATTTATACGAAGGCTGAACTTGGATATGGTGTATATAATCAACCGATCTTTAATTTAGCAGAAAAGTATGTTCCTGAAAAAGTAATTAATTTAACAGGTAGAGACGTACAAGATATATATAAAGTAATTAGTTCTGGTTCTCCGGTATGGGTCATTATTAATACAACGTTTAAACCACTGGCTGAAAGTAGTTTTGAAACATGGAATACAAACTCAGGTAAAGTGAAAATTACATATTATGAGCATAGTGCAGTAGTAATTGGATATGATCAAAACTTTGTATATGTAAATGATCCTCTTAAAAATAATCCACGTTTCGCTGTTCCGCGAGCAGAATTTGAGAAAGCTTGGGAGCAAATGGGGAAACAAGCTATTACTATTTTATAAAAGTAAAAAGTCATCTTGAGGATGGCTTTTTACTTTTATTCTATTAAGATAGAAAATTCAGAAGATTCTTTTAAAAATTAGCGATTCACGTTATAATGACATTTAACTTGGTGAAGAAGGGGAGAAGAAAAATGGATGTCGCAAAGGAACCTGTTTTGTTAAAAAATCAGTTGATTGAGTGGAGAAGGCACTTTCATAAATATCCTGAGTTATCTTTTCAAGAAGAAAAAACATCTCAATTTGTATTCGACATACTTCGGAAAATCCCATATTTAGAGGTATCAAGGCCTACTAAATATAGTGTAATGGCAAGGCTAATCGGTAAACAACCGGGTAAAACAATTGCGGTTCGAGCTGATATGGACGCTCTTCCTATTCATGAAGAAAATGATTTTGATTTTATTTCTACATATTCAGGTGTGATGCATGCGTGTGGTCACGATGGGCATATGGCGATATTACTTGGGGTTGTACATAAGTTAGTAGAAGAAAGAGAAAAAGTTAAAGGAGAAATTCGCTTTTTATTTCAGCATGCAGAAGAAAACTTTCCGGGCGGTGCAGAGGAAATGGTCGCAGCGGGAGTGATGGCAGGTGTGGATTACATTATTGGTGCTCACCTTTGGGCGTCGTTAGAGGTTGGGAAAGTAGGGGTAATTTATGGTCCGGCGATGGCGGCACCGGACGTTTTTAAAATTACGATAGAGGGAAAAGGTGGGCATGCTGGAATTCCGCACGAAACAGTTGATAGTATCGCCATTGGTGCGCAAGCAGTTTCGCAAATCCAGCAAATTGTATCTCGCCTCACGAACCCGTTAGATTCTCTCGTAGTATCTGTTACGCAATTTCATTCTGGGACAACCCATAATGTTATCCCGGAACAAGCGGAGATTGAGGGGACAGTGAGAAGTTTAAGGCATGAATTAAGAGAAGAAACAAAGAAGAAGCTTGAAAGGATTGTAAAACATATTACAGAATCCTACGGTGCTAAGTATACATTTTCTTATGAATATGGATATCGACCAGTTGTGAACGATTATGAAGTTACAGAGCTTATCGAACATACGGCATTACAGCTTTATGGAAGAGAAAGGGTTGTTCGTTTGCAGCCAACGATGGCTGGAGAAGATTTTTCAGCATTTTTACAAAAAGCACCAGGGACGTTCTTTTTTATAGGGGCAGGAAATGAAGAGAAGGGAATTATATATCCGCATCATCACCCTCGTTTTACAATTGACGAAGACGCATTACCAATTGGAGTGGAAGTCTTTGTATCATCCATTATGAATTTTATAAGTAAAGGAGAATGAGATGAAGAAAATACACGTGCTAGCACTTATTCCAGTTCTTTGTTTAGTAGTTGGACCAGTATTTGCAAATTCAGTCACTCCTTACGTATTGGGGATGCCATTTCTATTATTTTGGATACTATTATCAGTGCTTATTACGTCTCTTTGTATGGGGCTTGTGTACGTATTCGATCCTGCTAATAAGGGGGATGGAAAATGACAGCACTACTTATTATTATTTTATTCTTATTTCTAGCACTATTTTTAGGAATTCGAGCACAACATGGAAAAGATATGAATTTAGAGCAATGGTCAGTTGGAGGAAGAGGGTTTGGAACTATTTTCGTTTTTCTCCTTATGGCAGGCGAAATTTATACGACATTCACATTTTTAGGTGGAAGTGGTTGGGCGTATAGTAAAGGAGCTCCTACTTTTTATATTTTAGGATATGGTGCATTAGCCTATATTTTATCGTATTTCTTATTGCCTCCAATTTGGAAATATGCAAAAGAACATAACCTTGTTTCACAGCCGGATTTTTTTGCAAAGAAATATAGAAGTAAAGCGCTTGGATTGATTGTTTCGATTGTTGGTGTTGTTTCCATCATCCCATATCTCGTTTTACAGCTAAAGGGGTTAGGGATCATCGTTTCCGAAGCTTCTTATGGAAGAGTGTCACCTGTTATTGCGGTGTGGATTGGTGCTATTGTTATAACTATATATGTAATGGTTTCAGGTATACATGGATCGGCTTGGACAGCTGCTTTGAAGGATATTATGATACTATTTATCGTTATGTTTTTAGGTATATATTTACCGTACCATTATTACGGAGGGTTTCAGCCGATGTTTGAAGCTGTAGAAGCAGCGAAACCAGGTTTTTTATCTTTACCTGAAGAAGGAATGAGTATTTCTTGGTTTGTTTCTACTATTATATTAACGGCCCTTGGTTTCTATATGTGGCCCCATACATTTGCTTCGGCTTTCTCTGCAAAAAATGAAAAAGTATTTAGGAAAAACGCGGCGATTATGCCTCTTTATTCTTTAGTGTTGCTTTTCGTATTCTTTGCAGGTTTTGCTGCTATCCTACAAGTTCCAGGGTTAAAGGGAGCGGATGTAGATCTTTCGTTATTCCGTCTTGCTCTTCAAACTTTTGATCCTTGGTTTATCGGAATTATTGGTAGTGCGGGGGTATTAACGGCATTAGTTCCAGCATCCATGCTTGTTATGGCTGCTTCGACATTGCTAGCGAAAAATATTTACCGAACGATGGTCCCATCTGCTTCAGATAGACAAGTTGCTAAAGTGGCAAAATTATTTGTGCCTGTAGTAACGCTTGTAGCGGTTTTGTTTACCTTTAAAGGAGGAGAAACGATAGGGGCACTTCTTTTAATGGGGTACAGTATCGTTACGCAGCTTTTCCCTGCACTTGTATGTAGTTTGTTTCCTCGCCAAATTATTACGAAGCAAGGAGCGATTGCAGGAATGGGGGTTGGGTTGTTAGTTGTCGCATATATCACTTTATCTGGTTCTACTATAGCGACCATGTTTCCAAATTTTCCCCAGTACATAAAAGATTTAAATGTAGGTATAGTAGCGTTGTTAATTAATATTGTTGTTATGCTTATTGTTAGTGGGATGACAAAAAATATACCAATGAAAACAGACCATATAATAGTAGAAAAGTAATCAGTATGTTAGAGCTATCTTTGAAAAGAGATAGCTCTTTTTTGTATATATTTCCTTCTATTAGCGGAATCTAACTAAAAACTTGTTGAAAAGGAAGTTAGGTGGGGGAATTGTTAGAGTTAAAAGGTAACTTGTTTGAAGTTATGAAAGAAATTAGGGATGAGTTAGGTTCACCTAATGATTTAACAATTAGAGAAGTTGCTCTTGCTGGTAGTTTTACACGCTGCGCTGTCATTTTTTTATATGGGTTAACAGATAAGGATAATGTTTATAAATATGTAGTTCGTACGCTTCAATATGAAGAAATAGAAAAAGAAGCAGCTGTTGTTCAAACGTTATTGGATCGTTTTATTTCTATCGCAGAAGTCGGTATGAAGACAACGTTTCCGGATATTATAAATGCAATTCTAGCGGGAGACACAGTTATATTAATTGATAATATTCAAACGGCTATTGTTGTTAACAGTAGGGCTTGGGAGAAAAGAAGTCTAGAACCTCCAGTGACAGAAGATTTAATCCGTGGACCGAGAGTTGGATTAAATGAAGATATTAATGTGAATAAAATGCTAATTCGCCGTGGTTTACGTGATCCGAAGTTGCGGTTTCAATCTTATATTATGGGGAAGCGATCACAGAAAGAAGTAACCCTAGTATATATAGAAGATATTATTAACCCTTATATTGTAAAAGAACTAGATCGGCGCCTTCAATCAATAGTGACAGATGTTATTTTTGAGACGGGTACGATTGAACAATTAATTCAAGACAATAATTTATCGCCGTTTCCACAGTTTTTGAACACAGAAAGGCCTGACAATATTGTGGCCTCATTAACGAAAGGAAAGGCGGCTATTTTAGTAGACGGATCACCGTTCGCTCTTATTGCACCACTCGTATTTGTTGATATTTTTCAATCTGTAGAAGACCATTACGAGCGTTGGCTGATTGGGACGTTATTGAGAATTTTACGAATGGTTTCTGGTATTATGGCGGTTTTGTTACCGGCGATGTATGTAGCGCTCGTTTCATACCACCAAGGGCTTATTCCGTCTAAATTGGCCTATTCAATTGCTGGAGCGCGAGAAGGGGTTCCGTTTCCAGCGTATATTGAAACATTAATGATGGCATTAACGATGGAGTTAATACGAGAGGCGGGAATTAGATTGCCAAAGCCAATGGGGCAAACGATTGGTATTGTAGGTGGTCTTGTAATTGGAGAAGCGGCGGTGAATGCCGGGATTGTAAATCCATTTTTAGTAATTATTATTGCAGTTACTGCAATTGCTACCTTTTCGCTCCCTGTATATAGCATTACGATTACGTTTCGGATTTTACTTTTCGTCTTTGTATTAGCGGCGACTGCTTTTGGTTTGTATGGAAT
Organism: Bacillus hominis; assembly: GCF_018332515.1. Lineage (GTDB taxonomy): Bacteria > Bacillota > Bacilli > Bacillales > Bacillaceae_G > Bacillus_A > Bacillus_A hominis. Next base: position 12,509 of record NZ_BOQD01000367.1, on the reverse strand, counting down.
CATTTTAGCTCTTATTGCACTTGCTGTTCATATTACGAATTTGAAGAGTGTTGGTGTTCCGTATACAACGCCTATTGCTCCTGCATTTTATAAAGATTGGAAAGAAGAACTTATTCGTATGCCAAAATCGATGTTGAAAGAGAGACCGGAATATTTACAAACGAAAGACTCTACATTACGTCCAAAGGAGCGAGAATAATTGAAACCATTTGAGTATGGCGATGAAGAGATTGGATCTCGGGAACTTGGGTTTGCGGTATCGTCGACCATTATTGGTATAGGTGCATTGTCTATGCCAAGGGATATTGCCAACCAAACTTTATTTTCGGACGGTTGGATTATTTTGCTTTTGGGTGGATTGATATGTGCAGTTTTAGGTTGGTTTGTAACGAGGGTGGCTATTTTATTCCCAAAACAAAACTTTGTTCAATATACAAGTACACATTTGACGAAGCCTGTTGCATACACAATTAGTAGCATTTTAGTATTAACGTTTGCTGCTTTGACAGCATATGAATCGCGAATGATTGCAATTATTTCACAAACGTATTTATTTAGTGATACACCAGTACAACTATTGTCGTTCTTTTTCCTATTAGTTGTTATTTATGGAATAGCAGGGTCGAGAGCGGCTCTATTAAGGTTAAACGTTTTATTCTTACCTATCGTTTTAATTGCAATCGTACTGCTTTCTTTATTGAATGTGAACTTAATGGAAATAGATAATTTACTACCGGCTTTTCAAACGGACGTCAGTCAATATGCTGTAGGAGTTAAAAATTCTATTTTCACATTTATCGGATTTGAGGTAGCTCTGTTTTATGCTGTGATGTTGAACGATAAGACAGTGAAAAAAGCGCCAATGGCAGTTGCAAAAGCGGTGATAGTAAACGTTTTGTCATACATTTTAATTTATGTAACTTGTATTAGTGTTTTTTCGTATATGACAACACGTGGATTGACATTTCCAACAATTGAACTAGGGAAAGAAATTGAAATTGGTGGAGGATTTTTAGAGAGATTTGATGCGATTTTTTTTACTACTTGGATTATTACTATTTATAACACTACAGCAATGTATTATGACGTCGCATCTTTATTGTTTTGTGCTATGTTTCCAAAAGTGAAGAAACATGTATTTATTTTTGTGAGTGCTCCTATTATTTTTATAGTGAATATGATACCTGGCAATTCGAATGATTTATCAAATTATGGGACTTATTTAGCTTGGATAGATATGGGGTTTGTTGTGTTAGCACCTTTGCTAGTTTTTATTGTATATAAAATAAAAAGAAGGAATGGTGGAAATGAAACACCTTCTTAAAATTATAATAATTATGTTTTTAGCTGGATCTATTAGTGGGTGCTCTGAGCTGGAGGAGATAGAAGAAAGAGGATTTGTAGTAGGCGCAGCTTACGATATTGTAAAGGCAAAGAAATCAAATCCAATTATGAAAGGGACGTATCAGATGGTACTCCCCAGTAAATTGTCGCAACAAGGTGGACAAGGGGATGGAGATAGCCAAAATTATATTAATGTTAGTGCGAAAGCAGATAGTGTCTTTGAGCAAATACGAATTATTGCTAAAAAAATTAGTCGCTCATTATTCTTTCCGCATATACAAGTGATAATTTTTTCTAAAGATTTACTAGCGAATCCATATGTTTTACAAAATACGTTAGATGTATATATTCGCGATCATGAAATGAGAAGAAATATTCGTTTGTTCGTTTCTAAGAAAAATGCAGAAGCTATTTTAAAGCAGAGTGCCAAGCCTGAAAATTTGCCAGCGCAGTATATAGATATGTTAGCTGAACACCCACCGAAAAATGCCCAAATGATTGAGGCTGCAAGAATTGGTGAAGTACAGGAAAAGATGATTTCTAACCAGAGTTTCGTATTACCTATTCTCGAACTAACAAAACAAGGGGTACAAATGAACGGAGCGGCGTTGTTTCGCGGGAAGGATAATAAGTGTGTAGGCATTTTGAATGGAAAACAAACATTAGGAATGAATTATATAATAGGTAAAAAAATTGGAGGTTTTTTTACTATCCGCAAAAAAGACCAGCTTATTACATATGAAATTCATAAGATGCACCGAAAGATTAAAGTATCTACGGAAAATGCTACAAAACCGAAGTTTGATATTCATTTATCTTTGGAAGGGACATTAGCCGAGTTGCATTTTAGTGATCATAAACAAATTATGAGTGAAAATCGATTAAAGAAAAACATCGCGGAGGAAATGGAGAAACGCATCCAAAAATCGATTAAGCTTGTTCAAAAAAAATATAAGGTAGATGTATTAGCATTAGGGGAAGTATATAAGCGACATAATTATAAAGAGTGGAAAAAGATAAGTAAGAATTGGGATCAAGGTGAAAATTACTTTAGTAATGCTGAAATTACTGTTCATGTTCATCCAACGATTGCACATTCAGGTTCAGCTTTACCGAAGAGAGTGAAATAAGGTGATGTAAGTTGTTTACTGGATTGGGAATTAGTTGCACGATATTAATGGCGGTTCTTCCAGGGACTATATATTTGCTTCATAAAAAAATTACAACGTATGGTGCCCAGCCGTGGAAAGAAGAGGCGCAAAAAAAGAAACCTGAATAAATTTTAGGTTTCTTTTGTGCACAAAGTATATGTTGAAGGGGGATTCCTTCTATGTATACTTTGCTTTTATACAAGACCTAACCAATGTACCAATTGTGTAGAGAGGAATGTAACAACAATGGCAATAACAGTAGGGATTGCAAACGATAAAAATGTCCATTTTGCACTTTTTGTTTCTTTATATATGTTAACTAGTGTTGTTCCGCATGGGAAATGAAGAAGTGAGAACAACATTGTGTTTAACGCAGTTAACCAAGTCCAACCGTGTTCTAAGAATAGATTTTTAATTTGATTAAAATCATCTATTTCAGTTAAAGCACCAGTTGATAAGTAAGACATTAATAAAATCGGAATAACAATTTCATTAGCTGGTAACCCAAGAATAAACGCTGCTAGAATGAAACCGTCAAGGCCTAACATTTTAGCGAATGGATCTAGGAAGTTTACAAAATGCATAAGTAAGCTTGTGTCACCTACAAAAATATTAGCGAGTATCCAAGTTAATGCAGCGGCAGGTGCAGCCACAATTACAGCGCGTTTTAAAACATATATGGATTTATCGAGCGTTGAACGCACAATTGTATTCCATATTTTAGGCTTTCGGTATGGTGGTAACTCTAACGTATAGTGAGTTGGAACACCTTTTAGGGCAGTTTTTGATAAAACCCAAGAAACGGTTAAAGTTACAATAACGCCAATTACAACCATTCCAACTACAACGCCGGCAGTAACAAGTGTTTGCATGCTGCCTGTATATCCAGCAGCCATAAATAATGAGGCCATTAAGATTAATGTAGGCCAGCGTCCATTACATGGGACGAAGTTGTTTGTTAAAATAGCAAGCATACGTTCACGCGGTGATTCGATAATACGTGTTGACATAATAGCTGCAGCGTTACATCCAAACCCCATTGCCATCGTTAAAGATTGTTTCCCATGCGCGCCAGAGCGTTTAAATAAACGATCCATGTTAAACGCAACGCGTGGTAAGTATCCGTAGTTTTCTAATAGGGCAAACATTGGGAAGAAGATTGCCATAGGTGGTAACATAACACTAATAACGGCTCCAGTACCACGGAATAAACCGAGTATTAAAATACCATGTAGCCATTCTGGTGCATGCATCGCTTGGAACCAAGACGTTAAGTATCCTTCAGCCCAGCCGAAAAACTCCGCAATCATATCAGATGGTACGTTAGCACCTGCAATTGTAAGATAAAAAATAATAGATAAAATGCCGAGCATAATAGGGAATCCCCAAATAGGAGATGTGAAAATTTTATCTAGTTTTTCTGAGCGATATAATTTGTTGGTATTTGTATATTGAACAGCTTCTTTACATATATTTGCGGAGGTTCGATAAATATCTCCGACAATATCATCTCGTATGTCTTCCTTTGAAAGTGTTTGTGCATGTTGAACAATATAGTCTAGTGGAAGAGCTTTACTGGCTGAGCGAGATTCCATTTATTATGACCTCCCTTACAAGTGGTTCGTTATGATGTTTTTGAAGTGCCGTTAAGAAATTTTTATCTCCATCTAATATACGTAGTGCAATCCAACGTGCTGGATACGTATCTCCGAACACTTTATAAATTTGTGGTTCTAATTGTTGAATCATATTTTCAATTTTTTCATTATAAGTAATTTTAATTGGTGTCGGAATGAGTTTTTTTGTTGCTACTTTAGCAATGACACTTAGTAAATGTCCGATGCCAACTCGGTTTCGAGCTGAAATTTTAACTACCGGTACACCGAGTGATTTTGCTAATTTCTTTTCATCAATAACGATACCTTTTTTCTCAGCTTCATCAATTAAGTTAATACAAATGACTACATCAGTTGTCATTTCCATCACTTGGAGTGCTAAATTTAAATTTCTTTCCATTGCAGTTGCATCTATAACAACTACAGTTACTTCTGGTTTTTCAAATATAATATAATCTCTTGCCACTTCTTCATCTGCCGAATTTGAATAAAGTGAGTAAGTTCCAGGTAAATCTATTATTGTATATATATTTCCGCTATGCTTATATTCCCCTTCAGCCTTTAAAACAGTTTTCCCCGTCCAGTTTCCAGTATGTTGTTTTAAGCCTGTTAAAGTATTAAATAATGTACTTTTCCCAGTATTCGGGTTACCAGCTAACGCAATGCGATGGTTACTCATCTGAAATCATCTCCTATTAATATCCCGAAAATAAGGGAGCTTTCTTCACTACGCAGTGCAATAGTTGTGCTGCTTACTTGATAAGCGACTGGGTCTCCAAGTGGGCTGCGTTGTAATACTTTAATTGTCGCTCCAGGAAAAAAGCCTAAATCTAATAAACGTCGTTTCATAGTTCCTTCTAATTGTATCTTCTCAATTTGTACAAATTCCCCTGTTCTGAATTCGGAAAGGGGTTTAGTATTAGCCGATACCATAAAAGTTACCTCATCTCTATATTTTTAGTTTTAGTTTAAAAAGTTTCCCTAGGTAAACTTTTTGATACTAATATAGTAGACTACATTGAATGATGCTGTCAATTAGTACTTTAAAAATATTCAATTATTTTTAAAATTGTTCCAATTTATTTAGTTGTACTGAAAAATATTACTGGAATTCTTCTTAATGTAAATAAAGTAAAAGTGTAAAAGTTAAAAAATATAGTGGATTTGTAAATATAGTTTTAACTTAAAGGGCAAAATAAAGAAAAATATTTACATTGGATTTACATTGTTAAGAATAAATTTACAATACTGCGTGGTTAGTGTGGGTTTTGTTGGTTTTTTTAACTGTAAATGTTGGAATGTCTAGCTTTTGCGGGATATTATCTTTATTTACTTAAACTTAAAAATTGCTTAACACTCACATAATATTGTTGTCCTACAATGAATTTGTGTTCGAAAGAAGATGAATTCGAAAAGTGATAATCCAAATGGGGGTACAAGACATGATTATGAAAAAGGGTATTAAATTTTCTTTAGCGGCTTTAGTTGTTGCAGGTGCATTAGTTGGATGTGGAAAAGCAGAAAGTACGGATAATAAGGAAGCTGCTAAAGGAAGCGATAATGCAAAACAAGAATTATCAGGTACGATTGCAGCGGCTGGCTCTACAGCTCTTCAACCTCTTGCGGAGGAAGCTGGAAAGAAATTCATGGAGAAAAATTCAAAAGTTTCTATTCAAGTTCAAGGTGGCGGTAGTGGAACAGGGATTAACCAAGTAGCATCTGGTGCAGTGCAAATTGGTAATTCGGATGTTCCGGCTTCAGATAAAATAAAAGATGCTGAAAAAGCGAAAGAATTAGTAGATAACAAGGTAGCGGGTATCGCATTCGCACTTGTCGTAAATAAAGATGTAAAAGTTGATAACTTAACAGCAAAACAAGTACAAGATATCTTCACTGGAAAAGTGACGAACTGGAAAGAGTTAGGCGGAAAAGATGAAAAAATCAATGTAATTAACCGTCCAGCTTCATCTGGTACACGTGCTACATTTGAAAAAACAGTTATGAAAGAAGCTAAAATTAATGATGGAACTGGTACAACACAAGATTCTAACGGTGCAGTAGAGCAAGCGATTAACTCTACTCCAGGTTCAATCAGCTATTTAGCGATGTCTTACATGGTTGGCGATAAAAAAGGTGCATTGCAAACTGTGAAAATTGATGGTGCTGAACCGAAAGTTGAAAACATCTCTTCTGGTAAATATCCATTCTGGTCTTACGAGTACATGGTAACTAAAGGTGAGGCAAAAGAAGCGACAAAAGCTTACATTGACTACGTAAAAGGTAAAGATTTCGAAAAACAAGTAGAAGATATGGGTTACATCCCAATGTCTAAATTAAATAAGTAATAAAATTTTATGGGGCTGGCTGCAAGGCCAGTCCTGTTCATTTCAATCTATGAAGTGGGGTCTGTCCTGTGATGAAGGGGAAAAAACAAATTAATTATGTGAAGAGTGAATATATAGGAAGATCACTCGTTACATTTTGTGGTATCTTTATTGTTTTTATTACATTAGCTATTATTGCGTTTATTTGCGGCAAAGGAATTCAATCTTTCACGCAAAGTGGTATCTCATTATCTGAGGTGTTAACTTCGACAAAATGGAGCCCGAATGCTGATCAAGGTACGTATGGTGCTGTAATCTTTATTGTCGGTTCGACGCTTGTGTCGTTAGGTGCTGTTGTCATTAGTGCACCAATTGCTATAGCTCTTGCTATATTCATGAATTTAATTTCGCCGAAGTTTGGGAATAAAGTATTAAAGCCTGTTTTAGAATTATTAGTTGGTATTCCATCAGTTGTATACGGATTATTAGGGGTTACGATCTTGGTTCCTCTATTACGTGATTCGTTCGGTGGAGTGGGCTTTAGTTTAATTGCGGGTATTATTGTCCTGAGTATTATGATTTTACCTACTATTGCTAGTATTGCCTCTGATGCAATACGCTCTGTTCCGTTTGATTACTTGGAAGCTTCTTACGGTCTAGGATCGACGAAATGGCAAGCGATTAGCCGAGTTATTGTTCCTGCTGCAAAACAAGGGATTTTAACAGGTATAGTTTTAGGGTTAGCGCGTGCTTTTGGTGAAGCGTTAGCGGTTCAAATGGTAATCGGGAACACGATTAAATTACCGGAAGGAATATATAGTCCAACAGCAACGTTAACGGGTATTCTGACAATGGATATGACGAATACATTGAACGGAACAGCTTGGAACAATGCGCTATGGACGTTAGCAATGATTTTACTTGTTATTTCATTCCTGTTTATTTTAGTAATTCGAGCGATTGGTCAAAGAGGTGAGCGATAATAATGAATGCAAGAACGGTAAATAAAGTTTGGACAGGTATCTTTTATACGGTTGCAGCTTTAGTTGTAGCTTTGCTGGCTTTTTTAATGTACGAAATTTTACAAAAGGGATGGGGATTTTGGGATCCTAGTTTCTTATTCGGAGAACCAAGTAATACAAGAGCTGGTGGTGGCATTGGTCCACAGTTATTCAATTCTTTCTATATGCTTGTTATAACGCTTATTATATCTATTCCTCTTGGATTAGGTGCTGGAATATATTTAGCGGAGTATGCAAAACAAGGTCGTTTTTTAAGTTTTGTTCGTTTATGTATTGAAACAATGGCGTCTTTACCTTCTATTGTTGTTGGACTATTTGGTTTATTAGTATTTGTTACAATGACAGGCTGGGGATATACAGTAATGGGTGGAGCTCTTGCTTTAACTATTTTGAATTTACCTGGTTTAACACGTGTTTGTGAAAATGCGATTTCTGAAGTTCCTCATAATGTAAAAGAGGCGAGTCTTGGATTAGGTGCAACGAGGTGGCAAACAATTGTCCGTATTATTATCCCATCGTCGTTACCACAAATCATTACAGGGATTATTTTAGCGGCAGGGCGTATATTCGGTGAAGCTGCGGCGTTAATTTATACGGCAGGTTTAACATCTCCGATTTTAAATTCAGCAGCGGACTTCTCAAGTCCATCTCATCCATTAAATCCATTCAGACCAGCTGAAACGTTAGCTGTTCACATTTGGAAATTAAACTCTGAAGGGATTATCCCAGATGCGAAGTTAATTGCAACGAAATCTGCAGCTGTATTAATTATTATGGTTTTATTATTCAATATCATTTCACGCTTTGTAGCATCTGTATTACACAAGCGTTTTACGGGAACGAAAAAAAGTCGTAAAACGACGAAGAAGGTAAAAGTGGCATAAATTGAAGGTGAAAACTCTCTGTTTATAAACAGGGAGTTTTTTTAAGGCTATTTTGATGTTAGTAGGAAAAGAAGGAGAATTGTTGGATGGATAACTTAATGTACGGATGTTTGGATTGAAGTGGGAGAGGGGGAAAGCGTTCTTTCTGCAAATGTAGGGATTTCTTAGATCAGGTAAATCGACACGTTCTAAGTATATCGCTAAGTTAACAGGTGCAGGTATTGTAGATCATGACGTCGTGAAATCAGCATTATTAAAATCCATTAACGGCAAAAGGGATTGAATTAACAGTTGTTGGAGGAGTCTCCTATGATATTGAGTGGGAACTGATAGGTTTTTTGTTGGAACAAGAACATAGTGTTATATTAGATAGTCCATGTCTCTATGATGGAATGGTTGAAAAGGAATAGGTTTATGTCAGAAGTATGGTGCTACATATACGAAAAAAGTGTTAGATTATATCGGTAGGTAGGGAATTCTAAAAGGCGTTATCTTCAATTATGAAGATAACGCCTTTTAGTTTAAATATCAGGTGTTTCTGTAGAAGTACTTATTTTTCTACGGGAGCGTCTTTTTCTCCCGATTTTATCTAATAATTCATACATAACAGGAACAACTACTAATGTAAGGACGGTTGAAACAGCCAAGCCGCCAATTACAACGACAGCTAGACTTTTTGATACCATACTTCCTGCTTGAGATTGACCGAATAGGAGCGGTAGCATAGCAACAATTGTTGTTATAGCTGTCATAATAATTGGGCGTAATCTAGTAGATCCTGCTTCTAGTAAGGCTTCTCTTGTTTCCATACCGTTTTCCCGATTTTGTTGCACTCTTTCTATTAATACAATAGCATTTGTAACGACAATCCCGATTAACATTAATGCGCCGATTAATGAATTTACGTCAACAGGTGTTCTTGAAATGATTAATCCTAAAATACCGCCGACAGCAGCTAATGGTAAAGAGAATAAAATCGCGAAAGGAGCACGTGCTTGCCCGAATGTGATAACCATAATTAAATATACAATCCCGATTGCAATCCCCATAATTTTAAATAAATCAGTGAAGTTCTCTTGCATAGATTCAGTAGCACCTGCGATATTTACTTTTGCCCCGTTAGGTAAATCTAAGTCAGCTATCGCTTTGTTTACTTCTGCGCTTACTTTACTTAAATCTTCACTTGAAGCTTCTGCAGTAATTTGAATCGTTTCTTTCCCATCTTTATGGAAGATTTCCGTTTGAAGTTGTTTTTCTGAAATAGTTGCAATGTCTTTTAAAGGAATTGGTCCGTTAATAGGTGATAGTATGTTTGTGTTTAAAATATCTTCTTGTTTGTTAATGGATGCCTTTTTATGTTCTATCATAATAGTTGTTTTTTCATTATTGATTGAGATTTCCCCAATAGGAGATTTCTTCATAAGGAATGACACTTGTTGTGCTGCTGCTTCTGGTGTTAAACCTAGTTGCTCAGCCTTTGTTTGATCGATATGAATTTGCCATTCTTTTTTAGATTCTTCTATATTTGTTTTTACTTTGGAAAGAGAATCCATGCTTTTTAGTTTTGTTTCGACGATGTTAGCGGCCTTTTGTAAATTTGTTTCGTTAGTAGCTGTTACATTAAATTGTAAGTTGTTTCCGCCTCCGGATTCAGAGTAACTCGTTTTTATATAATCAAGTTCAGCTGGTTCGAAAGCTGTATGATCCTTTTTTAATTCTTTAATATATTGGTCGATGTCAGAACCTTTTTTAAAGACTACAAATATAGTTGCAAGGTTGTTTTGAGTTGTCTGTCCCCATTGTGCATCTTCTGCGCTAGATCCCATTCGCAAAATAACATCTGTTACATCAGAATTAGAGAGTAGTTTCTTTTCGAAATCAAAGGCTTTTTGTTTTTTAGCTTCAGAATCATAACCAGCTGGAAATGTCATGTTAACGGAAAGCATTGTATCATCCTCAGACTTTATGTTCGCTTTCGGAAGTAGTATGTAGGCTGCGATTGATCCTGCAAATAATAAAAAAGAAGTGAGTAGAATGATAAACTTATGAGAAAGAGCCCACTTTAATGTAGCGACATATCGCGGTGAAGAATGTGAATTGCGACGTTTTGTTTTTTTGAGCAGTAAAAAAGCCATAAGTGGAACGACTGTTAATGCCACAATTAAGGAAGAAAGTATAGAATATACAACTGCTAATACCATAGGTAACATTAGTTTTCCAATTACTCCCGATACGAGACCGATAGGTAAAAAAACGGCGACTGTTGTTAAAGTAGAAGAGGTAATTGCGACGGCGACCTCTTTCGTTGCATCGAGAATAATATCTTTAGAGAAAGATTCTTTTTGTAAACGACGGAAAATATTCTCGATGACAACGATACTATCATCGACGAGACGTCCAACTGCAACGGCTAAGCCACCTAGAGTTAAAATGTTAAGTGTGATGTTAGATTGGTGGAGTAAAAATAGTGTTAATAAAATAGATAATGGAATACTAACGACAGCGATGAGTGTCGTTCGGAAGCTGCGTAAAAAGATTAAGATAATGAGAGTTGCAGCAATTGCCCCAAGGATTACTTCTTTGCCCATACTAGTAACAGCATTTTCAACTTGCTCATGAGTTGAAGCTAAAAGTTTAATAGAATACTGATCTTTATATTGCTTACTTATATCTTTAATCTTTTTATCAATCTCTTTTCCGATTGCAACCGCGTTTTTACTCGGCTCTTTCATGATGACTAATCCTGTTCCTTCTTCTCCGTTTATGTGCGAGATTGTATCATGATGTTGTTTTAGTTCAATTTGAGCGACATCTTGTAATTTTACTTGAGGTGTAACGGTAATATTTTTAATGTCATTTACACTTTTTATATCTCCGATGACACGAAGGTTGTATTCTTCTTTATTAACGGTAATTGCTCCGGCTGGAGTGGAAGTTTCTTTTCCTTGTAAAACTGCTAATACTTGCTCTGATGTTACGTTTTTATCTTTTAGTTGGTTAGGGTCAAGTACGATGGATAATTCGGAAGTTGATTTTCCAAAAAACATAACATTGGCAACACCATCAATGCTTTCGAGTTGTGGTACGATTTCTTTCTCGATTTGTTTTTCGTCAGCTTTTGAAAATCCGTTCTGTTTCTGGATGGTAATTTGAGCGAGTGGAATCATAGAAGTATTTAATTGGCTAACTACAGGCTTAGTTACATCTTTAGGTAATTTAATTGTATTAATTGCTTTTTCGACTTCGCGTGCCGCGTCTTTCATATTAGCCTTGGATGTATATGCAATGTCGATGCGTGATAATCCCTCGTGTGTGGAAGAAGTGATGCCATCGATATGTTCTAAATTACGAAATTGTTTTTCAAGGGGGTCAGTTACGTCTTTGGTCATCGTTTCAGCATCGAGCCCTTGAGATAATGTCGTGACAGTTATTGCAGGGTTATCGATGCTTGGTAAAAATTCCATAGGTAATTTAGATCCGGAATAGACGCCGAGTATGGAAATGAGAAAAACCATGATAATAATAGCGGCTCGGTTTTTTAATGAAAATTTTGTTAACCTATCCATAAGATAATTCCTCCATTAGTTTATTTATAGTTTTGTGGGCACTTTCTTACTATATAACAAAAATTGGATATCTTTCATTAATTAAATGTAAAAAAATTCTAACAATAATCTTAAGTTAATGTTTTTGTTGAGATTTCATTATTTTTAGAAAGCGAAATGGCGGATTGGAGAGGAAAGTGTTCATTCGAGTTGCTTTTTAATGTGTGAGGGATTATTTGTTTCTTACGGCTAATTTATATCGTTATTCTATAGAGAGATAAATGATTATGAACTTTAATATAGAAGAGAATGAAAATCTGGGAGGTTATTGTGAAATACAATTTGGTTGATCAGAGTGTGTTGGTATACAATTAAAATACCTGTTTTCAGTAGAAAGGATAAGGAGTTCTTCTATAGAAGAAAGTAGGATAGATAATTTTTTATATTTTTTTATAAAAAGCACTTGTTATTTCAAAATCATGATGGTATATTAATAAACGTCGCTGATGCGGAAACGCAGAAAACGACAAAAAAGAAATTGAAAAACATAGTTGACATCGAAAAATGAAGATGTTAATATGATGAAGTCGCTTCTGAAGCGGCGGACAAGTTCTTTGAAAACT
>NZ_BOQD01000366.1 GCF_018332515.1 Bacillus hominis | reverse complement strand
ACGGATCTTTTTGTTATTGTATACAATAGATGATTACACCAATGACAATAATAATGTTGCCAATGATTTTTCGTTTCGTTATTTTCTCCCCTAGGAAGTACCAACTAAAAATTAAAATGATGATATAACTTAATGATTCTAATGCAGATGCTTGTTTTAATGCCAAGCCTTTTAAGGCGATCACATTTAATCCTGCATTAATTACAAATAAAAAGTAGCCGATGATAACATAAGGATTCACATATTCTTTTATTCTAGAATCGTATTGTTGTAAAGTAGCCTTTTTTAATAATATTTGTGAGTAATTGGCTAAAATTATCCCGAAAATAAATAATAACATATAACTATTCATCTTTTGTCACCACCACAATTCCGACGATAATAATAGCTGCGCCAAGTATGTGATTCCACTGTATCGTATCTCCAAATAGGAATACTGACCAAAGCATTGACCATAGTATTATAATCCCACGGTGTGAATATGCTCTAGAAATTTCAAAATTCTTAATGACTTGTTGCCATAGAATTGCATATCCAAATAAAAGTACAACAAGTCCAAAGTAAGCAATAAAAAATGAGATTGATGCAATAGGGAATTGAGCTGCCCATTTCATGTAAACCATAATGATAGAATATATCAAGAAGGCCGCATGTAAAAATACATAGTTTTTAATAGTTGGTTTCATATATTCACTCTCTTTTACTTTATATACACGTATGTAAACTCGACGTATATAATCAATAGCTTCTTATTATAAAAGGCATATTGAAATGATTTTTGTTTATTTCTTCACATTCCAAAATATATAGTATCATGTCTTCTTATGTAAAACAATAGAAGGCAATACGTAGCTTTAGAGCTGAAAATAATAGAGGTAGTAGAGTTAGATTTTCCACTGTTCTATAATTTGTATCGTTTTATTTGTTGCATCCATCTCTACTTGAATACCTATTGGCAAAGTAATCATTGGATGAGTATGACAACAATCGAAATCGGCTAGAATAGGAATCTTTTGATTTTGTAGTACTTCTAGTAGTATTTCGTAAGGTTTTCGATTTGTCCCACAATCATCGAATTGTTCATGTTTTCCAAGAATGATACCAGAAACTTTATTAAATACGCCGTTAATCTTCAGTAATGAAAAACTTCTTTCAATAGTAGCTGCATCTTTTGAGCTATCTTCAATAAATAGAATGTCACCTTCTTGAATATGTGGCATGTACGGGCTACCCCAAATGCCTTGTATTGTGTTTAAGTTCCCACCAATAATCCGCCCAGTAGCTTTTCCGCCAATTACTGAAATCCAGTTGTTCGGTCGAAGTTCTTTTTCCTTCGTTTTTTCTTCCCAATTAATAAATTCATCTGACCAAAATAACGGCTGGTTTATGTTGTAAGGAAGAGGTTGATCAGTTATTAAAGTATCTGCAAAATATTTGTACGTGTAATCTACGAAAGGCTCAAATTCACCAAAAGAAGAAACAAGTGCTGGACCATAAAATGTAGGAATTCCTGTTTTTGCATAAATTCCTAGTAATAATGCTGTTGCGTCGGAGTAGCCAATCATTATTTTAGGGTTCATTTGGAAAGCTGCATAATCAATATAGGGTAATAATGAATTAGAATTCATGCCCCCAATTGTCGACATAATACAGGAGATGTTAGGGTTTCTAATCAAATCATTTAGCTCCTCCGCACGCTCTTGAATACTTCCGGAACGATAAAAATCAGATTGACCTGTTAGTGATCCCTCTAATATACGAAATCCTTTCTTTTGTAAGTATGATTTTGCTCGTTCAAATCTTTTTGGAGAAGTATAGGTTACTGGTGAAGAGGGAGAGTAGATGCCAATTGTATCGCCATATTTCAATGCTTTTGGAAGTATCATTTGTATAAATCCTTTCTATTATATGGTGTTTTTTTGTGTATCTATTATTGAATATTCTTATATTTCGTTGTTTTTAGTGTAACACATATGAAAAAGAGAAAGAGGTTAAAATTATAATTGCTGTAGATGAATAAATATGCTTTTTACCTTGACGTTATAAAGTAATTGTTGTTATGGTTAAACATGAGTGTATAAAAGGTTTGCTAAAGGAGTTTTAGAATGAAGCGGTTAAAATGGGGAAGATTAACGATCCTATTAGTAGTAGTTCTGGGTATATGTTGGTTCTTTTTCCAAGGAATTCAAAAGAGTGAAACAAATGTAGATACTCAGCCTTTACAAGTGGCAGAGCTACCTAAAACAGGGCTATCTGAAAAAGTAGTTCCACCAAAATATATACCACCAGAAATTGATGCAAAAGCAGCTGTTATTATCGATGCGAGTAATGGAGATGTTATTTATCAAAATAATGAAAATGAAGCTGTTGCCCCTGCTAGTATGTCAAAAATGATGACAGCATATCTCGTTTTAGAGAGTATACATAATGGGAAAGTCCGCTGGGAAGATCCAGTGAAAATAAGTGTAAAATCAGCACAAACAGAGGGTGCAAAAATCCCAATGCAAGTAAATGATACGTTAACTGTTAAAGACCTATATCATGCTTTAATGATTGAATCGGCTAATAATTCGGCTGTCGCTTTAGCAGAACATGTAGCTAAGACGGAAAAAAACTTTGTTCAACTTATGAATGAAAAAGCCCAGCAGTTAGAAATGTCAGATAAAGCTAAATTCGCGAATGCTTCCGGATTACAGGAGCCTGACGGAAGTGAAACAAAAATGACAGCAGCTGACGTAGCAAAATTAGCGTATCATCTTATAAAAGACTACCCAGAGATATTAGAAGTGACTCACTTACGTCAAAGTCAGTTAGCGTTTAATAATGTTAATGTTACAAACACAAATGAGATGTTAAACAAAAATAATAAAGCTTTATATATAGAAGGAATAGACGGATTAAAAACAGGATTTACAGATAGCGCAGGGTATTGTTTTACAGGTACTGCAAAACAAGGTGATAATCGCATTATTACAGTTGTCATGGGGACTTCAAGTAAAACAAAACGTTTTACAGAGACGAACAAGTTAATGTCTTATGCATTTGGATTAGTTAATTAAGTAAAGCAGTTTATTGTTACTTATTTTTGGTAACGATAAACTGCTTTTTTATTTAAAACATAGGAAGTAAAAAGATAAAAAACGTGAGTGTTATTATTTGAGTTTAGTATTGTTTGTTGATATTATAAAGTTATGAACTTATTAATAATAAGTTCATGGGGCGCAATATGATGTATACATATGAAATAGCCTCAAATGAAAATTGGAGGGAATTGTGATGGCAAAAGATTTTTACTCAGCGATTGAAGACAGAAGATCTATTTACGCGATTAATAAAGAGCAAGTAGTTTCTGATGAAAGAATTCAAGAAGTGATTTATCATGCTGTGAGACATACACCTTCGGCTTTTAATTCTCAAAGTGCAAGAGTTGTTGTATTACTAGGTGAACAACACGACAAATTATGGGATGTTACGAAAGAAACGTTACGAAAAATTGTACCTGAAAATAATTTTGTACCTACTGAAGAGAAAATGAATGCATTTAAAAGTGGCTATGGAACAGTTTTGTATTTCGAAGATAGTAAAGTAGTAGAAAGTTTGCAAGAGAACTTTGCACTATACAAAGATAATTTTCCTACATGGTCTCAGCAATCTTCTGGAATGTTGCAATTTGCGATTTGGACAGCATTAGAGATTGAAGGTTTTGGTGCTACACTACAGCATTATAATCCGTTGATTGATGAAGAAGTAAGGAAAGAATGGGATATACCTGAAAACTGGAAGTTAACGGCACAAATGCCATTTGGTAAACCAGTAGTTTCTGCAGGAGATAAAGAATATCAGCCATTAGAGACTCGTGTGAAAATTTACAAATAAAATAAAAAGGTGAACAGAGATATAATCTGTTCACCTTTTTATACGTGGTATGGGTTTTCATGCTGGATTGTTTTCATCTGCTCTTTTAATTCGTATTTCTTTGTTTCAATAGTTGTTACTTTTTTTAATGTTGCAAATGATAATAATCGCGTAAAAG
>NZ_BOQD01000365.1 GCF_018332515.1 Bacillus hominis | reverse complement strand
TCTTTTGTCGCCTCATCTAAATTCGCAAACATATCTTTGTGCTTCCCTTTCTCTGGAAGCTTCACTCCTAGTTCCTCTAATTGTTTCTTTGTATCATCCATAATTGTTTTCACTTTTTGTTTCGTTGCCTCATCTAAATTCTTCTTCGCAGTTCCTTTTGTAACTTGCTCGGCCGTTGGAGTATTAGTTGCCGCAAACGCTGGTATACCAGCTCCTCCTACAATTCCAAATGATAGAGCACCTGCAATTACTAAATACCCAACTGTTTTCTTCTTCATAGGAAATTTCCTCCTTCATATTTCTAAAGCATGTACACTTTCGTATACAATGCCAATAGTAATGTTGATTTCTTAAAATTTCCTTAACGAGTTAAATAAAATGGAACTTTAATTAGTGGGGGATGTTCATCCTACACTAATCGGATTGGGCTTTTACGGGACAAAAAAACACCGCTCATCACGAGCGGTGTTTATCTAAGCTTTTTGTAATTGTAATTCTTCACGTTCCATTACTTTTCTTAATACAATTGTTTGTGTCATTGTAAATAAGTTACCTGTAATCCAATACAACACAAGTCCTGACGGTGCCGCAATTCCCATAAATAAAATCATCGCCGGCATCATTATTTGCTGTATTTTCAGCATTTGTACTTGCTCTCCAGGCGTTATATTTGATTGGAACACCTTCATCTGGATAAATGTTGTTAACGCTGCAATAATCGGTAATATATGATATGGATCTGCATGTCCTAAGTTCACCCATAAAAATGAAGATGTACGAATCTCTTCAGTTCTGCTAATCGCATAATACAAAGCAGAGAAAATCGGCATTTGTATAAAGATTGGCCAGCAACCAGCTAACGGATTCCAACCGCCTGATTTCATTAGTTCTGACATTTCTTTTTGATACTGCTTTTGTTTTTCAGGATCTTTACCCACATCACCGTGTTTCTTTTTCAGCTTCTGTAATTCAGGTTGCATTTTTTTCATTTTCATTTGACTACGATACTGCGAAACAGCTAATGGAATCAGTGCTGAACGAACAACAAGCGTAATGACAATGATAGCAATCCCAAAGCTTCCACCAGATATATGATGAGCAACAAATTGAATCATATACGATATTGGATATACGAAATAATGGTTCCAAATTCCCGTACTATGTGAATCTATTGTGCCTGCATTACTGCAGCCAGATAAAACAAAAACAAGTAATAATGATAAACTAATGAGCGCAGCTCGGTTTGATTTTAACATGTTCATTCCTCCAATGTTTCGTAATTAATTAGCGAAACATTGGTGTATACGGACCTACCTCGTCACTCTCTCCACTCGATTCTTGTCTGCGGACAGAGCGAATCATTCCATATTTATAAAAAATAGAGAAAAGTGGTACATTTCCGATACCCTCTTCACACGTATCAACTAGTTTAAAAGCTCTCTGTCTACCGCTCGATGCTTGCTGACGTACGAAACGAGAAACGTTAGCAAGAAAAAAGACTTCTAATACACAAAGCGCTGTCGTTACAAACGATATATACAGAAGTGCATCCTGCAATAAAAATTCCATCGCTTCACATCCTTAATAAAGTCATTTTAGCACATTCAACAAACATTCTCTATTTCCTTTTGTTCTCAAAAGTTTTTTTGCATATTTTCTCAAAAAATTATGCTAGAAAACCAATGTATTCGCTTTCTTTAGTATATTCACACGTATCTTTGAATAGGTTTAATTTTTTAGAAATTTATAAAATTTTTGCATTATAATAAAACTATTGCCAGTTTTTGAAAAAAGCTTTATTCTCTTCTTGTAATCAAAAATGAATATGGAGATGAAACATACTATGGGTCAACTAGGAGACGCCGATTACGTTCCCGACACCGCCTTTTTATCCTTCCCAGCAGCTAAAACATTTCACTTAGAATTTATCATACAGTTAGTTGTTATTTTTATAGCTTCTATTTTGTATGCAATTTCTATGAATATGTTTTTTATCCCACATAATATGATTAGTGGTGGGTTCGCTGGTGTAGGGATGATTATCGGTTATTTAATGCACTACAATATCGGAGCACTTATCTTTTTACTAAACATTCCGCTTCTTATTTTAAGTCACTTTTACTTAGGTAAGAAGACAACCTTTTTAACGGCATACTTTGTAGCTGTATCATCTTTAGCGATGAACATTATCCCAGTACACCAAGTCTCAGACGATATTTTACTTTCTTCTGTTTTCGGTGGTGTCATCTGCGGTGCTGCCTCAGGAATCATATTCCGATTTGCTTCTTCAACAGGTGGTTTTGATGTTGTTGGATTGATTGTAGCGAAACATCGCGATGTTTCAATTGGAGCAATCATCTTTGGATTCAACTTAATCTTACTTGTTGCAGCAGGATTTATTTTCGGATGGGATATTACGCTTTATACGTTAATTAGTCGGTTTGTAGTCAGCAAAGTAATTGATGCCGTGCATACAAAACATATTAAATTAACGATAATGACAATTACAGAAAAAGGTGAGGAAATAAAAAGCTCACTATTACATCACGGCATACGTGGCGTAACAATGGTAGATGCTGTCGGCGGCTATACAAACCATAAGAAAAAAATGATTTACACTGTCGTAACTCGCTACGAGTTGGGCGAAATGAAACGTATTATCCGCCAAGTGGATAATAAAGCATTTATGAACATTACTGAAACAGTTGAAATTGTCGGCCGTTTCAAACGTATATAAAAAAGGTTAATACATTAAAGGGCATAACATATTAGTCATATATAATATGTTATGCCCTTTGTTATTCAACTAACGCACCCTTTATCATAATAAAATCACGAAGTTTATTACTACAAATCGGAGGATAGCATTCCATATACGATACTATCTGTCCATTCATTTTTATTCCAAAAATCTTGTATGAAATGTGCTTCCTTTCTCATGCCTATTCGTTCACACAATTTTTTTGAAGCTGTATTACGTGCATCAAGATTAGCTTGTATACGATGTACATTAAATTCATTAAATAATTTAAATACCAAACTATTTACTGATTCTGTTGCCAAACCTCTCCCAGCTACTTCATTTGAAAAACTATAACCAATCTCAACAGTGTCTTTCATATTTGTGTACCATACGGATAAATCACCAACTACTTTAGTCTTGTATATAACTGCCAAACTTAATATTGATTCTTTAGTAAGTACATTATTTGCTAGCTTCTTATTGAATCTTTTCTGCATGTCTTCATGAGTCCACTTATTATGTAATAGGAACTTACATGTATCATCATTATTATAAATAGCAAATACATCCTGTAAATCCGTACTCTTAAAAGGTCTAATTATTAATCTTTCTGTTGTGATCTCCAAGTTAGCTCTCCTCCCTTACATTCATGCCATAAAACATTTTTTATAGTATTTAAGCCCCCTTCTTAGATCTCACCTTGATTACATATTTCATCATAATACATTAAAATCCTTCTTCCGCTAAACTGCACCGTTAATGGTATTTCCTTGCGCTTTTTATTTTTTACACTTATTACAAAATCAGATAATTCTATTATTGTGACCCTACATGTGTTATAATGAAAGCAGACTCACAAAAAAAAGAGTATATAGACTTGGAAGTTTCTCTTATTTTTATAAGCAAAAAGAAACGAGCAGTCGGGTATATTTCAGACACCATACACGTAACGGTTTTAAAAAAGCCGATCACCTTAGTTATTCTTCACTGATCTTTTTATAAAAAGATACGTACAACTAAAATTCACTTCAATATACTATACCTACCTTTTTGACTTCCAAATCATCTTATTACATAAGGAGATGAACATATGAATCAATATATACGATACACACTAGCTGCCTTATTTGCCATCGTCGGCGGTGTAATCTGTTTCTGGACAAACACTCAACTTGGAGAAAACATTATTTTTAATGGAATCGAAACACTTGTAAGCGCTTCAATTTTAGGCGGCTACATTTTCTTCCTCTTCAATCCAGAAGAAAATGCACAAAAAACAATGTTATTAACAATGATCGGAATCGTTGGTGGATGTATTTCCTACTCAATGACAAACTATACATTACCACTTCAATTGAGCTCAGCTTTCTTCCACGGTCTATGGACTTGGTTTATCGCATTCTGCCTAGCAGATGTATTCAACCTACTACAAGATCACGAAGAAGAAAATGGTCAACAAATTGAAAGCAACTCTTAAGCTGGAAGATATTCTTCCAGCTTTTTTGTTTGCTATTCTCTCTGTGCATATCCCGTTTGGTACTTCCAAAAATATATCAGCGATTTTTTAAATATATCGACCGGTTCTCCACTTATATCAACGATTATATCGACGTTTCGACACAACATATCGATTTACCGATATATTCCGACAGCCTAAACGTACAATATACCCTATCCCCCAAGCAGCTTACTGCCGAACTCTACAATTAAAAAGATAATTAATAGGATTGCGAGTATCTTTACTGCTACATATACCACTTTAAAAATTACATAAATGAGTAAGACTAGCAAAATAATCGCTAAAATTTCCATATAGAATTCCTCCAAGCTTTGCTCTTCTTACCTCATTTTACTCGCCCAAAGCTTTTTATGGAACGGCATAAGGTTACATATAGAAAAGAGGATACCTCACCCATCGTAAGATACCCTCTCCTGTAGCTGCTCAAACCATTCTCTCTCTAATTGTAAATATCCTATTTCACTCTTCTCAGCGCTCTTCAATTCTTTATCAGCTTTCCTCATATAAGTGCGTGAAGCTTCTAAATCACTCTCTAAATATTTAACAATTCCTTGTGTGCGGTAATACCCATTTAAGTCCATTTTTGTAATTGCCTTTGCATGTTCCTTCGCTTCTTGCAGGGAAAGACTTTCCTCCTGATACAGTACTTTATATAAAAGGTACCAACTATGAAAGCTACTAACGAAAAATTTATTTTCTTTCGTTACAGGTAATTGAACAATTTGTTCTACATACGGTATCGCCCTTTCCATGCCCTCTTGATCAGCTCGGGCATAAAAGACGAGCATAAGTCCACTCATTATCTCGCTTATACTTTTATCCTCTTTTAATTTTTCCTCACTAAGTTCTATTAATCTCGCATCCCAATCTTTCGGTCTTTTGTAACTAAATAACTCACTCGATACTTGAATCGTGTATAAATGCTCTCTAGCCTTTTCATCATCTTTAATTAAAATAAGGAATTGCATGCCATCGCTTAATAGCGTTCCCTTAATTGGAATTGCTGTGACGACAAAGATTGCAAGGTGTAACACGGAAAAGTATAAAAGCATGTGGTAATAACTCACCATATATATGTAACCTGATACAATGCCAAATATGAGACTCGTTAACGGTCCGCTTAAAGTCATCCATGCCCATTTTCTTGAAAGGTTCGGTGTTTGTGTGGAAGGCGGCACTAACATTGCAACGCCACCAACATACATCCATATTTTATTTTCTCGAATTCGTATTTTCCCCTTTTCTTTTTGAACAGTAATAGGCCCTACTGTCATAAACTTAAATTTCAAACCGACTATCAAGCCACATATTACATGCCCTAATTCATGAATAGCTAACACTAGCAATACAATCCCAAAAAAGGCCCACATTTCTATAATTACCTGTACTTTTTCTATTCGAATGAACCCATATAAAACAGAGCAAACGAAAGCAACGAATATTGAAAAAGCAGGTCTTCTTAAAATGTCCAACACTTCTCTCCCCTTAACAAATAATCTTTTTATGCATTTCATACATGTATGTTCCAACATGTAATACCCAAACAAACAAAATCATAATGACCATAAAGAAATTTTTTCTATCTAAAAGTGCATACGCAATCGCTGCAAACCATGCACAAACAAGTGTCATGTTTGTATATTGGCACGCTTTATATCCTGCTTCATGTTTTACCTCTTTTTCACTTATTCAATTAAAATTGTAAATAACATCCTTTCATATATCAATTATTATTGTCATTTTGAAGTAGATACATGTCAAAAATGCATAT
>NZ_BOQD01000364.1 GCF_018332515.1 Bacillus hominis | reverse complement strand
ATTAGATGAACCTACAGCACATCTTGATATTGAAACTGAATTTGAAATAAAGCAATCGATGTTACGTCTGTTTGAAGGTAAGCTAGTATTTCTTGCAACGCATCGTCTCCATTGGATGAAGCAAATGGATCATATTCTTATTTTAAATAAAGGGGAAATTAAAGAACGTGGAACATATGAAGAACTTTTAAAGAATGAGACATTACATTTTCATAGGGAAGAGAGGGGAGAGCGATGAGTAACTGGATTAAACCTCATATACAGCAAAATAAAGGTAGAATGACGTTGACTATTTTCCTCGGGCTTCTTGGAGTTAGTTCAGGTGCGATGTTACTTTTCATTTCAGGTTATTTAATTTCTAAATCTGCTCTCAGACCAGAAAATGTAATGGTTGTATATGTTCCTATAGTTGCAACGCGTGCGTTTAGTATAGGGCAAGCTGTCTTTCATTATTTAGAGCGTTTAGTAGGGCATGACGTCGTTCTACGAATTTTAGAAAAAATGAGGACAAAACTATATAGAATTGTAGAACCACAGGCGTTATTTTTGCGCTCAAGATTTCAAACTGGTGATGTACTGGGTGTATTGTCTGATGATATAGAACATTTACAGAATCTATATTTACGTACAATATTCCCTAGTATATTAGCGTTAGTTGTATATAGCATTTTCGTACTTGTTATCGGTGCATTTGACTTAGTATTTGCACTTATCGCAGCTTGTATGTTAGCTGTTATTGTTTTTCTTCTTCCATTCGTATCACTACTTTTGATGAAACGACATCATGTTGCTTTGAAGCGAGGAAGAAATCGTATGTATCAACAATTGACAGATGCTGTATTTGGGTTATCTGATTGGCAGGCGAGTGGTAGAAAAGATGAATTTATTAATGCGTATGTAGAGCAAAATGTCCAGCTGTTAAAGACAGAAAAGAGAGTGAAACGCTGGTACCATATTCGGGATAGTATCATTCATTTAATAGTAGGTATTGTAGTTATTTCGATGATTTTGTGGACTGGCAATCAAGCGGCAAGTGAACAAATTGCACCTACAGTTATCGCAGCATTCGTATTAATGACATTATCTGTGACGAATGTGCTTATTCCTGTATCAGATGCTATTGATCGAATTCCATCTTATGTAGAATCTGTGCATCGGCTTAATAGCGTAGAAAGTGATAGCGCTTTGGATGATGGTAAGGAGTTATCTGGAGATAAAGAATACGTCGTACCAAAACATGTAGATATTGAACTGAGTAATGTATCGTATAATTACCCGAATAGTAATGAATCCGTATTAAAAGATGTATCATTGCAAATAAAGGCAGGAAAGAAAATTGCTATTTTAGGTAGAAGTGGAACAGGAAAATCTACTTTACTAAAATTGTTAACTGGGGCACTACGTCCGGTGAATGGCCAAGTTATATTGAATGGTGAACAAGCTCATACGGATTTTTTGTCAAAATATATTTCTGTATTAAACCAAAAACCACATTTATTCGATACGACAATTGGAAATAATGTGCGGATCGGTAAACCAGAGGCTAATGATGAAGAGATATGGAAAGCTTTAGAGAAAGCACAGCTAGCACCGCACATTGCTTCTCTTCCTAATGGATTACAAACAAAAATGCATGAAATGGGAAAGCGGTTTTCTGGAGGAGAAAGGCAAAGGGTAGCATTTGCAAGAACTCTTATGCAAGAAGCATCAATCATTGTCCTTGATGAACCGACTATCGGTTTAGATCCTAAAACGGAATTAGCCTTAATAGAAACAATGTTTTCTGCAACAGAAGAAAAGACTGTTATTTGGATTACACATCATCTTGTAGGGATTGAACATGTAGATGAAGTGATTTTCCTTGATAGTGGTCAAATCGCTATGCAAGGTAGTCACGAACAGCTACTGAAAGAAAATGAGAAATATCGTAGATTATACGAGCTTGATAAAGGTATATAAGAATGAAATGCAAAAAAACACAAATTCTTGGTAGTTCAAGGTTTGTGTTTTTTGTATTTGTGGTGAAATCATATAAGTCGTATAAGCTAGTTGATTATGAAATGGTTATATATTGTTAGAAAGGGTGTTTAAAACCTATCCTTTCAAGGCAATACTTGAGCCATAGTGAATGGATTGTTGGAAGGCGTGATTATATGTTTGAAGAGGATGGCATTGTTTTAATTTTGGAGCCTGCTGATGAACGGAATATGAGGAAATTTATTTTTACAGTACCGAAGTCAGTTTATGAAAAAAAAGAGATTTTATTACATTACGGAACACCTTTAGGCCAAGGATATACGGATATTATAGAAGATATTATTAGTGTACATATAGACATAGATATTGTAGCGATAATAGGGCATGTGAGAGGATAAAGAGAAACTTTAATTAGTGGGAGTTATACTGACCTTGAAAACAGACATACTTAAAATAAGTGTGTCTGTTTTCATATTTAAATGAAGATAGTTTCGAGGTACATGTTGAACAGGATAATAATGATTTTTCTAGAATGTGTAAGAGGAAGAGTAAAAAATAAGATATGATGTGATAAGGTGTATAAGAAGAAAACAAAGAGTTTATAAATGAATAAAAGTATGACAATTATTTAGGAGGTAAAAATGAAGTTTACAAAAACAATGTTACTTTCAATTGTAGTTTCAATTGGTTTGATGGGATGTTCGCTAGTAGAGGAAGGAAAGAACTCCATAGATTATGCTCAAAAAGCGACGGACTATGTAAATGAAATAAGTGCATTTGCAAATGAAGCACCAGCATTAGCTGAAAAGGCCGTTAATGATGGAGAAGCTCGAAAAGAACTGGAAACGAAACTTACTGAAATTAAACAAGATATACCAGCTTTTAATGAATTAACACCACCGGATGTAGCGAAAGACCTTCACCAGCAAATCGTCGGATATAATGAAAAGTTAAATACATTAATTGATACATCTATGCAAAAGATAGAGGAAGGAAAAATGAATGTAGAGCAGTTTAAAAACTCTGAGCTTATGCAGACGATAGAACAAGTTCGTGATTTGAAAGATAAGGTTCAAAATTTAGGGCAATAACAAAAAGATCCGT
>NZ_BOQD01000363.1 GCF_018332515.1 Bacillus hominis | reverse complement strand
AGAGTTAATCGGGATTGCAGCAGGAGAGAGTCAGAATCCTGAAAAAACAATTCCACGCGCAATTCGTAATACAGTATGGCGCATTATGTTATTCTTCATTTTAACAATGACAATTTTAGTAGGGTTAATTTCTTGGAAAGAAGCAGGGATAATTGAAAGTCCATTCGTAGTTGTATTTGAT
>NZ_BOQD01000362.1 GCF_018332515.1 Bacillus hominis | reverse complement strand
TACAGCACTACAAAATATAAAGTTAATAGATACAAAGGTAAAAGATGGGTCGGCATTAGGGAGATTGAAAGGATTAAAGGAGCTAGAATTAGATGGAGCAACAATTGGAAATCTTGAAACGGTTTGTTGCTCTAACTCATTAGAAATATTTACAGGTTCGTTTGCTCAATTTAATATGATAAAAGACTCTTTTGGGAGAAAAATAGATTTCTCAAAAATAATAGGAGAAATGAGTGAGGAAGAACGTGAAATTTGGTATCAGCATTTAAGAGGCTAGATGAACTGAAAATAATATTTTTATGTAAACAAGTTCTTCTTTCAGAGTCGAAAAAAATTCACACTAACAATGTCCATTTGTAAATGTATTAATTGTTAATTATTTGAAACACTTATGCATCAAACTGCTGATATTAATAATAGAGAGAAGTTATTAATATGTTCACCAACTCTTTATGGAATATGAATAAGTTTTATGCCCTTATTTGACAATCGATTCAGTAATAAAATGGCTAAAAGAAATAATGTATATGTAACTGAATGTCACATCCCTCCTCCATTGTTCGTCTTGTATGTAGAACGATAAGGAGGGATTTTATTATGAGTACATTTGATGTAGCAATTGTTGGGGGAGGGCTTGCTGGTTTAACGGCATCTATATATTTAGCGAAAGAAGGAAGAAAAGTTGTTGTATTAGAGAAATCTAGCCGTTTTGGCGGCAGAGCGATGACAATAAATAAACATGGTATCTATATGAATCTTGGGGCACATGCTTTATACCGCGGGGGAGAAGCGTTTTTAACATTTAACGAGCTTGGTATGAATCTTACTGGAGGAATACCGTCCACGAAGGCACACGGAATATGGAAAGATGACGTATATACAATCCCAACTGATTTCCGCTCCATTGTATCAACGCCGTTACTTTCATGGACAGCTAAAATCCAATTTTCTCGCCTTATGATTCATTTAGGGAAATTGGATATTAATACGATTCCAAAAATGAGTCTTTCCGTATGGGCAGAAAAAGAAATACAGGATCCTATGGTACGAAATATGTTTTATGCGTTATGCCGAACTACGACATACACATATGCTCCTACCATCCAATTAGCATCGTCTGTATTAAAGCAAATACAGCGTTCTATGAAAGAGGGAGTTTTTTATGTAGATGGTGGTTGGGAGACGATTATAACAAAATTAAGAAATATAGCTATAAATGCTGGTGTTCAATTTCTGGCAAGTAAGCATGTTTTGGAAGTAGAACATTGTGAAGATATACAAAAAATACGCTGTTTAGATGATGATATATTCGAAACGGATACTGTTATCGTGACGATTCCACCGAAAGAAGCCTGTAAAATAATAAAAGGTGCAGAAAAAACCAGTTTGTACGTATGGAGTGAACAATCAATACAAGTGACAGCAGCTGCATTAGATATTGGTTTGAAACGATTACCTAATCCTGTACATCAATTTGCATTAGGGTTAGATCAACCTGTATTTTTTACGAACCAATCGAGGTCAGCTAAACTAAGTGATAATGGATCGATAGTTGTAAGTTTGATTAAGTATCATAATCCTATGGAAGAGATGAATAGGATTAATTATGATAAAAAACAGTTAGAGAGAACAATGGAGCTCTTACATCCTAATTGGGAACGAGAAGTTGTTGTAAAGCAATATTTACCTAAAATAACTGTTGTTCATGATTTCCCGCATATTGGCCGAGGAGAAATTCCGGGGCCTGTAATTCCTGAAATGCCAGGTATATACGTAGCAGGAGATTGGGCTGGGCATGATGAATTATTAGCTGATGCAGCAGTTGCAAGCGGGAAGCGGGCCGCACTGCACATTTTAAAGAAATTAGAAAGAGGGGCTCATCGTGGAAACGGAGCAATTGTATGAAGCGCACAAATCTTTATTGTTTTCCCTAGCTTATCGAATGCTTGGGAGTGTAATGGACGCTGAAGATATTGTCCACGATGTATTCATTTCATTAAATAATATGGATGACATTCAGTCTGTTGAAAATATAAAAGCATATTTATGTAAAATGGTTACTAATCGTTCAATTGATAAATTACGTTCTGCGGAACATAAGCGGAATGTATATGTCGGAATGTGGTTACCAGAACCGCTCGTGGAAGAAAATAACAACCCATCAGATTCATACGTAATGAAAGAATCTCTTTCTACAGCATACCTTTTACTTTTACAACAGTTATCTGAAGTAGAAAGGATTGTATTCATATTAAGAGAAGTTTTTAGTTATGATTATGAAGAGATAGCGTCAATAGTTGGTAAAAGTAATGTGAATTGCCGGAAGATATTTCAGCGTGCGCGAAAGAGTATAGTAGATAAACAAAAGCCATCCAAATTAAGTACGAAGCAAATGGCCACTTATGTTGAAAAATTTGTAGCATCATTACAGTGTGGGGATACGCAAGGTATGTTAGAGGTATTAAAATCAGATGCGATATTCAAAGCAGATGGTGGAGGGAAAGTTACTACCGCTATTAATCCGATTTATTCTGCAGATAGAATTATGCGCCTGTTCTTTGGGATTGCAAAACGATTGCCAGAAGAGTACAGTGTTGATTTCAAAATGGTAAATAGTGCACCGGGGGTTATTGTTACAATAAATAATAATGTGACTTATGTGCTTTCATTTGCATTTGATAATGAAAAAATTTCAAACATTTATATGATGGTTAATCCTGAAAAACTTATGCATTTAAATGTAAAAATATAAAATAAAGACGCATTTCAACAGAAATGTGTCTTTATTTTATTACTTTTCTAACATTTCAAGAGGTACATCTTTTTCGCCAGCTACCTCGAATTTAATTTCCCCGTCTTCTTCATAAATGCGTTTAATAATCGGTATAGTTATCATTAGTTTTTTATGCTGCTTACGTCTTCTAGCAGCATCTAAGTTAATCACGTTCATGTGTAAGCATCCTTTCTCACAGAAATATATAAACAAAAGAAAATGCGTCCAAAAGGGCGCTTAGTCGAATTAGTAATACCGATTCATTTAAATGGGGTTTAGATTATTTTATAATTGCAAACTGATTGTAAAATAATGTGAATTAAATAATTGCACGTAGAAATTAACTTTACCAAAAAACGAAACAATATGCTATAAAAAAATTTAAATTTTTGTCATATAACGAGAAAAAGGTTTTCGTTTCGCATATAATGAAAAGTAGACGGGCAGCAAGAGCTTATTCATCATATTGCTTTTGAAAGGCGATGAAAAAATGGATAC
>NZ_BOQD01000361.1 GCF_018332515.1 Bacillus hominis | reverse complement strand
TCTTATTCTGCATTCCTATAAATAGACAACAGCATAGGATAAAAGGTAAATGATAAAATCATGAGAGGAGCTTGGATATGCAACATAATCCACGTTTTTACTATCAATGTCAAAACTCAATGGATAGCATCTGGAATAACAATAATTGGATTTATGATTGGAATCCTTATTATTACAGTAACAACAATAACTCCTGGAATCACAACCGGAATCCTTATTGTGAAAACATTAGATTAACAGATTATGGAGCTAGACCATTTGTATTGAATATTAACCAGGCCACTAAACAAAACCATACTTACCGCACCGCTTTATGGACAGGAAAAAACTTACAAGTAACTTTAATAAGTATTAATGTTGGAGATGACATAGGTTTAGAAGTACACCCTACAACTGATCAATTCATACGTATTGAAGAAGGACAGGGACTTGTTCAAATGGGTGATAACAAAGATAAATTAGATTTTCAAGAAATGGCCTATGATGACTATGCAATTATGATACCTGCTGGAAAATGGCATAATGTAATCAATACGGGGAATAAACAACTTAAAATTTACTCTATATATGCACCTCCAGAGCATCCGTATGGTACAGTTCATGAAACAAAAGCAATTGCCATGTCTACTGAAGCAAGTCGGTATTACTAATAAGAAATTATCTTTGTCTTAAACTAAATTATTGTTCAAATACTCTACAAACCTAAAAAGATCACAATAAACCTTGGTCATAGAGCGCCTTAAAAAGCGCTCTTTTTATTTAAATAACTATTTTGTTCACATTATTCCGAGACATTTATATACTGTGGTATACGATATGCGATAGCATTTACACGGCTCTCTTAAAGGGCTTTTTTTATTTTTATTTGGTATCAAATAACGCTTTTATATGAAAGTCGTACACATTTTTGACACATCAACCATCACAATTACTTGAAAACTCGTGATAATATTAAGTCGTCGAATACGCCAAATTTCGACACCGTACAACAATAATATCTCTCCTATAAAATCCCTGTCCCCGCAGGGATTTTCTCTTTTATTCATTACTTTTTGTTGCACTGAATTCCCAGCCTGAATAAAATAACTTAACATGGTAAAATATTATTTGGATGGGAGTCCAATACATATTATTAAAATTAAGTTGGTTCAAGTCGGAGGAAGGCACCTTAGGGTGTCTTTTTTTACGGTAAGGCATTAATGTTTTCTATGTCTCGATTAGTGAATAATTTCACATTTTGTAATAACATCAAAAGCTTTTATCATGAAGACGGTTATTTACTCACTAGCTATATGACTATTGTTGATATTGATCTGCTAAATAGTGCTGTGATATGCACGGATTCTTTTTATAACAAGATGAAACTACAGTTTTCAAATATAATCGACGTAAAATAAAATTCACCCAACAAAAAAGAAAAGGAGAAACCTCCTCTTTTCTTTTTAATTTAAACTTAGAACTAAGTGTAGCCTTGAAATAAAATTTGATTAAATTAACTTAATAAACTTTGATAAAAGAGCAAATAAAAAAAGCGTGGTTCGAAAAAAGATTGTTCAAAACACGTTATTTCATTAAGCAGCTTCTTGGGCAGGGGTCCGGTATTGTACCGGGCTCATGCCTTTTAGTTTTGCCTTTGCTTTTGTGTATTTTATATTGTGGATCCATTGACAGTTACTTTTGCGTCTATAGTAAATCCTAATCCTGCATCTACAGATGCTTACAACATTATTATCCTGCCAATATGGAGAATCATAGAAACATAGGTTGTCCACTTTAGACACGACACGTTTTCCTATATTTAAATTGTTTCGTTCCCATCGACTGCAAAATGAACGAATACGTTTCTCCCTGTCTCACCAGATTTCTTGGATTTAAAGCCATTTTCCCTTTTAGGGTGATATAGTCTTAAGATCTTGTTAAACCTGTGCAATTACGGTTGGAATTTCATTCTGTTTGACACATATCCCCAGGTTATCTGGACATGATAAAAGATGAGGTGACTGACATGAAGGATAAAATATTAGAATTAGTACCAGGATCGGTAAAAAAATTACTCCAGAAAAAAGTTAAAGATGGAAACCGATGCATCATTGATTTGGTTGTGGATGATGCAACTGCTTATGGATTTGAACCGGAGCAAGTAGTCCCCTGTATCATGGCGGGTTATTATGTTTATGAATCCACCACCTATCCCAGTGAAATGGAGGAAGAATGGAAGCTGAACTTGGTTTTTCATGCGGCCAATCGCTCGGCAATGAAGCTTCTGTCTTATGGGAAGTATAAAGCGAAACAATCTGAAAGTGGATGGATGAGATATACAAATCCATAAGGTTTACTTAACATACACTAACTAGCTTGGTGAGCATGAGGCACCGTCACATGCCCATCAAC
>NZ_BOQD01000360.1 GCF_018332515.1 Bacillus hominis | reverse complement strand
AATTACATGGAATTCACATGCGATGAATCACGCTGAGTGTGTAGATATCGCTTTCCAAGCTGTTTTAATGAAACAAAACGGAGCATCCCCTTTAGAAATAAACGGTACTCCAACGCCGATGCCAAGTGCTTAATATAATAAAAATATCTATTACTAAAAAACAGCCATATTGAATCAGTAAAGTTATTAAAAACGTCATCTTCTCTAATTTAACTTATTTAGAAAGGATAACGTTTTTTGCTTTATAAATAGCTCAGCGATGTGACAGTACCTCATATTGCCGTTTCATAATCATTTCTGTTTCCTTCTTATTCCCCACTATTTTTTGGGATTGAACAGCTAAAAATATAAGCTGGTGGTACATTTCTAAGCTCCCTTTTCACATCTATTCTATTAAAAAACTGATTAAGAAAACTCTTTTTAAATTTAGTATATTGAAAGGTAATAAAATTTCCACCCTCTTTTAAAATTTTGGTAGTAGTTAATAAAATTTTTTTTGAAACATTTAATGGCAAACTAGAAAAAGGAAGACCCGAAACAATATAGTCTGCATAAGGAATGCAATAGCCCTGTAGATACTCGTCAATATTTTCCGCAGACCCTAATACAATGAAAACATTTTTCTCTTTTTCAAATTTTTCTTTCAATAATAAATAAAATTCTTTATTATTTTCCACTAATAAAAGAGTAGTATTCGAATTTCGTTTTTCAAGTAATTTATTAGTGAATACACCCGTACCTGGCCCATATTCAACAATATATTTAGCTTCCTTAAAATTGATGCTTTCCACCATTTTATCTGCAAGAAACTTTGAACTTGGAAGTACTGCACCGACGTTTCTTGGATTAGCTATATATTGAGATAAAAAAGACAGAGGCTTCATATTTAATCACTCCAATAGTTTGAATTTACTACTATAGTTTAAAATTCAAACCTGAAGAAACTGGAGTGAAATCCTTAAGAATCCTTAAGATTTGAATAAGCTCTGTAAAAATAGTTTGTCTTAAAGGGCATACCTTATAAGCACTCCCTCTCTCCCCTTTACCATAGGTTTTTCAAACGTCAGATACAGAAATCCATATATTTCTCGTTCGAATTTCAAAGAAAGCTTATAAGATTACCCGTAATTATACGCATACTTGCGGTCATATCCATGAAAAATTCGTCGGTACTATATTGATGAAGATCTTCCGGTGCAACGTATTGTAAGGCTAAACTTGTTATATTGTATACGTAATTGGATTTTCAATCTTATATACTGCGAATCGAGTTTTTTTTAATATATGAAACAATTACATAAAAGTTACGGAGATCTACGCAAATAATAATCACACAAGGTCATCAATCCTAACACAAAGAACATTCGTTCTCTTTTAGAGTTTTTATACAAATTTTGGTTAAAATATTTTTTATATAGAAACTCATAACTTCTCCCCCAAAAACCATTAAAAAACTTAAGAATCCTTTTTCGTTTTTCATAAGAACTTCTGTCTATAATTAACCTTGTTTTCAAGATGTAATGATAACAAAGGAGAAATACATATAAAAAACAGATATGTTTATTCTTATGAGATAATTTCCGAAAAAAAAGTTCCAAAGAAAATAAGAAAACAATTGTAAAGTCGTATATAAACGAAAGAGCCTACTCACACGAGTTGGCTCTTTCTCTACTTACCAATAAAAAGAATTCAAATTAACCCCAAACAACACCTCGCCTCTCGTATTCCATTCTATATTCAACGGCAGCTGCAATTTTGGCGCTTGCGAACCTTTCCGTAATCCAAAGTCCCAAATCAAGTCCTGAAGTGACTCCTCTTGCAGTGATAATATTCCCTTGATCCACAATTCTGTAACGAAGAAGCTCTGCCCCATATTCACTGATTTCATTCTGCGCCAAATGATGCATCGTCGCCTTTCGACCATTCAATATACCGGATGCAGCTAGTAACATCCCTCCAGTACAAACGCCAACAACGATCGTTCCTGCATTGTGCATCTCTCTAATCATTTTTGTCAGGTTTCCAAGCTCTGCTTGCTTTCGTGCCCCATGTTCAGCTTTATGATTCCATCCACCACCAGGTACAATTAACAGATCTGGACGATTATCCATTCGTAAAAAATCATTTAGTTTAACCGTAACTCCAAATGAAGTAGTAACTTCTTGTTTTGCTTCACTCGAAACGAATTCAATCGTAAATGGAGCCCCTTCTTCTATCGCTCTTTTGAGTACCTCAAACGGCGCGAAAGAGACAAGTTCTCCGAAACCGTCAAACAATACAATTTGTATTTTCATTTTTGGACACCTCATATAGTTTCTTTTTTGAATCCCCAATTAGGAGAATAAATGTTATCTACAAATTAACAATGAAGACATTCTTTCTACTCTGACTTATTTAGTATCATTTTTAGGCACGTCGAGAGCCCAATTCTATCGTATTCCTTCATGACAATACTGGTTAATCTCTTTAGTTGTTCTATGTTTTTTGAAGATATTTTTTCTGACAATCTAGCCCCATTAATTATTACGTCCCAAACAAAAAAGCCGCATTTGCGACTCATGAACTTATAGGACTAATACATGCGTTAGTTGAATGACTTACCGTTTAATCGCATCAACAATTAACGATGGAAAACCAAGTTTATTTCCTTGATTTCTAGAATCATATCTTTTTGAACGGAAGATAACACCATCGCTTGCATCCCATTCGTTGTAATAAAATTGCCCATTTTCATCGCAATACTCAAGTAAAACTACTTCAAATCCAGCAGTTTCAAACATTTCCGTTAATGTTTTATAATTATGAACGATTTTATGGCTTGCAGCTGGATGGTCTTTCGGTCCAGGTCCGCCTACTTGAACTATGTTTTGATATGTTTCATCTTGGAAAAATGCATCAGGGACGCCGCACCGAATATGGCCTGATGGTTTTAAAAATTTATAGCAAACTTCAGCTGCTTTTACCCCTTCTTCAAAAGTAAGATGCTCCCATACATGCTCAGCTAAAATAGCTGAAATGGAGTTATGTTCAAATCTTCCTTCCCATGTCGTTTCAACTAATAAGTTCAGCTCATCTTCTTTCGTTTGAATCCAGCCTGGATTGTTATTAAATGCTCCAGCTCCAACTACTAATTTCATTTCGTCTTGTTTTATTACCATCACTTTCACCTCATAAGAATTTCAAGTCGTTAATCTTTTTCTATGCTTACTATAGGTTTTCCTTCTTTAGCTAAACTGCCAGCTCGTTCAAAAAACCTACACATGTATACCTTATCGGTTATTTACAAACTGTAGGTGGAGAATATAACTTTATATGAGAAATATAGTAAAAAAGAGCCAATCTCCTATACAATAGAAGATTAGCTCTTTCCTTTATTTACTCACCTGTTTCAGAAAATCGCTTTATACGTTCACCGATTTCATCACGAACACGTTGAAATTCAGACCACTCTTTTCCTGCTGGATCATCAAATCCCCAATGAACACGATTCACTTGCGGAGGTGTCGAAGGACAGACAGAATCTGCGTGACTACAAAGAGTAACGACTAAATCGGCATTATTTAAAATGCTTGAATCAATCATATCTGATGTTTGATTTGTTATATCGATATTTACTTCATTCATTGCTTTAATAGCATTTGGATTCACTCCATGTGCTTCGATTCCTGCAGAATATACATTCCACTTATCGCCTAAATATTGTTTACCCCAGGCTTCTGCCATTTGGCTTCGGCATGAATTTCCTGTGCATAAAAAGTAAATTGTCTTTTTGTTTTCCATGTTGTTTTCCACCTTTGTTTTTTAATTATACTGGTTGATCATTAAAATATTTACGTTTAAACCAAAAAGCAACATTTACAAGGGCAATCATTACAGGTACTTCGACTAAAGGTCCGATAACAGCTGCAAATGCTGCGCCTGAGTTAATGCCAAACACACCAACTGCTACAGCAATCGCTAACTCAAAATTATTGCTACCTGCTGTAAATGCTAACGTTGTCGTCACAGGATAATTTGCACCAATTTTTTTTCCCATAAAGAAAGAAACGAAAAACATCACAATAAAATAAATGAATAACGGAATTGCTATTCTTACTACATCAAATGGTACGCTAATAATCATTTCCCCTTTTAAAGAGAACATAACGATGATCGTAAATAGCAATGCAATTAGCGTAAGTGGACTAATCTTAGGTATAAACACCTTTTCATACCACTGTCTTCCTTTTAGCTTTACTAGTACAAAGCGTGTCAGCATACCTGCAAGAAAAGGAATCCCTAAATAGATAAAGACTGATTTCGCTACCTCTACCATTGTAATATCTACAATAGCCCCTTCAATCCCTAACCATTCCGGAATTACTGTTACGAACACGTATGCATAAACTGAGAAGAATAACATTTGGAATACCGAATTAAAAGCAACTAAACCTGCTGCATATTCTTTATCGCCATCTGCGAGATCGTTCCAAACAATTACCATTGCAATACAACGTGCTAAGCCAATCATAATAAGTCCGACCATATATTCTGGTTTATCAGGAAGAAAAATAATTGCTAAAACAAACATAAGTACCGGACCAATAATCCAGTTTTGTACTAAAGATAGAACTAACACTTTTACATCTTTAAATACTCGGCCCATTTCCTCATAGCGAACTTTCGCTAATGGTGGATACATCATTATAATTAAACCAACAGCAAGTGGAATAGACGTCGTTCCAACTTGTAATGCATTTAGTCCGTCTACTACACTAGGAAACACAAACCCTAAACCAATCCCAACAGCCATCGCTAGAAAGATCCATAGTGTTAAATATCGGTCTAGAAAAGATAAACGCTTCATTTTATTTTCCATCTCCCATTAACAACAAGAATTTTTAGCTACTTCATTGGAAGTCGTGCAACAAGATGACTCTTCCATTTTATGAACATCACTATCTGCTTTTGTATAAAAGAATTCCCACTCGTTCCCATCAGGATCCGTTACCCAAAACTTATCTTGCACTGCATAGCAACAAGTAGCATCCATCTCATCACGCGCAAAGAAACCTTCTTTTTCTAATCTTTCTTTATGTAATGTAATTTCTTCGGCTGTATCCACTTGGAAACCAAAATGATTCACCTGATTTCCATTCACTTCATCTCGTACGTTCAGCGTGAAATTAAGACCTGGGATTTCTAATAAAAATTTTGCATAATCCACTTTCACCTTGACTGGTGACACACCAAATACCTTTTCGTAGAATTCAATAGACTTCTCTAAATTCGTAACGTTTATACCAACGTGAACATATCTCATACCTTATTCCTCCTCTTTACATGTTATTAATCAATTTTTTTTGATTAATAAACCGAAATTTTAACAGCAACTACCTTTGCCTGTTTTTCTAAAGATACAGCACAATTCTTCTGATAATAAGTTATTCACTTCCGCATCATTTAAATCATAATAACTCCACGTACCTTTTGTTTCTTTTACAATTAAACCTGCATCTAATAAAATCTTCAAATGATATGACAACTTAGATTGCGTCATTTCAAAAACTTCAGTTAAATCACATACACAAGTCTGGCCTCGCTGACAAAGTTCATACATAATCTCTAAACGCTTCTGATCAGCCAACGCTTTAAATTTTTTCTCATAGAGCTGAAAATCTTGTGCCACTGTAGTTCACTTCCCTTCATCAACTTTTTTTGATATTTATAGTATATATGCTGGGGAGTTCTTTATGCAACTT
Source organism: Bacillus hominis (assembly GCF_018332515.1). Lineage (GTDB taxonomy): Bacteria > Bacillota > Bacilli > Bacillales > Bacillaceae_G > Bacillus_A > Bacillus_A hominis. The sequence continues at coordinate 1,835 of NZ_BOQD01000360.1, read as the reverse complement.
ATTCATCAATTTTTTTTGATTAATATAACGGAATTTGAGAGTTATCGTATCACTAAAGTATAGCAATGTAAGGAAGAAGGATGTTTGGTGTGAAGAATTTTTCTAGTAATTAAACTAGTGTAATTAGAAATCTACTCCCTCATATTTTAAAAATAAAAGCACTTAAATAATTAAGTGCTTAAATCGAATTCTCTAATTTGCTACTGAATGCATAAGTTCATGTCTAACTTGTACTATATAACTCATCGGAAATGAAATGCCCATTTCCTTCTCTATTATTGATTGTAGCTTAGGTCCTGATGCACCAATATTGCTTTTAATAATTTTACGAAGCTGATTATGACTGGGGTTAGTAAGAAGTAAAGTTTTATCCTTAAGAGGATTCTCATTTAGAAGGTTGTTAATATTTGAAGTGATCTCTTCACTAACATTCTTAATAATTTCATCAACTTCTTCTTTTGTAAATGATTCTTTCTCTTTACTATCTTGATTATATCCTTCAATAACCCCCTCCGTAACACTATGTAATACTCCTGGATCAATTCTATCCACTTTAGCATCTACATTTCTTACATTAATGGATATTTCATTTAATAAACGAGATAGTCGATCATTTACTCGTTGGTTATCGCTGTCCTGTTTAAGTGCAATAAAGATAGCCACCAGGGCTAATGCAATTGACACAGCGCTAGAAATTATAGAAAAATTCAATTCTATTGTATTACTATTATAAAATCCAGCTACTAATAAAATTATTACTGTGACTAATACTCCTACCAACCAAAACCAATCTCTATTTCCCCATTTCTTATTATCCATAAATTATCACCTCTAAAACATAATGCGAGAAAACAAACGTTCCATCCATGTGTTTCCATATAATTCTAATTATATGGAATACTAAGCACATAATCTCTTATAAAAAAGCATTCTGTAAGGAACGCTTTTTTTACAATTTAATTAGATTCACAACTATTGAGTGTTCACCGGGAGAATTAAAAATATTCTGATGAACAACCGATTCAACTTTGTATATATCTCCACCAGGAACTGGACTCTCAATAATATCTCCAGTTCCTGGAATTGTTAATAAATTATTAGGAAGGAGAGTTTGCTCTTCTCCATTTTTTATATGAATAAACTTTACTAGCACATATAACACTCCACTCTATTAATAGATTCAACAAAAATATACATTTTCAACTTTATAAAATTTAATAGTAACCATAGATTAGTTTTCTTCTCATCAAAATTTTTATTCTGTTAACATGCACAATGAAGTTTCATTATTCTTCCAATTACTTAATTATACTATGCAAATCTACACCAACATTATTAAGTAACTATAAAAAAAGCAAAAACAACTCCCTTCTGTACATATATTTACTTCAACCTATACGATTAAAAATAGCGTCAATCGTCGGCACTGTACACTCAGCAATTGTTATTGCCACAATTAGTCCGACAAAAAATACAGTTACACTCATTTAAACACCTCCTTTTTACAATAATACACTATTAGGTATTACAAAAATCTTTAAATTACATTATAAAAATGTTAACATTTGATTACGATTATTTATATAATAAAATATTATATAGGGGTTAACAAAATGGTTTTAGTCAAAGAAAAAGCATTTGTATATTTAAAACATAAATTAGATGAATATAACGAAAGGTTTGGCAATAAGATACTCTGCAACAAATATTTTCCTTATTCCACTTTGAATTTAATTATTTACTAAAATATATGAATAGCCGATTGAACAACCGTCATTATACTGCAGATGAAAGTCGTGACCTTATATATTTAATCGAAGAGTACCAAACTGTAC
>NZ_BOQD01000359.1 GCF_018332515.1 Bacillus hominis | reverse complement strand
TAATAAATTCAGGTGATTTTTGACGTATTATTGACAGGATTTTGTCTGAAATATGTCTTTTGTAATTTTTTTGAATTAAATTTCTCACATTTAAAAAACGTATTTTTCAAACATACAACTTACTCTTATATCAATTATTATTACGTTTTTCTCTTCATACGCTTGACTTCTCTCTAAAAAAATGTCCTCCAATCAAATCCGAAAATACGCTAGATTTTTGTCAAGAGAAAAATGTATTTTCAAAATTCAAATCAACAATATTGTTATTCACAAATAGAAAAAAACTTCCCTTTCTTTAGACATAAAATTCGTTTTTTTGTCATTTTTTCTAACTAAATATTAGCCCACGCCAGTCGGGCGGCCCGCAAATAGCGAGCTAAATATAAAAAAGTACCGAGAATAGATTATATTCCCGGTACTTTTATCATGATTTTGTTGTATATTTTCTAACAGCCGGCATAATTTCAGTGGCAATTAATTCAATGTTTTTCTCAATCTTATCAAATGGTACACCGCCAAAATCAATCTGTGCCATAAAACGTTGCTGTCCAAATAATTCATATTGGTAAAGCATTTTTTCAATAATTTGTTGCGGGCTACCAATCATTAACGCGTCACGGTAATCTACTGCATTAGTAAATTGTTGTTTTGGATACCCACCACCACGTAGTGCAAGCATACCAGCATTAATATGAGGATAATATTCACTAAGTGCATCTTGTGAATTTTCTGCTGTATAAAATAAACTCGTTGTAGCAATCGGTAAACTCGCTGGATCAAATCCATTTTGCGCAGCCGCCTCACGATAAGCATCTACTGACACTTTAAAATTAATAGCTGGTCCGCCAAGTGTTGTTATCATCATCGGAACACCTGCGCGCCCCGCTTTTATCGCACTAGCTGGTGGACCACCAACCGCACGCCAAATTGGTAAATTATTATTTTTAGCTCTTGGAATAATCGAAGCGTGTTCAAGCGGTGCTCTAAACTGCCCTTTCCATGTTACACTTTCTTCTTTATTTATTTTTAATAAAAGATCCATCTTCTCTTCAAATAGTTCTTCATAATCATTCACATCGTAACCCAGTAAACTATATCCCCCAATACGAGATCCACGACCAGCAACGATTTCCGCACGACCATTAGAAATTAAATCTATTGTGGCAAAGTCCTCATATACACGAACCGGATCTGACGTGCTTAATACTGTTGCAGAACTCGCGATTTTAATGTTTTTCGTAGCTTGTGCAACGGCCCCTAAAATAACTGTATGGGCTTGCGTTGTAAAATGAGTTTGATGACTTTCACCAACCGCAAATACATCAAGTCCAGCTGTATCAGCTAACTTAGCTGTTTCGATAAGCTCACGAATTCGCTCCCCCGCACTTAATTGTTTCCCATTATGCGGATTTAAAATATGATCCCCAATTGAATATAATCCAAATTCAATTCCTTTACTTGTATCCATGCGGTATTTTTCCATAGTTGTCCTCTCCCTTTTAATCAAGTGGTATTAATTTCTCTTCAATCTCTTTTCTTCTCTCTTCTAAAAACGGTGGTAAATCTAGCTCTTTTCCTAATTCAGCAACCGCTGAATCTACAGTAAATCCTGGTCCATCCGTCGCAATCTCAAATAAAATTCCATTTGACTCACGGAAATATAAACTTTTAAAATAAAAGCGATCGATAATCCCCGTTGATTGGAACCCTTTATCTTTCACCGCTGCATTCCAATAACTCAGTTCTTCATCATTTTTTACACGAATAGCTAAATGATGAATACTTCCTTTTCCAGGTCTTTCACTCTCTCCCTCTTGCTGTTTCACCAAAATTTCTCCAAATGATTGACCAGCAATAGATTGATAAATCCCCTCATCGTCTGAACGAGATACTTCTTTATAACTAAACAAGCCTGTTAATGTTTTTGATAATTTATTTAAACTGCGTACTGTCATTTCAACTGTTCCCATGCCTAAAATACGATTCTTCTGCTCTACAGAAGATTCATCCCATGCAGTCCAATATTCAGGCACCTCTTCACCGTTATTATTTAATAGTACTAACCGTAGGCCATCTGGATCTTCAAAGTGCAGTGCGTCTCGGCCGGCGTAAGTTGTAATTTCCCCATGCGCCACCTGAAGCGACTCAAAACGTCTCTTCCAAAATGTAAGACTTTCTATTGAAGGTACTAGCAAACCTATTTGTGTTATTGCATTTGTACCACGGATTGTTCTTCCTACATTCGGCATTTCAAAAAATGATAATTCAGTTCCGGCACTCCCTGTTAAATCGCCATAAAACAAATGATACATAAATGGATTATCTTGATTGACTGTCTTTTTCACTCGGCGTAATCCTAATACTTTTTGATAAAAATCATTATTTGTTTTCGCATTTTTTGTCACCATAGAAATGTGGTGATGTCCTGGAATTGTATACATAAAACTTCCTCCTCTTTATCACTTGATTAGTCAATTGAATGAGTAAAAAAAATTACTCATTCGGTAATTCTTTTTTTTCACTATGCTTATGAACTTTTGTCATTAACTCGTATAGTATCTTCTGCTCATCTTCATTTAATACGTCATCAAAAAATGATGATTGAAATGCAAGTTGCTCTGGCAATGCTCTTTCTAAAGCCTCTTCCCCTTGCTCTGTAAGACTAATTGTTTTCGTTTTCCAATCTTGTTTTCGTATAATATATCCTTCTTTTTCAAGACGTGTTAACATTCGAGAAATACCGCCTTGTGTAACGGTAACCTTTTCTGCTAACTCCATTTGTGTTAATGGCTGATAAGTCCGTATTTGCAAAAGCACATCAAATTGAGCTGTCGTTAAATCAAAACGTTTTAAAAACTCATTTGACATCTGATTACTTTGGTTCGTAAACCGTATTAAACGTAACCATATTAATGATCCTATTGTATTCTCACGCATGTTTTATCACTTCCTAGCGTTGATCGTACTATCACTTTACCACTCAAGTGATAGTAATGCAAGTAGAAATATGCTAAAAATATCTCCCAAAATCATTATTCTTAACTTTCCATTTCATCCATTACTATATTTAAAGCTGCCACAGCTTTTGGCCAACCAACGTAAAAAGCCATATGTGTTATTAATGCAACTAATTCATTCTCCATAATCCCATTTTGTTTAGCTAGCTTCAAATAAAATGGTAATTGTTCTGTATTACCGAGACTGATTAGTGCCGACAATGTACATAAACTTCTTTCTCTTAATGTTACAGTGGCATCCCGCCACACTTCCTCAAATAATATCTCTTCACTATAATGAGCAAATACAGGTGCTATTTCTCTCATTTTCTTTTGAATATAAAATTCAATTGGTTCATTCATCATTTTGCTCCCTTCATTTTTACCAGTTGTGCCATCCCTTGACCAAATGACCAGTTTTCAGCAGCTGTCTCATGTAGTGTAATAAAAATGTCAGCAACTTTTACATTGGAACATTCTGAAATTTTAAAGGATACAGATTGATACAAACCTTTTTTCTGCTGCACTGTTCTTCCAGGTCCACATGTAATAGAAACATGAATCATATTCTCAGTTCTCAGTTCTCCTCTTTCCAACAAATAATATGGATTATACAAAAATTGATTTTGTTGATAAGGTAAAAACATTTGAAAATAATCATTTTCAGGGATGTTAAAATGTTCAATTAATGAAAGATGGATACATTCACCTATCTTTTTCAGCTCTTCTTTATTTAATATATTTTCATGATAATAAACGTTCACAAAAGGCATACATTTTCATTCCCTTTTCTTAATTTAGCATTCAACAACATATCATCGTGAAATATGTAAAATCTCATAAATAGTAACATCGTCCATTACATCTATTTCAGGCTTTTCCTTATAAAAACTGAATTGACTATATCCCCACTTATCCGGATTATAAACTATTACATTTCCTAAACATTTTTCTATGTTTTGCACATTTTCATTTACTTTATTTAATTGCGTCCCAATCAGCGATTCCTTTTGAGAAATACTCCCTGCATATTCAACAGCATATCTACTTTTTCTAAAATCATTACTTAAATTAACAACTAATGGAACACCTATATTTATTTGCTGCCACCCAAACGATTGTAAAATATTATCGTAATACCCTTCGAATATAAATTTGTTCATCCCTTCATGACCATTCCAAATATATAAAGGTGCATAACAGTTATCGAAATTCCCATCCTTACCTGTCTCAGTAATTAAATAAGCCTTAAAATTTAGTTCTTGAAAACCATCAGTTTTAAACCCATTATCCTTTACCCTTTTTTTAATAATCTCCATGTCATAATCCTTTGGTAAAATGACCTTATATTGCATTCCAATCATGATTATCACTCACTTTCAATCTTATATACATAATGATAAATCGGTGATTGGCTGACGTAAAATAGGTATAAATTATATTTGGTATCATTTATAATGATACCGTATAAGGGGATGAAATGAATGGAAATAAATGATCTTATCATATTTAAAACTGTAGCTAACGAAGGATCTATTAGTAAAGCTGCTAAAGAGTTAGGCTATGTACAACCAAATGTAACTGAGCGAATCAAAAAATTAGAACAAGAATTAGAAACACCTTTACTACATAGAGATAACAAAGGTGTTTCCCTGTTACCTTCTGGTGACATTTTATTAGACTACACGAATAAAATATTAGCTCTATTAGAAGAAGCGAAAGATGAAATTAAAACAAGTACTTCTTCTTATGTAATAGCGACGTCACAATCTATTTTGACTAATTATTTAAGTATGCGTATTAAAGAAAATTTCAGGAATTATCAAATATATATAGAAAGTAGTAGCCATTTACAAAAACTACTACAGCAACAAAAAGTTGATATGGTCCTAACTTATGAGGATTATCCTGATGCAGCGTTTAAAAAAGTATTCACCACTTCAATTTCTGTAGGCTTATTAAAAGCGAAAGAACAGTGTACCATTGACTTTTCAAAAGAACTTTTCTTTGTTAGTAACGATAAAAAGTGCCCTTTTAGAAATATGACAATACAATTTCTAAAAAAAAACAATCTATCTCAGCATCAACTTCAACAGTTAGATTCTTATTCGCTTATTGAAGAGTTTATTGTTGAGGGAAATGGGATAGCTTTTTTACCGATTAATAATGATAAATTAGTACCCATTGAAAATGTCGAGGTTGAAAAACTATCTATTAACTTCTTTACAAATCGAGATTTAGAAAAAGCAATTCCAGGTGAACTATTTAATTAATACTTTTCGTATTTTACTGATAAATAGATATCCCTTTTTGAATCTTTAATATAACTTCATATACTAT
>NZ_BOQD01000358.1 GCF_018332515.1 Bacillus hominis | reverse complement strand
CTTTTTTAATTACATGTGGATATAGGATAAAGTTGATTTATTACCCTATATTAAAATAAAAATAAACCACTGTTCGATTTGAATATTCCACGATATAATGGTGAGAGTTTATGGCAGAATAAATATTTACATAAGAAGTGAGGTACTGTATGAAAAAAAGAACGACAGACATTATTTTTATTATTATTGGTGCATTTCTTTTTGCGTTAGGTGTGAATTTGTTTGTTATCCCGAACGAGTTTGGTGAAGGCGGGGTAACGGGTATCACGATTATTACCTACTATTTATTTGAATGGTCACCAGGCTTAGTTAACTTAATTCTAAACGCGATTTTGTTAATAGCTGGTTATAAATTTTTGAATAAGATAACAACAATTTATACGATCATTGCTGTAGTTACTAACTCGCTATTTCTTCATTTGACAGAGGGCTGGACCATTCCTTCGGATGAAATGCTGGTAAATGCCATTTTTGGAGGAGTATTTATAGGGTGCGGTATCGGTCTAATCATTCGTGTTGGTGGGACAACTGCAGGTACTACCATTTTAGCAAGAATGACGCATAAGTACTTAGGCTGGAGCATTAGCTATGGTCTATTGTTCTTCGATTTAATCGTTGCTTTTTCATCTTATTTCATCATTGGTGCAGAAAAGCTGATGCTAACAGTTATTATGTTATATGTAGGAACGAAAGTAATGGAATTTGTAATTGAAGGTTTGAATCCGAAAAAGGCCATTACGATTATTTCTGATAACCCGAATGAAATTGCCAAAAAGGTGACTACCTTAATGGACAGAGGGGTTACTGTGTATTCAGGTCATGGCTATTACACGAAAACTCCGAAGGAAATTCTTTATATTGTTATTAATAAGCAAGAAGTAGTGAAGCTAAAGCGGATTGTTCAAACTACGGATCCTGCTGCTTTCATCGCTATACACGATGTTCGTGATGTGTTCGGAGAAGGATTTGTTGATATTACTAAGGCTTAATAAGAGTTAGAAAATATTTTTTATTAAAATAATCTTAATACTAAAATGTGAGAATCTATTTTGAATAATCTTTTTTCAAAATAGATTCTTTTTATTTATCGTAAAATGTTGGTTTGTAGGGGATTATTTATCAACTCTTATACTAAACAACTGTTTTATAGCATTTTGTTTTTCTTTTTCTTGCAAAAAATCCAATTGTTTCTTAATGTAAGGATGTAGAAGGATGAACGAGAGAGGGTTTAATGAAGATGATACATATTTTATTAGCTGATGATGACAAGCATATTAGAGAGTTATTACATTACCATTTACAAAAAGAGGGGTTTAAAGTTTTTGAGGCTGAAGATGGAAAGGTAGCGCAAGGCGTTTTAGAGAAGGAAAATATTCATCTTGCGATAGTAGACATTATGATGCCGTTTGTGGATGGCTATACGTTATGTGAAGAAATCCGGAAGTATCATGATATACCGGTTATTTTATTAACTGCAAAAGATCAGTTAGTCGATAAAGAAAAAGGGTTCGTTTCTGGTACGGATGATTATATTGTAAAGCCATTTGAACCAGCTGAAGTGATATTCCGTATGAAAGCTTTATTGCGCCGTTATCAAATGCTGAGTGCTGACATTATTACACTCCACGGAACGACAATTGATCGTAAAGGTGTTGAAGTAAAATGTAACGGTCAAACGATTTTGCTTCCATTAAAGGAATTTGAATTATTATCGCAACTTGCTAGTTATCCTGGAAGAACATTTTCAAGAGAAGAATTAATTGAGTTAGTATGGGGAATGGATTTTGAAGGGGACGAACGAACAGTTGACGTTCATGTAAAACGACTTAGAGATCGTTTCTCAAAACGGACAGATGATTTTCAAATTACAACGGTGCGCGGACTCGGTTATAAGTTGGAGTTGAAATAAGATGAAATCATTATATTCTAGATTTGTTTTTATGACGGTTGGGATTATGCTACTGAGTAGTATTATCGGCTTTTTATTAACAAATGTATATTATCAGGTGAAGTTAAAACCGTACAATAGTGAAAAGATTTTAATGTATGCTGAGGAAGTAAAATCATTATATGAAAAGCAAAGTGAAGAAAATAAAGAGGCATACTTACAGTCTATTGCGAAATTAGGATATGAAATTTATATTGTAGATGATCAAAAGAATGGAAAGCGTATCGGGAATGCATTTCGTAAGATAAAGATTAGTGATGATACAGTTCATAAAGTATTGCAAGGTGAAACGTTTAATGGTGTTTCCACTTATCCAACGCGGTTCTTTATTACAGGATTTTTCGATAACGAACTGATAAATAGTGTGGGTGTACCGTTAAAACACGGGGATAAACAGTACGCTTTATTCATTCGCCCTGACATTCAACAACAATTTGGCGAGATGCGAATTTTCTTAGCAGTACTACTCGGTTTCATCGTTGTATTAAGTATCATTTTTATAGCGATTGCAGCAGGTTATATCGTTCGTCCAATTCGAACATTTACGAAAGCGACTCAAAAGATTGCAAGTGGTGAATATGATATTGAATTAGATGAAAATCGAAAAGATGAAATTGGTACGCTAGCAACTAATTTTCAAAAGATGACGAAAAGTATTAAAGAATTAGATCAAATGAGACAAGAGTTCGTTTCTAACGTTTCTCATGAATTTCAATCACCGCTTTCTTCGATACAAGGTTTTTCGAAAACATTACAATCGGAGAATATGAGTGAAGAGGAAAGAAAACGTTACTTGAAAATTATTGAAGGCGAAAGTAAGCGAATGTCTAGTTTATGTAAACAGTTACTTACGCTAGCTTCTTTAGATAAAGAAGAAAAAGTTCTACAAATAAAAGAATTTAATCTGCAGAAGCAAATTAAAGACGTCATTTTTATGCTCGAATGGAAATGGCGTGAAAAAGATATCGCTGTTGAATTTGATGTACCAGACATTACAATACAAGGTGATGAAAACTTACTTCATCAAGTATGGAGTAATATTTTTACGAATAGTATTAAGTTTTCAAACGATGCTGGGACGATTGAGTTTTTTGTCGAAGAGTTAGAATCTAGCGTTATTATCTCTATATCAGATAACGGAATTGGTATGGAAAAAGAAGAAATGGATCGTATTTTTGATCGTTTTTACAAAGTAGACACAGCAAGGGCAAGAAACGTAGAAGGTAGTGGCTTAGGATTATCGATTGTACAGAAGATTGTTGAACTGCATCAAGGGACAGTTTCCGTATTTAGTACGAAAGGGGAAGGGACGACTGTTCGGGTTGAGCTTCCTAAATAGATGGAAGAGGCTGTTTGGGAACGGCCTCTTCTTTTTGTCATTTTTTTTCGGTAAGTCGATATAATCGAAAAATCGCTGATATAAATTTCACGTATCACCTTTCTGCTATAAAGCCGCACCTTTCCTACGTTCGTCCTTAAAACGTAGCTCAAAAGTATCTGCTGTAATTTCATCAGCTTTCGGCAATGCCCGTAATTTCGGATGAAGTAGCCATACGAGAGAAATGAATAAAATCCCGATGCTAGCGAGCGAGAAAATGAGTTGGCTACTAAATAGATTTGCGGTATAGCCGCCAATTAAAGAGCCGAATGGCATAGCGATTGTGCCCATACTTCGCATGACTGAGTTGATGCGTCCAATATATTGATTTGGAATTACAATTTGACTAATTGTCGCAAATAATATGTTGGTCGCACCAATTGGTATCCAAGCTAAGCCAAATAGGAAAATAGACAGCCATTGAAACGGTACAATCGTAGAGAGAAACCAAAAGAAAGCGCCAGCCGCAAAGCTAATAATGGAAACACGGCCAACATTACGTTTACCAACCCATGAACTGAATAATGCCCCAATTAAACTACCGGCTGATATAGCGGCTAAGAAGAAGCCATATGATTTCACTCCGCCTAAAGAATCAGCGAAAGAAGGGAGTATCGCCATCGTCATACCGATAGAAAAATTAGCAACAACTGAACCGATTAAGAAGGCGCCCATTAATGAACGAAAGACGATCGAAAAACCTTCTTTTAAATCAGAGAAATATTGTTTAGTTGATAGCGATGTATTGGTTTCTGCTTGTTTCGGCATTTTTAATGAAAAGAACAATAGGGCAGTAATCGCGAATGTAAGGGAGTCGATCACATATAAAGTAATTGCGCCAAATAGTGCTACTAATATTCCAGAAAGAGTCGTGCAAATTAAATCGATGCCTTGATACGCAAATGAAAAGAGTGAATTTCCTTTTAATAATTGTGTTTTATGTAGTAGAAGTGGCAAAGCTTTTGATTGTGCGGGATAGGCGAATTGTTCGATAAAAGCTACGATGGGCATAATGATGAGTAGTAGTTGAACTGTTAGTAGGTCGAAGTAGTGTGTAATTGGAATGATTAAAATAAGAATGCATTGCAAAACTTGTGTGATGACGAGGGTGTTTTTTATCGGCCATCTATCAACGAATGGACCAGTAAGAAATTGAAGTGCAGAAGGTAATAATGTAAGAAAACCAGCTAATCCAGAATAAAAAGGACTGCCACTTAGTTTATATACGAGCCACATCGCTGCTACATAATAC
>NZ_BOQD01000357.1 GCF_018332515.1 Bacillus hominis | reverse complement strand
TGTTTTTTTTGTAATAAAATTCATTGTAAAATGCTTTTTTTATTGAATTCCCTTTTAAAAACGAACATTTTTTTAATGTTAAAGATTAATGTTCATGTTTTTGTTGCGTATTCACTAATAGTTTGTTATATTATCCATATAATAATTTTAAATATCATCACTCGTATATACTCGGTAATATGGTCCGAGCGTTTCTACCTAGTTCCCAATGAAAGAACTGGACTACGGGTTAAAGTATTCGGTCGTTCTGTGTAATGAGCGCTACCGATCTATAATTTAGCATTCTCCTTACCTTTTGCTGAATTCACTTTGACTACCGTAGTTCTAGAAAGTAGAGATTCCTCTACAATTTCTAGAACTTTTTTGTTTGGACCAAAAGCATCGAGTATAGAAAACAACAAGAGAAAGAGGAGATTATTTATGAAGAAGAATACGTTGAAAAAATGTGCTGCCCTAGTAACTACTGTTGCATTGTCATTCTCGATACTTGCGGGGTGTAATGCGAGTCCGAAACAAGTTGCTGAGGCAAAAAGCGATCAAAAACCTATCTTAATTCAAGGTCCAATGCCGATAGAAGCTGAAAAGTTTGCAAAAAGGTTAAAAAATGTGAAAGAAGAAAAGTCTGGAACTTTCGTATTTTATAAAGGAACTGTCGACAATTATCCTGTAATCGTAGCGAAAACAGGTAAAGGAATGGAAAATACAGCAGCCGCTACAGCAGTGGCTATTGAAAAATATAAGCCTATAGCGATTATTAACCAAGGAACATCAGGTGGACACGATCCAAATTTAAACGTATTTGATATTGTTTTAGGGAAAAAAGTCGCGAATATAGGTTCATTAAAAACAACGAATATGGATGAGAATCAAGGAATTGAGCCGACAAAATGGATTGCTATGGACTTAATGGCCTCTGAAGGAAGTGCAGGAGAAGATCCAAACGCTGAGAAAGTCCGATACTACGAGGGTGATAAGGATTTACTTGCAGCAGCTAATGCAGTAAAAGATACATATACAAAAGGTAAAGTGGTGGAAGGTACTATAGGTTCAGCAGATGTTTGGAATAATGAAGTTGATAGAATGAAATGGTTCCATACAAAATACGGTACATCTGTAGAAGAAATGGAAGGTGCAGCAGCGGCACAAATCGCAAAAGCGTATGACGTACCATTCTTAGGGATTCGAGTATTATCTAACAATAAAACAAACGGCGGAAAATACAATCCAAATACAGCAGCGGCAAATCAAGAATATGTATATGAAGTAGTTAAAAAGTATATAGATTCGATGCCAAATAAATAGTAGTAGTTCTGTCTCAATATAAAAATGTTATCATTACTGCACAATGTGTTGTGAACTCAGAATTACCAAAGTTTCTTTAATTAAAATAGATTGGTGCCTTACATGGTATCCAATCTATTTTTGTACTTATTCTACAGAGGAAGAAGGGTTTTACACAAAAAATAAAGACAGTTATAGAAAAAAGAAAAGTCGAACGATTTATCAAATATGCATAATTGCATAAAAAAATTGAAATTTATAAGTTAACATTAAACTACTTTTTAATTGTAAAGAATATTTTAATAATCTTTACTAGAGAAGGATATTCCTTGTGAAAAGTAGATAAACAAAAAGTGTGGAAATACTACAGACTCAATAGAGTTTTGTATTAAATAAAAAGAAAAGGATGGGGATGGCTTTCTAAAAGTTTTTGGGGGCTAGAAAGCATTTTTTAGTTAATAGCTTCAAATTATATTTTAAAGGGGAAATGGGTATATGAAGTTTAGAAATACAAGGCTTGCTATGGTTACACTATCTTCATTTTTTATTTTAGGTACTGCATCTCTATCATTCACAGATATCATACACGGTGAAGTAGCTTCTGCATCACCACAAGAGATTATTGTAAAAAGCTATGACGATACATATTATAATAATGCAATAGGAAAAATGGGTTTAGAATTAAAGAAGGAACTTCATAATATTATTGATGATCATACAAAGTTATCATACAGTGCGGTTTGGGAAGCACTAAGAGATACTGATGAAGATCCAAATAATAAAAACAATGTGCTACTCTTATATACTGGGCGTTCGCAAGGGAAACTTACGAATGGTTCAGGAGTTGATAATTGGAACCGAGAGCATGTTTGGGCAAAATCTCACGGTGATTTTGGAACGACTGCAGGAGCTGGAACAGATTTGCATCATTTAAGAGCGACGGATGTATCTGTAAATAGCTCACGTGGAAATCTGGATTTTGATAATGGTGGTGTGAATCATTCAGAAGCGACAGAATGTAAGTACGATAGTGATTCTTGGGAACCTCGTGATAGTGTAAAAGGAGATATCGCTAGAATGCTATTTTACATGGCTGTTCGTTATGAAGGAGACAACGGCGAAATAGACTTAGAATTAAATGAAAAGGTGAATAACAATAAAGATCCATACATGGGTAAACTATCCGTTTTACTAAAATGGAATGAACAAGACCCGGTAGATGATTTAGAGCGAAAGCGTAATGAAGTGATTTTTACGAAATATCAACATAATCGTAATCCTTTTATTGATCATCCGGAATGGGTAAATAAAATTTGGAATTAAAATATTTAAAGGTATTTTACTTTGAGAGAAGGGATTGATCACTATGATCAATCCCTGTTTATATCTATACTAGAATAAGTGATTTTTATAGGATTGGAGAATAGAATAGATATTTTATTAAGTTAAGTATAATATGAGTCTTTTAATACGGTCCCCACTCAATATTCACGCCAACAATAAGAAAAATAAGTCCAATGATAAACCAAATGAATGCAAGTGGAGCCATGAAGCGAATCCATTTTCCATAAGAAATGCCGCTCGCTGCGAGAACGCCCATTAAAACACCGGAAGTTGGATTGAGGCAGTTCACTACACCTTCTCCAAGCATAACAGCCTGTACTGTAACTTGGCGTGTAATATGCATGAAATCGGCTAATGGAGCTAATATCGGAATGAAAATAACAGATTCTCCTGTCCCGGATGAAATGAGGAAATGTAATGCGGCACTACTTACATACATGCCGAGAACGCCAAATACAGGGCTATGTCCTTCGAGAGACTGTGCGAGTTGATTAACGATTGTATCAAGTAATTTGCCTTGTTCTAAAATGACTGAAATACAACGAGCCATTCCGACGATCAAAGCACCGTATATGAGATTTTGGCAGCCTGCTAGAAAAGTAGAAGCGATATCGTTTGCTTTCATACCACCTATTATTCCCGCTGTAATTGCTATGAATATAAAAGTAGCGGTCATTTCTGCGTCCGTCCAATGTAGACGAAAAGCGCCTATTAAAAATGCAATTAATGATAAAGCTGAAACGAGTAAAATTAATTTATGACGTATTGTCCAAGGAACTTCTGTTTTCTCTGTTTCTTCCTCACTTGAAAGAGCATTACTTGGAAACCAGTTATCTCCGAGTATGCTTCCTTTATTCGATTTTTTTAAGCGTTTTACATACCAATTAATATACAAAATGGTAGCAATTAAAAAAGAGATATAAATTGCCGTACGTAAACCAATTCCTGAAAACATCGGGAGTTCTGCGATTTTTTGTGAAATGCCTAAAGGTGAGGGAGATAAAATAGTAGCATTAAAACCAGCATAAGTGCCTAAATAAATAATTGCTACGCCGACGATAGCGTCCCATTTTAATGTGCGTGCAACGATGATGCCGATGGGGATAAAGCCGATAACTGAGTTCACGATAATACCAGTCGTTCCGAGAATAGAAAAGAGTGCGGCGACAATACAAATGAAAAGTAATTGCTGATTCCGAAATTTGTTAATTACATGATAGATTAAACCGTCAAGAGCACCTGTTTTTTCAAGAATTGCAATGGCTCCACCTGTAAATAAAATTAAGAAGATGATAGGAGCAGCAAGTGTCATTCCTTTTTCAATAGCGGTAAAAAAAGAAACAAACCCTACCGGCGATTGTGGAACAGAATGATAACTTCCTGGTATTGTCGTTGTAACAGTACCGTTTGTGACTCTTTTAAATTCTCCAGCAGGAACGAAATATGTAGCTATTGCACAAAGTAAAGCAATAAAAAATAGTAGTACGTACGCGTCAGGCATTTTAAACTTTCGTTTACTAGGCTGTTTTTTTGCCTCGGTCTGTAATTGCATAAAACCCCTCCTTTTTCACTTGGTTAATTTTTAATATTCTGAAATTTATCTGTGAAATAGATTATAATAAAGGTGGCTTCTTAAGGCAATAGTTTTTCTGTCCTTTTCTTACACATACAAATTGTTGCAACATTAGACAGGGAAACGAAAAAAAGCCAAGAATATGTAATATAAAAAGAAAAAGAAAAAGGAAAAGAGGGAAAGAGATGTGGAAGACTACGGATCTATGTGATGAATTTGAAAAGGAATTACAAATATGTCGCCAGTCTTTTCAATCTTATGGAAAGAAAGAACAATTCTATGGGAAAATCGCAACGGTAAAAGTGAAGGATGATAATGTACTAGTAAAAGAGGGGTTACAAACACTGCCGGAAGGTACAGTATTAGTTGTTGATGGCGGAGCTTCTAAAAATTGTGCGTTACTCGGTGATAATTTGGCAGCTATTGCGGAAGAAAGAAACTTAGCAGGAATTATTGTGAATGGATATGTTCGTGATTCTAGTGAATTAAAAAATATTAATATCGGTATTATAGCGTTAGGGACAATGCCAAATAGAAGTGTAAAAGAAGGAAAAGGAGAAAAAAATATTCCGGTGCAATTTGGTGAAGTTGAATGGAAGCCGAATGAATATGTTTATGTAGATGAAGATGGGATTATTGTTAGTGATAAAAGCTTACATAGTGAGGGATGACTTCTAATAATGGAAGTTTATTAAGCTATTATTCTTAGAAAATAAATCTGATAAAGCATGGACAAAATCCTTTGTCAATAGTAAAATAATACAGAAATTTAAAATTTACAGAATGTATAGGTTTATCGTTTTACGATAAAGTGAAACTTTAAACAGTGGGGATTTTGTTCATCCCCACTGTTTATTAGCCTTCACCAATCGGGCGTTTACGGACAGCAGGGCTCCCACTCTTTACTCCATCCGAATTTTAAGGTGAGAGTTTTACTACCCCCGGCAAATAGCGGAATAAAAATCGTACACAACAAAAAAGACGCCCAGCCA
>NZ_BOQD01000356.1 GCF_018332515.1 Bacillus hominis | reverse complement strand
ATATTCTTTATCTAATTGAGACCAATCCGACATAATAAATTCCTCCTGGCTATTTTCCCGTTTTTCATGTTCATTATCTATAAATTCATTTACAAATTAATTTTTAAGATTGGAATTTTAATAGTGGTTTTCTTCCACCTCTTAAATAAAACGTGTTATTTCTCTTCCCGATATTCATTTTTCCATAATTTCTTCTATTTCAACAGGTCCACTGCATGTGCGTTTTTTTCATCTAGCGGTATGTTATTATTTTGACCTTTGCTTGTCATACATAATCAACGCTATAAAATCATATTTAGTAACAATGGACAAAAAAGATTTGGAGGCTATATCGATGGATGAAAAACATGATAAACAGAGGCAATCTTTATTAGGAGAAGACTTTAATCAAAATCGAGAACGTAATGAACTAGCTAAACTTCACTCTCAAACAGTTGGTTCACGTGGACCTGTTTTAAAGCAAGATAGTGTACTGCACGAGGCGTTACAAGAATTTATTCATGAAAAAATTTTAGAAAGACCTGTTCATGTAAAAGGGTTTGGTGCATTCGGTTATTTCCAAACGATTTATCCGATGTCTGAACATACAAAGTTGAACTTTTTACAAAATTCTAATGAGAAAATTCCTGTTATGGTACGGTTTTCATTAGCTGTTAGTACGAAAGGAACACCTGATACTTCTAGAAATGTACGCGGTTTTGCTACAAAATTTTATACAAAAGAAGGCGTATTTGATCTTTTATGTAATCACCTTCCTGTCTTTTCTGTTCGTGATCCGATGCGTTTCCCTGAAACTATTAAAGCACTCTTGCCTTCACCTAAAAATAACTTAATAGACCCTGATAGATTTTGGAATTTTGTTGCTAGAGCACCCGAATCCATTCATTTTGTTGTCCATTTATACTCTGATGCTGGTACGGCAAAAAGTCTTCGCCACATCCCAGGACATAGTGTAAATACATATGTTTGGAGAAACTCTGAAGGTAATCGAAAGTATATAAAGTATCATTGGTATCCATTTGAAGGTGTACAATTCATTACTAGTGAGGAAGCAACTAAACTAACTGCCGAAAACCCTGATTATAGCGGGAAAGATTTATACGATGCAATTGAGGCTGGTAAACCAGTGGAATATGGTCTATATGTCCAGCTCATGGATCCGAAAGATGAAGCACATCTTTCTTATGATCCTTTAGATGATACAAAAGTATGGGATGAAAAGGCGTATCCTCTTATACCAGTCGGTAAAATGGTATTAAATAAAAATCCTGAAAATTATATGGAACAAGTAGAAAAAGTGTCCTTCTCTCCTTCTAATTTACTGGACGGTGCAGAATTGTCTGATGATAAAATGCTACAGGGCCGTGCTAATATTTATAGCGATTCTCAAAGACGAAGAATTGGACCTGAATTTCGTAAATTACAGGTTAATCAACAGCAAGATTGGACACCTGCTAATCAAGCAACAAGCGGTGACGGAAGATACGTTGAAGGAAAACTTGAAAGAACTTCTATAACTAAGCAAGATGACTTTGGGCAGGCTGGTGAATTTTATGAAAAGTTAACACAAATAGAGAAAGAACACCTTGCTGAAAATTTAGCTAGTGATTTGAAAGTTATATCCGATGATATTAGGAAGATAGTTTTGGGGTATTTCGATCAAGTATCAACTGATTTGAAAACAAGAATTGAGACAAAAATGGAAGAGCATTAAGAAGATTAAAACATGCTTTACGAATGAGAATTCAAATCTATATTAATTATTTTCTTGTCAAAATCCAATAAGGTTATTTAATTTAAAAATAAAAAGCCAATATATCCCTGTTCTATAATTAGAACAGGGATATATTGAAGTAGTTTAATGTTAAGCATTAAATACTTTACTTAGCTAAAAATGCAATAAGTAGCCTTTCAAAACAAACTCTAGTAAATTATTTTACTTGCACTGTATAATTCCCTGTTCCACCACCATATTTATATACACTTAAGTAATATTTCCCTGGCTTCGCATTATAATTGCCAAGCAATTTGTTTCCATCACGTTTTGTTGCATAAGTTACATAATTATTTAAGTCTGATTCAGAATATAGTACCCAGTTCAATCCAATGTTTTGTTCGTTCGTAATAGTAATTTGTAAATCTTTTGGGTCCTTTACATCAATAACAAATCGGTCAACCTGATCTTGATCGCTTAAGTTCCCTCTTAGTAACGTATTTAAAGATAGTGGATTCGCTGTTTCAAATGAATTATTCGGTTCTTTTTCTACAGCCGTACCTTCTTCCGTATTCACTCCGCTAAACACAACATCATATTCAAATTGTCCAGCATTATTAACACGGTAATTTACAAAATAAGCAGTCAATGTTTTATATCCAGTCCACCCTTTTCCTGAAAGACGTTTCAACATATCATTTGTTGCTTGATTCATTACTTTCCAATCCTCAATCTCTCCTTTTGCCGCACTTCCTGTATATGTCCCCTGTAGTGTAAATGTATTAAAGAATTGTGATTTATTCTTTGTTACTTTCACATCTTTTAACTTTGCTTCATTAGTGATATCTGAAGTAACGTCCAAAAGCGATTTTGGATCATGCTGCGCTAAGTACTCATCTGATACTTGTGGAATTGTATACTTATCGCGATTATCAATAAGCGTTTGCATATAAGATTGATAGTCTTCATTTAATTTATTATCTTTGCTTAATGTAGAACGATATGCGTCGTAACTTGAAACATCATTTGCACGAATTAAATCATGCACTTTATCGAACATTTCAGGACGGTTATTATACATATATGATTGCAATGCAAACGAATAGTTATAAAAATCCCACGTTCCATATTTCGCATTTAATGTTTGTGATGCTGTATAACGTTTTGCAGGATCATTAGATAACCCACCAATTATACTTTTTCGCGGTACTACACTATCTAATCGCGTTGCACCTGCAAAGAACTCTGCATTCCCTTCTTCAAACCATGTTAAACGTTCATTTTGATACATTTCCCCTTGGCCCCATAATCCCTGAACCTCGTATCTTCCCTGTAAGTAGTGCGTAAATTCATGGCGGAACAATTCTTCCAAACTATAAATACTTTGCTGTGGTGTACGTTCATATGTAAAGAACGTTCCTGTCCCTTCAATGTAAATTCCACCATTATTCGTTTCATATCCGTACAGTTGACGATTAAATTGATACTCATCTGGACTATTATAAATAACCATCGTTAGCACATCATCAGCATGTCCACTTTCAAGTGGTTTATCGCTACCAACTGTACGATAAAATTGAGAGCGTACTTCTTTTGCCGCCCAGTATAGACGTTTAATTTTCTCTTCGCTAACTTTATCCCCAGCCTTAAAGACAATCGCTCCATCATCAAATGTATACGTTTTCGGTAAATATTTCTTTTTTCCATCTTCTCGGATTTGATCTAAACTTATTGTTTTTCCGTTCGCATCTACTCCTCCGTAATTTGTAGTAATTTGTTCTGCTGCAACAAAATATTGCTCCCCTAAATGTGGATAAATCCTCATCGCTTCTGTAACAACTTGCTGGCCTTTTGTTGGTGTACTATAAAGCTTGCCTAATCGACCAGCATAGTAAATTCCATTATTAATTAACCATCCGTTTTTATTTGTTACAGTACCAATTAGTGCAAAACGATTTACTTCATTAATAAAGTTATCAATATTTCGAAACCACATCGTATCTTTTGGCTCTTTTTCAGTCGTGTACATATCCGTCTGAATATCAAAGTCAATTCCCTTCATCAACTCATAAATAGCGTCTCCTTTCGTTCGGTCTTCAATGAAAGTTGCAAGATTATCGTTATATTGTTTGAAAATTTCACCTGCATATAAAACCGTTTCAACATCAGCCGATGCATTTCCAATTAATTTTCCATATGATGAAATAACTTTATTTTGTTCTGATGTACCAAGTTTGAAATTCGGATTTTTTGCAATTGTTTTTAAAGCGGGTAAACATTTATCATGGTAGCTACGCTCATTTAGTTTGCTTAATTCATCATGGTAAAAACCTAAATAAAATGCTGCACGTAGAGCTTCTACTAATGTTTCAATCCCTTTTGAATCATCTTTCGTATAAGCTTGTCCTTGTTCTGCTAGTTTATTAATAATCGCTTGCATTCGGCTATCATCTTGATAGAATTTGAGACTATCACTATTAAACTGGAATAATTCCGGAATTTGATACCAATTAATTGTCACAAGAAGATCAGTTAATTGTTTGTTACTTAATTGATTTAACTCAGCCATCGAATACTTTTTTTCTTCAGCTAACGGTTTAACATCCTCGGTTGGTGCTAGTGGACGCTGCGATAAATCCGCTAACTTTAACCGTTTTGTAAAAGATGCATTTTCTTGTACTGCTGAAGAGTGCGCCAACTCATCAACAGATTTCTGTATTCCTACCGGCTCCATTTGTAATACGCTCTTCACGCTCTTCACATTTTTCTCTTTTGTCTCTGCTTGAATTTGCAAACCATTACATGATATTGTCACTAGTCCAACACCAAGAATCAACTTAGAAATTTTTGAATATTTAACCATACCATTGCCCCTTAATGATTTTAAAGAAAATTCTGAATTTTTATACTAGAACATACTTATTTGTATGTATTTACAGTTCCGCTATAAATACAAGTATGATCAATGATGCAATAGTAGCTTATTTTATACTATTACGAATACAGATTCCTTAAATACAATTTCCCTTCCTTAAATTTAATACAAGCAAAAACTGTGCCAATGATGTTTTTTGTGAATAGTAAACATTTCTTTATAGTACTGTAGAATAAAATATACATAAGTGGTTCAGCAATGTATAAATCTTTTGACACATACTCCTCTCTCTTTTTACGATAAAAAGATCCTTTGAAAATTATAAGCATATTTACTAGCAAGTAATTTGCAATATACACCATCCAAAATGTTAATAACCTCAAAAAAAAGAAGGTAAGTATACATAAGGTTAATATGTATACTTACCTTCTTCTATAGCAACCTTTCAGCTGATAAAAACAACATTAATTAGTATTTCATTTCATATTATGATACTCATTTCTCTTTTTCAAATAATCCTTTTCACATTGTAACGGTTTGTATTCCACTATTTTGCCTTGCTTCTTTTTTGTTTCGGTAACAATCCATTCCCCTTTTTCAAGGTTTAGATTTAGGCGTTTCATTACATTAGTATCGTCTATTTCTTTATAAAGTAAAAATGCTTCTTGCGCCCTCACAAATAAGCTAGGCTGCCCTCTAAATCCACCACTATCATAAATTTTAGTTAGTGAATTATAATATGAATCAATTTCCTTTCCGCCATATATCAAATGCGCAGCCTCTAGGTCTCTGTTACTAACTTCCCAAAAACTGTTTTCATCAATATTTAAATTAAATGTGGATTTAATGTCCTGTATTATATTTTTCGCATACTTTTCATCACGCAATTTACTTTCTTCCAGACAATCCGAAGATAACCTTGGCGCATCTGTTTGAGAATGTACCACATGCTGGATAGATACACATAAAATAAATACACTTAATACATACAATAGTTTTTTCATATTTAACTATCACCTCAAATCATTTAGATACTATATTATTTGAGGCTTAGGATATTCTTATGCTAAGAATGAGAAAGGTCCTATAAAATAGACTTTTTATAGGACCTTTCCTTTTAATATTGATTTATCAGTTTCATCGGCGAAGCAAGTACCTTACTACTTTTCACATCATATAATCCTATAGGTGTTACCCGTATAAATGGCAAGTGCGTCGCAGAAAAGAATAAAATCGTAAATGCTGGATCGTTATAGGTGTATCCTCGCTCTTGTAGTAATTCCACCATTTTTTTCTCTTTATGTATTAATTCGCTCATTTTTAAATCGGACATAATCCCGAGCAACGGTAATGCAATTTCGTGTAACACTTCATTTCTTTCCGCTATTACCATTCCCCCGCCAAGCTCTTTTACTCTATAAAAAGCTGTAAGCATATCTTCTTTCCTTTTTCCAATAAGAATGATGTCACCTGTACCGGAATAAGAGCTAGCAAGACCTCCTAACCCATTCGCAAAACCTTTCACAACTGTATTCACTCGCCAAGTTCCATCACGAGCAATCATCATAAGGAAACATTCATCATGCTCAATAGAAAGTTCCTCAACGTTTAAGTCGATTTCAGTTACATATGGTTTTGAAATAACATCATTTAATAATTTTATACCTGTTGTTTCAGAAAAAATCATATCTTCTTTCTTTAAAGACCAGTCTAGTTGTAGAGGGGTTACTTGAAATTCATCCCATTCTATACGTAATGATTCATTTTTATTTTCTCCATCACGTTTCACCCATTGTCCTTTTGCAATTACACTAATCGGCACCGGGTTTTCTTTACTTTCCAAAATATTAATATTGGCGATTCTCCCTGTGGCAATCGCACCATGTAAATACTCCATATTATAATAACGAGCAATGTTATAACTTGCCATATTATAGGCATCTATAACTGGTATCCCTTGCTTAATCGCTATTTCTATCAATCTATTTGTCATTCCGTTTTCATAAAATGATGGATGCGAACCGTCTGTTGTGAAAATGAATCTATCAAATTGTTTAACACCTAGTTCTAGCAATTCTTTTACTAAAATTTCTAAATCTGGACGGATAGAAGAATTTCTAAGAGAAACGGTGTAACCTTGCATGAGGCGTATTAATGCTTCCTGCCCTGTCATCGCTTCATGATCACAATCCGTACCTAACAATTTTAACTTTGCTAAAGTTGTTTCAGATGCTCCAGGAAAATGACCTTCTACTTTCTTCTGTAATCGTTTTGTTTCCTGTACCCAATTTAACATTTCCTCATCGCCATGTAATAGTTTTGGCCATGCTGTTAACTCCCCGCCTTGAAGAACATCTTCATGATTAAGCCATTCCATTATTTCTTCACTATTAAACAATGATTGGCCATTTTGCAACTCAGTTTGGCCATCGAAACGACACCACCAATACATGCTTGCCGGAACCTTTTTAAATTCATCTAATAAACGAAATGCTTCTTCACGTTGTAATGTGAAAAATAAAGTTAAATTATCATTAATAAAAGTTGTTGTCCCAAATTGCATTGCATGATTTGCTAAAGTCTCTGGATTGTATAATTGATATGGATGTGCATGCGGTTCTATGTAACTAGGAACTACATACTTCCCTTCGCAATCAATAACTTCACAATGAGTAAATTGCTCTGGCAGTTTTTCTCCTACGTATACAATGCGGTCATCATAAACCCAAATATTTGCTTTCATCCACTCACGCATATATGAATTTAAATATGTCGCATTCTTTAATAAAATGTGTGGACTTCTCGTGCCATCTAGTACTTCAACATGTTCTCGTAATTGCTTATTACTCCATTTATAATGATTTTGTCCCAATGTACTCAACTCCAAATCTATTTATTGTTATATTGGTTAAAATGAGAAATAGTTAATCAACTAAAGTATTTTCCATTCATAACTCCCCTGTATAAATCCCTATAGCCTTTATTATATGGAACGATTCGAAAAATAACAATTTTCAGAATTAAAGATGTACCTCTTTGCTCCAAAATAAAAGGGATGTCACGCAACTGACATCCCTTTTATTTTTATACTAAGAGCTATAAGATTGACTTTCACTTTGAAATACAGTTATATCGTATTTACGTTCCACATAAACTTGATGCCATATCATAAATGCTAACACTGTCCATATTTGCAAAATTTAAAAAACATCTCTTTTATATACAACTATAGCAGAATCCAATCCCCTTTCTTTTTTCTATTTATTAAATTCAATTTGCATCATTTTATTAAACTGCGTAATAATATCAATCGCACCTAAAGAGTTAATACTGACAGCCAATGTATGTTTGCCCCCAATTACTCCCCCAGCAAAAGTTGTAAACCCAGGAATTGCCCCTCCGTGACCCCAAATTGAAACACCGTTTGGAAGTTTAGTCTCATAGATTCCAAGACCATATCCATCACCAACACCTTTTCCTTCTACAGGAACTGTGGTAAGCATCTCTTTTAGCTGATTTTCCCTCAGTAACTTACCACCGAGTAAAGATGAAAAGAACGTATTTAAATCGTCCGCATTAGAAATCATATCTCCAGCTGACTTAGCTAAACTCGGATTATAATACGTTATGTCTTTCAACTCGCTTGTTCCCTCCATTTTCATATACCCTCGAGCATGATTCTTTCCTGGGATAACGGTTGAATTCCCTGGTAGAAACGTATTTGACAGATCCAAAGGTTCAATAATTCGCTTTTCAATTTCTTCTGCATAACTATTTCCAGTTATTTTTTCAATAAGCATTCCCAATATTACGTATCCTGTGTTTGAATACGACCACCCCTTACCTGGCGAAAAATCAGGCGGTAGAGAAAGCCCCATTTTTACTATTTCTTCTGCTGTATACGTTTTTTTCGAATTCATTATGTCAGCGTCTTTTGACTTTAAGTATTCAGCTATACCACTCGTATGATTCAAAAGTTGACGTATCGTAATTTGATTACCATCATACCCATTTCCTTGAATGAGACCCGGTAGCCACTTTTCAATTGGATCGTCAAGTTGTACGCGATTTTCTCCTACTAATTGAAGAACAATCGTAGCAGTAAACGTCTTCGTCACACTACCAATCCGAAAACGATAATCCGATTTCATCGGTTTCTTTGTACTTAAATCTGCCACGCCAGCTGTATAAATACTAGTTTTTCCGTTGTTAGACGTCTTAGCTAATATTCCTGGTGTTCCAAGCTGCACTGATTCCTGCATTACTTGTTTCCATCCATTCCGGTTCTTTTGATCATGTGCTTGTGACGGACTAGATATATTTTGAACAGACTCTGCTTTCACAGTAAAACCTGGTGTAAATAGAGTAGTACCCGCTAATAAAACTGCCAAACTTGTTAACTTAATTGCATTACATTTTTTCATAAGGCTCTCTCTCCTCTATTAATATCGTATTGATTCAAGTTATACTTTAATCCTATATGATAAAACTCTCTTTTTTCTTATCCATTCCTTACGAAATACTTACGTTCAAATTTTGATACGATAAGCTGAGAAAGAGTTTTGTATGAAAATAAAAAGAGAACATAACAAAAGTTATATTCTCTTCCCTTCTTATTCATATCGCAAACATTCAATCGGATCTAATTTTGCTGCTGTATTTGCCGGTAGTATACCAAATACAATACCGATAAACATAGATATTCCAACCGAAATCAGTCCTAAATTTACTGAAACAATAAATGGCTATTCTGCGAATATCACAATTAACCACGCAAAAAATACGCCAAGCATAAATCCAATTAAACCACCTAGTGCTGTTAAAATGCAAGATTCAGTAAGAAACTGCATTAATACTTTACTACGCGTTGCACCAAGCGCTTTTTGGATGCCAATTTCACGCGTACGTTCTGTTACAGATACAAGCATTATATTCATAACACCGATGCCACCAACTAATAACGAAATTCCAGCAATTCTGCCAAAGACCATTTTCATCATATTCGTAGACTCGTTTCCATCCTCTGGAGCTTTGAATTTATGTTCAAATTTAGGCGATTTAATTTCATTTATACGTGCTACTGCTTCTTTCCCAACACTTTCCCGATCATCTCTAGAATGTAATTTCACTGTGACCGTATCATATTCGCTTACTCCTGAAATTAGAGAAGTGAATATGAGCGATCAAAATAAGGAATAATTCTATTCGATTCATCCCCCTCTTTTCACAATAGTTCAACTATCTATTACAACTATGTAAATTCGAGAAAATAAAACTACCTGCCTCCAATAGACCGTAGAGAACAGGTAGTTTTGATCTTTTTCAAATTTCATTTTGAATCGAAAAATTCATAAAAAACGTCATCCTTTCTGCATGTTTTCACAAAAAGAATAACGTTTTTCTCGTTATTTATATATAAATTTTTAGCTTGACGTTGATGTGGTAGATCCCTTTTGAACCGGTATGTTTTTTGAAGCTAAGCTTACAATAAAAGTTATTACGATATTTATTAATAATGCTATCGCTCCTGTCCTAATGTCGTTAATAGTGTGTGGGACTGTTGGGAAAAAGGTAGCGATTTTTATATTGAAAATCGTAGCATACAATACAATGAGCACTCCTGTAATAATTCCAGTCATTGCACCGTATTTATTAATGTAATTTTTTTTGGAAAAACTAAGGAATAATGCAGGTGCTAATTGTGCGATAAGACTGTATGACATGATATTTAACAGCGCCAGTGCTGTCCCGCCAAATACTGTGAAGAGTAAAGCAGTCAAAGAAAGGATAATGATGAACAGTTTTGAGGCTACTAATTGTTGTTTTTCGGTAGCTTTTGGAAAAACAACATTGTAAATCCCTTTTGTTAAGCCAACAGATGCAGACATTAACATAACGGATGCTGGTACTAAAGCCGTTAATAAACCAGCTGCTCCAATTATTCCAATGAACCAAGGATCAAATGTTTGAATAGATAATCTTAAAAGAGAAAGATCTCCATCAGCTCCTTGTAAACCTGGGATTTTTACGACAGCTGAAAAGCCAATAAAGAAAACAAACAGTAATAATATCGTGTATAAAGGTAGGCTAATTGCATTTTTGCGAAGTGTTTTTTCACCATTTGCTGCAAAGACCACAGTGAAAGAAGTCGGTAATAAATAAAAAGATATTGCATTTAATAAGATAGTAGAGATAAACCATGGTACACTTAGTCCCTGATCGGCTAACGTTAACAATTCCGGTTTAACAGCCTCGACAGACTTAAACATTTGCTCAATTCCACCAAAATAGTGTATAGGGATGTATAGTCCTAAAAAAATAACTACTCCCAAAATCATAATATCTTTAATCACAGCTATCCAAGCAGAGCCATGAATACCAGAGAATATTACATACGTTGTAATAACTATTGCACCTATAATACTTGCAGCCATTGGTGAAATAGCTCCAAAAGAAGCCTCTGAAACAATGATTCCTAATCCTTTCATTTGTATACAAATATATGGTATAAGTGCTAAACTTCCTACAATAGCTACTATAACCCCCATTGCACGACTATCGTATTTAGATGCAAAATAGTCAGGTTGTGAAATAATACCATGTTCCTTACCGTATCTCCAAATTTTAGGTGCAATCCAATAAGATATTATATATGCTAGAAATATATACGCGGGCACATAATATGCAGCCGCACCTTTGGAATAAGCCCAACCACTTCCGCCTAGAAAAGAAAAAGTCGTATAAACCTCTCCAGCTATTAATAGAAATACGAACAAGGTACCAAAACCTCTGCCGCCAACTGAAAATTGCTGCAAATCCATCTTTTTTCCTCTTCTTGCTGCTATCCCTAAATAAAGCGATAAGATTAAGAAAATAAAAATAATAAATACTGATATATTCATTCTATCTCACTCCCTTTATTATCAGGATCCAGCTTATAAACAATAGTTAAAATAATTGAAGAAAGTACCATCCAAAATACAATCCAAAATAATAGAAAAGGCATTCCTAATACGTAAGGCTCAATTCTATTTGCAAATGGCAAGAATCCAACACACCCTATAAAAGGGATTAAGAGTAAGAGTTTAATATATTTCAAAATATGCTCGACCTCCTATTTCATGGTTTGAATTTTTATAGATTAAGAACCGCTATCATAAAAGGATTTGTTAACGTATAAACATTTTTAATTTTCTGTCATTTACAAAAAAGGATCTGACTACTTTTATGCATAGCCAGATACTCTCTCCCATCTAATAAGAGGGGCTATTTCGTTTTTTAATTGATGTATAAAATAATGCGAAGTACTATAATTGCCCCCCTCTTTTTCCTAAATCTAATTTTTCATCATTAAATCGTTCTCCTTTTGATAAACAATTTCTCCATCAATAATCGTTGTCTCCACTTTCAAATCTTTAATACGGCCTGGGTCAGCTTTTAAAATACTTTCACTTAAAATAACTAAATCAGCTAATTTCCCTACTTCTAGGCTACCTTTTATATCCTCTTCAAAACTTGCATAAGCACCATTCCATGTGTAAAGTTTAATAGCTTCTAGTACACTAATGGATTGATTCGTGCCAATTTCAGCTCCAAATTGGCTTTTTCTATTAACTGCAGTATGAATTCCTAATAAAGGATTATAATCAGTAACCGGTGCATCTGAACTACCTGCTGCAATAATACCTTTATCTATATAATCACGAGCAGCGTACATATAATTAACACGTTCACCATAATTGTGAGCATATATCTCGCCATATTCATATGGAAATGGTGGATTTGGAATAGGAATGACTTCAAGTTGTTTCATTCTTTCTTGTAAATCTGGGGTTGAAACTCCTGCATGCTCGATTCGATGACGATGATTTTTCCTTGGTGCTTCATTTAACGCTCTTTCTATGCAATTTAAATACATTTCAATGGCTTTATCACCTTGAGCATGTACTGTAACTTGGTAGCCTTTTTTATGGGCTTCACCTAGAACTTTATATATTTCTTCCTCACTATAATAAAGAATCCCGAAATTGTTAGGATCGCTGGAGTAAGGTTCTCGAGTTGCAATCGTTGGACCAGAGCTACTTCCATCTAAAAATATTTTAGCCGGCCCAACTCTAAACCTCTCATCCCCTGTACCGGTCACTATCCCTGCATTCATCATTTTATTTACAAATTTATCCGATTCATTAATGGTACCAATTATTGCATATACCCGAACACCGATGTCTTTGGTTTTTATAGCTGTTTGTAACAAACGATAACAATTAGAATCAAAAGTAGCTGCTTCATGAATACTCGTGATTCCCCCTGAAATGAAATGATCCGACGCAATTTTAACAGCTTTCATAAGTTCAGCATCTGTATAGCTTGCTACATCATTCATTTTCATATTTGCAGCTTCAAATAATTTCCCTGTAATTTCCCCCTTCTCATTTTTTTCAATTACTCCACCTTGAGGATTCGGTGTCTTTTCGTCATATCCAGCCTTCTCTAGTGCTGCTGTATTTACGATACAAATATGTCCACACGTACGAGAAATGATGATTGGATGTTTCGTTGAAATAGCATCTAGCTCTGCAATCGTTGGATACCTTTTCTCCTTTATGGTCGTTTCATTAAATCCCCAAGCTCTTATCCACTCACCTTCTGGAGTTTCCAACGCTTTTTTCTTAAGCTCATTTAGCACATCTGCCACAGAGTCGATGTGACTTTCTTTACAACTGATATTCAACTGAAAAACCCCATATAAAACCAAGTGTGTGTGTGCATCAATAAATCCAGGAAGAAGAGATTTCCCTGCTAAGTCAATGACTTCCGTCTTCTCTCCAATAAATTTATTCATTTCTAAATTTGAACCGATCCCAATTATTCGATTATCCTTTATTGCAACAGATTCCACTATTGAGTTTTGTCTGTCTGATGTAATAACTTCACCATTGATAAATACTAGATTTGCATTCATACATACACCATCCTTTTTATATAAGTACAAATTGAAAAATCGACATAAAACCTTTCTTTTTAGGTGGGAGAGAAAATCCGGTCATTCATAGAAGCGGTCAGATCTTTTTCCTGCCCCATGCCAAGTGAAAACAAAGAGAGAAAACGAGTGCAGATCACCTTTTGTTCTTCATAACCGTGACTTGTATGCCAGTAAGTAAAAATGGATATATTTATCAATTCCATCTATCATCCTATTAATTGCAATAATGTATCATTAAACAACATTCCTAGGATAAGCTGTTTTTCTCTGTTAGTAAAAATGGCGACCCTCTATCATTCCAATACAAGGGGACATTCCTT
Source organism: Bacillus hominis (assembly GCF_018332515.1). Lineage (GTDB taxonomy): Bacteria > Bacillota > Bacilli > Bacillales > Bacillaceae_G > Bacillus_A > Bacillus_A hominis. Next base: position 1,742 of record NZ_BOQD01000356.1, on the reverse strand, counting down.
TTAAATAGAAAGATCCTATTAAATACCTCCCTCTATAAATTAATAATTCCGTACTGTACACTTTCATATTGCAAAAATCATGCCATAAATATGGAACGAAAACATAAAAAATAGACAGAAAATTATAAAAAATCACTTTAAATCTAGCTATTGTGAGATATAATGAATTAAATTCGTTTCAATAGATTCATAAACGGTTCATTCTTTTCACTAATTCCCATCTACTTTGAACCACTTGCGGTTCAAAGTAGATGCATTCATAGGAGGATTCAAGCCATGTCCGACGTTCCTGTCCAAATTGAAACTAAATATCTATTAAAAATTCTTGATAATCTTGAAAGTGGGATGAATATTGTTGACAAAAATGGAACGATTATGTGGATAAACCAAGCAGGTTGTAAGCTTTTTAACAAAAGCAAGGAAGATTTAATTGGCAAGAACATTTTCGTTCTGAAAAAAGAAGGTGCATTCACTCCATCCGTAATCGAAATGGCTTTACAAAATGGAAGTACTGTAACCACTGTGCAAGAAATCACCGGTGGTAATAAGATGACAGTAACAGGGGACATTATTTTGGATGAGCAGGAAAACCCCATTTATTTTGTAGCACATGGTCATGATATAAACAATTGGATGGATAATGTTTCTAAGCTAGAATGGGAAGAATTAGCCCCCGTATTGAAGCGGTATTTACTAGAAATAAAAAAAATAAATTCCCGGTATATTCTAATGCAAGAGGAACAGTCCTTTATTGGACATAGTAAAATACATAATTTGCTTGCTGAAATCCTGGAAAGAGTGGCAAGTGTTGATTCAACTGTGCTTATTAACGGAGAAACAGGAGTTGGAAAAAACGTAGTTGCGAAGCGCATTCATAAGTTGAGCGAACGAAACAGTCAACCCTTTGTCCACTTAAATTGTGCAGCAATTCCCGATTCACTTCTCGAATCTGAATTGTTCGGCTACCACAAGGGAGCCTTTACAGGTGCTAATTCAAAAGGGAAAATAGGGCTCGTCAAAACAGCCGAAAAAGGAACGCTTTTTTTGGATGAAATTAGTGAACTTCCGCTACATCTGCAGCCCAAACTCCTTCAATTACTGCAGGACAAGACCTATATGCCTATTGGCGGTTCACAGTTAGTAAAGGCTGATATTCGCATTATTGCAGCAACAAACCGCAAAATCGAGGAAATGGTAAAAGAGGGGAAATTCCGGGCCGATCTATATTATCGACTTCATGTTTTACCAGTAAACATTCCGCCGCTACGAGAGCGACATGAAGATATTTTTCCGCTACTCCATTTCTATTTGCAAAAGTATAACCAAATATTCAACCAGACACGTACCTTCTCGCAGCAAACGATAGGTGTTTTACAACGTTATCAGTGGCCCGGAAATATTCGCGAATTAGAAAACACTGTTGAGCAGCTCGTTATTATGGCCAAAAAGGACAATATCTCGACTCATGATTTACCAGAACGCTTTCACTCAGTAAGCATGGAAAAAGAAGCTTTACAATCTCTGAAAAAAGGAAACAATTTAAGCGAGATTATCGAAAGTATGGAAAAAACAATTATTGAACAGGCAATTAAGGAAAATAAGACTACACGTAAAACGGCAAAAGTTCTTGGAATTACTCAAACTTCACTGATCCGTCGATTAAAGAAATACAATATCCGCAATGAAAAAGAATAGCATTTTTGTTGTAGGAGGAATTAATTTTTTTCTTAATTTGATGGCTA
>NZ_BOQD01000355.1 GCF_018332515.1 Bacillus hominis | reverse complement strand
CGACAGCTTTTTTTTATTCGTGCATAAACATATTTTGGATTGTTTCATGAGAATTTGTATTCTCTAATGCGACTAGTAGTTTGATACGTGCTTTTTGAGCATTTAAACCGTATGTGAATACAATGCCCATATCTTTTAATTGTTTGCCGCCACCTTCATACGAATATACATCTTGAACGATACCGTTAAAGCAACGAGAAACTAATACAATTGGAATGCCTTTTTCTATTAATCGCCCTAGACTAGGAAGTGTTCTTGGGGGTAAATTACCTTGTCCAAGTGCTTCAATAACAATTCCGTCTACTGGTAGTGTTTCGATTGCTGATAATAATGTATCATCCATACCTGCGTATGCTTTTAGAACGACAACGTTTTTGGAAATTTGTCGTACTGTGTATGTTTCGTGATGCACTAAAGCATGATGGAAAACAACACCGCGTTTTGTTACCATACCGATTGGTCCGTACTGTGGACTTTGGAATGTCGCGACATTACTTGTGTGCGTTTTTGTTACATTTGTAGCACAATGTATTTCGTCGTTTAATACGACTAGAACGCCTTTTTCAGCAGCTTCATTACTACTAGCAACTTTTACAGCTGATAAGAAATTATATAGACCATCGGCACCTAATTCATTACTAGAACGCATTGCCCCTGTCACAATGATTGGGATAGTTGCTTGAACTGTTAAATCAAGAAAATAAGCTGTCTCTTCTAATGTATCGGTACCATGCGTAATGACTACGCCATGAATATTATCTTGTTTTACTCT
>NZ_BOQD01000354.1 GCF_018332515.1 Bacillus hominis | reverse complement strand
TATGCGTTTCAACGGTAGTAACTGTGATTAATTATTATTATGTAGCAATAAAAATTAATCAAACTCCTTGGGTAATTGTTGGAGGAGCATTAGGTTTACTGTTAGTTTTTCGTACTAACACTGCTTATGATAGGTATTGGGAAGGTAGAAAGTTATTTGGCACGATTGGTGCTTGTACTAGAAATTTGGCAGTTAGTTTTTTATGTCATTGGGAGTCTGAAGGGAAAAAGACGGATCAGGAAAAATTAAAATTTTTACATTTATTAATTGCTTTTCCAAAGATAGCGAAAGGACATTTGAGAGGCGAAAAAGATTTATCTGAAATCAAATCATTGTTTGATATTTGTTCTGAGAAGGAAAAAGAAATGTTGGCTGAGTCTATTCATTTACCGATTAGTATAGTTTTTATGTTGAAAATGATACTATCAAAAGGTTTGAAAACGGGTCAAATTCATCCAAATGTGATAATTAATATGGAAGCTGATTTGAATAATTTGCTTACGGCTGTGGGTGGATGTGATCGTATCAAAACAACGCCTATTCCTTTTGCATATTTTGCTCATATTAAAATTTTACTGCTCATATTTTGCGGGACTTTATCGATTGGGCTTGTTGATAGTCTTGGATGGTTTACAGTACTTGCAACTACGTTTATAAGTTTTGCATTTATAGGGATTGAAGCAATAGGGGTTGAAATTGAAGATCCATTTGGTCAGGATCCAAACGATCTTCCGTTAGAAGGGATTTGTATAGGGGTAGAAACGCATTTATTGAATTTATATAATCAAAACGGTCTGTTCGAAGTAATGGATATGAATCATGATAAAAAAATCATCTAATCGTTCATTGTGTACGACGATTAAAATTTAAAAATCTTGTCAAGAGTCAATTTACGGCTTAACGACAGCTGTATATTTTTTATATAAATATATAAAATTTCGCCGTGCTATAATCCATTCATGCAATGTGCACGTTTCGAAAATTGTAATGAAAAGAGAAATAGATTGGGGAATAGTTGGCTGATTGAAATCAGTTATGTAATCATTATTAAAAAGCGAGGTAAATAATATGGAACAAAAACATAATGGCATTATTTTTACTGCAATACCAGACGAATCGAATGAATATTATCAACCATTTTATGAAGACATTATTTATTTTAATGAATACTTAAATGAAAATAAAGCATTTACCGATCAACTTATATCTTTATCTGTTGAAGAGCAAGACTTTCATACAAGCTTTTTTGAGTATGATGATATTTGGCTAAGAGATGTTGCACCAGTTGTAACAAATCATCTAGTTAAATTTAAATATCAACCAAATTACTTACCGAAAGATCAAGGACGATATTTAGATCAACAATTTAATAAATGGTTGAAAAAGAACGACTTTGAATATGTGACATCTCCATTGATATTAGACGGTGGAAATCTTATTTGGAATAAAAAAGATACCGTTATATTAACGGAACGCATATTTGATGATAATTATGATTGGACGGAAGAAGAAATTATAGAGCAACTGGAATGGGATTTAGATGTGAGTCGGGTTATTATTATTCCTGCTGAAGAAGGAGATGTACTTGCACACGCAGATGGAATGGTTAAATTTATTGATGAACATACAATGTTTATTAGTGATTTTTTAGGAGATCATGAATTTAGATATAATGTGCAAGAGATTATTCAAGAACAAATGCCAGAAGCTGAATTTATAGTTGTTCCTTCTTCATATACAGAAAAGGGGCAATATGATCAAGAAATAGCATCGGCAAAAGGGTTATATATAAATATGTTAGAAACATGTGATACGCTTTACGTTCCTAAGTTTGGATTAGCTAAAGATGAGGAAGTTTTACGATATATTCAACAGCATACGGAAAAACAAGTAATTCAAATTCATGTAGGAGAAATATCGACTATGGGAGGTGCAATGAATTGTTTAACGTGGTATTGTCCGAGTCATTTGTTGCCTTCAAAAATGAAAAGATTGGACAATCAGAATGAAGGTTCTTCAATCAAAAAAATATTTGATTGGTTTTAATAAATAAGCTTATAAGAAAATGTATTCAAGGGGTATGTATATGTATACAATTACTGAATTTTCACGAATTTGTAAAATGAGTACACGGATGCTAAGGCATTATGACAAAGAAGAGATATTAAAACCAGCATATGTGAATCCGGTAAATGGATATAGATATTATGAACAAGGGCAGCTGGAAGTAGCGTTAAAAATTAAAAAGCTGAGGGAGTACAAGTTCCCTTTACCAAAAATTAAAGTCATTCTCCAGTCAGCAGATCAGGATTCGTTTGTTAAGCATATGCAATCGCAAATTATAGAGTTGTCTCATGAAGTGAAACAAAATTTACAGGTTATTTCAGAAATGAATGAAATAGTAAATATGAATAAAGGTCTAAATATTGCTCGCCATAGAAGTTACGATATATTAATTGGAATGAGAAATGAAATAACGGTAATTGCTCAAAGGTTACAAATAGATATAGATGATATGGATGATTATTTTTATGACTTATATGAAAAAGTACAAAAAAATAGCTTTCAAATAGTCGGTTCTCCATCTACAGTTTTTTATGATGAAGAGTATATTCCAAATCGCAGCCATATAGAATTAAGAATTCCGATTATGGATGAAGATAATAAAGGCGTATTACAAGAGTGCGACATAAAAAGGCTAAAGCAGCATCAAATTGTTACTACTATGCATTATGGCAGCTATGACTATATAGGTTATGCTTATATGGCGTTAGAAGAGTGGGTTGAAAGGAATGGCTATATAATAGAGAGTCATCCATATGAAGTTTATATAAAGGGACCTGAATGTGATTGTTTAACAGAAGAGTATGTTACACAAATTTGTTTTTTAGTTACGAAAATAGAATGAGAATAAGGATTGACATTAACATTATGTCAATCCTTATTCTGTATACAAAAACAATTACTAAAATGAGCGCCGGTAAGATTCCGAATGCGAAAGTTTTAATGACAATTTTACAAGGAGAAATAAAGAATCGCTTTATAAAATTACTACAAGTAAATGAATATATTTCTGTTGACCTTAACACGATGTCAAAGTATAGACTGAACTTACATTCAGAGAAGGGGTGAATATGTATGAGAAATATAGAAACTAGTTTGTTTTATATGCCTGCAGAATGGGAAAAACATGAAGGGACATGGCTCCAATGGCCTCATGATAAAGCACATAGAGGTGAAGGTTACCGAACTAAGTTGGATGATATTTGGGTAACGATGGCAAAGGAGCTTCATTATGGAGAAACTGTGCATATAGTTGTATTTGATGAGGAAGAAAAAACGCATGTCCAATCGAAGTTAATTGAAGCGAAAGTAAATATGGATAAAATTGATTTCTTAGTTCAGGAAACTGATGATATTTGGATAAGAGATAATGGACCAATTTTTGTAAAAGATAAAGAAGGAAACCTCTGTCTAACACATTGGATATTTAATGGTTGGGGGGATAAATATCCGTATGAAAACGATGCTGTTATTCCAAATAAAATAAGTGAAGTGCATAGCATTCCAAAAGTGGAATCTAGTGTTTGCTTAGAAGGTGGAGGGATTGAGATAAATGGAAATGGAACCTTAATGGCAGCAAAAACTTCTATTATAAATGAGAATCGAAACCCTACACTAAGTCAGGAAGAGATTGAAATGGAGTTAACGAAGTATTTAGGGGTAACGAATTTTATATGGATAACTGGTATTCGCGGAGAAGATAATTATGATGAAGATACGGATTACCATATTGATGGTGCAGCACGTTTTGTAAATGAAAATACGATTCTATATGAATATGATCCTTTCGGAGAAGGCGAATCATACCTTTTGGAGGCGTACGAAAAGCATTATCAAGAATTGAGACAAGCGAGAAATATAGATGGAAAGCCATTTCAGCTCATACCAGTACTGGTGACAAGAAAAGTGGTAAAAGATGCAGACTGTAAAGGCTCGTATTTGAATTTTTACATTGGAAATGAAGTCGTATTGGTACCTATATACGGTGATGAACATGACAAGTTAGGGCTTCAAATTATTGAAGGACAATTTCCAGGTAGAAGAATTGTTGGTATTTATGTAAATGAACTGTATGCGTATGGTGGCATGATTCACTGTGTGACGCAGCAACATTTAGAATAAAGTGAAACTTTAATCAGTGGGGGTATTACTGCCCACAAATAGCGGGATAAAGGGATTCAAATAAAAACATGCAGAATATACACTCTGCATGTTTTTTTCTATAATGCTGAAAATTCTTCAACAAGTTGAGCAAATCGATTTAATGCACTTTCAATCGGTTCTGGCGTAGTTAAATCAACGCCAGCTTTTTTTAGTAGGTTTAGTGAATAATCAGAACTTCCGCCTTTAAGGAATTCAATATAGTTTTTCTGTGCATTCGGATCGCCGCTTAATAATTTATCGGCGATTTGAATAGCAGAGGCAAATCCAGTTGCGTATTTGTATACGTAAAATGGACGATAGAAATGAGGGATTCTAGACCATCCGTATTTTACTTCTTCATCAAACACAATTGAATCACCGTTATATTCTCTAAATAGATTTTCATAAATTTCACTGAAGACTTGAGCGTTTAATGGTTTACCTTGCTCAGCCATTTCATGTGTGATTTTTTCAAATTCTGCAAACATGATTTGTGTAAAGAAAGTACCTTTAAAGCTATCGATAAAGTAGTTAATTAAATGGTTACGCACGTTCGTTTCTTTCGCTTCTTTTAATAAATATTGAATTAATAACACTTCATTTACTGTAGAAGCGACTTCTGCAACAAAGATGGAGTAGTGTGCAGAAATTCTTGGTTGGTATCCGTGTGAATAATGCGTATGCATACCGTGACCACATTCGTGAGTAAGAGTGAAAAGGCTATTTAAATCATCGTGATGATTTAAAAGAATGAAAGGATGGACGCCGTATACACCAAAGTTATAAGCACCAGAACGTTTCCCTGGTGTTTCTCTTACGTCTATATATCGTTTGTCTTTAAAGCTTTTTAATGTTTCAATATATTCTTCACCTAAAGGAGCTAGTGATGCGATCATGGTGTCAAATGCTTCGTCGTATGGAATGTCTTGTTTCACACCCGCTACTAAATCGACACTTAAGTCGTATTGGCGTAGTTCATCTACGTTTAATTTTTCTTTTCGAAGTTCATTATATGTATGTAAAGATTGAATGTTTTTCTTTGTCGTATCAATTAAATTGTCATATACTTCTTTCGGAACCATATCACCAAATAATGATTTCTCTAAAGCAGATGGATATTTTCTTAGCTTTGACACAGTAACGTTATTTTTAATTGCGGCAGATAAAGTAGAAGCGATAGAGTTTTTTAATTGAACATACGGTTTGTAATAAGCTTTATAAGCTTCTTTACGTTTCTCGCGATTCTCATCTTCTATTAACTTTGAATACATTCCACGTGTTAAATTTACTTTTTCTCCATCATCAGTCGTCACTTCACCAAATAGTATATCTGCATTATTTAACATGCCAAACGTGTGCTGCGGGGAGGAAAGTGCTTCACCCATTTGGGATAATATTTCTTCTTGGTCCTTATTCAATACGTGTTTTTTATAACGGTATAATTCAAATAAGTCTTCTTTATAATATTGTAAGCCTTCTGCTTCTTCTATGTAAGAATGTAATGTGTTTTCATCTACGCTAAGTAAGAATGGGGAAAAGAAAGATTTCGCTGCACTTACTTTCACATGTAATTGTGATACTTTATCAACAAGGGATTGAGAGTTCGTGTCGCGTGTATCTAGGTCAGATTGTAATCGTGCATAAGCAAACATTAAAGATATTATGCTAGAAATTTCTTCACTCTTCGTTAAATAAGCTAATAAACTGTTGCCATCGTGAATATTTCCATTAAACCCGTGTAATTCGTTCGTTAATACTTCAATTTTATGAAAATCGCTTTCCCAATCTTCAATTGTATGGTAAATGTCCGTTAAATCCCATTTTTCTTTATCGGCTACTTGTAATCGATCTTTAAGTTCTGTCATAATCATTTCCTTTCTAAATATGTAGTTATATTTCTATATAACTATGAAATACAACAAATTGCAAAAAATCCCTGCTGAAAATTGAAAAGCCTTGCTAAAATAGCAAGGCTTAAAAAATTATAATGTAATTCCGAATTTTGAATGTAAAAGATTTGTATATTGCACGTCTGTAACGGTTTCTTTCGTTTTTTTACCGTTTTTCGCTATTGTAAGGCTATCTTTCGTTAAAGAGGCATGCCCATCTTCAGTTAGTTTTACAATAAGAGGTACTTTGTTAAATGGTGAGCCCTCATGTTCAACGATAATTTTTTGGGCTGTATTTGCTTTTTCTTCATCCGCTTCCTCTATATAAAATGCATAGCCTAACGTCCAATCATCAGCAGAAGATTGATCCAAAAACTCATTATTTTTATGCATCTCTAAAATGTAGCTTCCTTTATCGGTCATTTCTTTACGAATACGATAATCTCCTGTTAATGAGTGAACGACTTCACCTGAGAAAGGGACAGGGGTAAGAGGTAAATATGATCCGAAACCTACTTCAATTAAGTAAAGTTCATTATGATGTTGTAAAACAGTTGCGATATGTCCGGAATCAACAGCCCATATCGAATTTGCAGCATTATAAACTGTTCCTGAAACGAGATGAACATCAAATCCAGAGTCTTTAAGGAAGTAATACATAGTAGGATTGAGTTCATAACAAAGACCGCCACGGTTGTTTACTAAAATTTTTTCTGTTAGATTTTTTTTTGATATTTCTGTAAAGTTGTTTTCGAGAATATTTAAGTTTTCAAAAGGGACAGTTTGTGCCATTGCTTGCATAATGTGAGGTAAATCTTCAAATGAAACTGTCTCTTTTTCTTCTATATGTAATCGTGTGAAAAATTGTTTTTGAAAGTCGGTCATAGAAATCCCTCCGATATCTTTTATAGGTAAATTGTAAACAAAATTGAATAAGATGTGAATGGAGAGAAAGGGAATAACACTATACTTATTTTTGATCAAATGCAGACTGGGGATAATGTTTCCGATAAGAATGCTGAGAAAGAAATAGCGAAGAAAAATTTGAAGCAGTATTATACGGCAGTTTTTAAAAGTAATACTGTTTTAGATGTAAACAATCCTGTACATATGGAAACATTAGCGGAGGTTGCAAGAAGTATTAAGGAATTTAATAAAGCACTTGAAAATAATAAGAGTAGCGTGGAAGATATAACGATTCAGTTACCAAATACTAATAAGGATGTATTACAAAATATTGCAGTAGATTATATATTAACGGCTGAAGAAGCAAAAAGGACCCTTGAGAAAAAGGCTGATTATATGAAAGTTTTACAGTCTACGAGGTGAAAAAGGAAAGTATTTTGCTTTCCTTTTTTCTATAAATAAATTTTTTAAAAAAGCATTATCCGAAAAAATTGTCCTTCCTCAGGTGTGAAAGGCAATAGTCTGACACCTTTACTTCTTGCAAAACATATAGTATGATGATTTCAGTAAATTAGATTTCAATGACTATAATATAAATTAATGAGAGGTGCTTTTTGTGAGTGCGGTAGGTACTAAATAGGAAAAATTTAATGAAATAAATCGGATAAGAACAGGGGATTTTTATGTACATCATACCCCTAATTTTGTCATGGATTTATTTCGATACCTATGAAGATACCTACAATACTTTATAAAGCGTGTAATAAGAGGTGTGCCATATACTTTTTAGATGGCTTATTTCCTCATACGTTATTACATATGCCTTGTAAATGTAAAAGCTGCGGTATCCCCGCAGCTTTTTTGTATATGTTTTTAATGTATAAAAATGGTAATTGAATAATGTAGGACTCATTGGAATCTAATGAGTAGGTATCTTCATTTATGATAGAAAACAATCATAGTGAGGAGAAACAAAATGAATACGATGACTTTTGAAAAGTTACAATATAACGAATTAAAGGAAATAGTGAAATCTTATTGTGTAAGTGGATTAGGTAAGGAGTTATTAAATAAATTAGAGCCGAGTACGAGTATAAAAGTAGTGAGAAATCGCTTAAATGAAACGACAGAAGCACGAGCTATAGTAGATGCAGAGGGGCATGTTCCTTTCTTCGGCATTTCAAATATTGCTAGTACAATTCAAAAATTAGAAAAAGGGATGATTTTAGACCCAGCAGAACTAGTAAGTGTTTCAGACTTTTTACGTGGATGTCGAAAGATTAAAAAGTTTATGATAGATAAAGAATTTTTTGCGCCAGTATTAGCTTCTTATGCAAATTCAATGACTGAATATAAAAGTATCGAAGAAGAAATAAATTTTTCAATTAAGGGAAATAGCATTGATGCAGCGGCGAGTAAAGAGTTAAAACGAATTCGAAATAATATCGATGCTATAGATGGAAAAATAAAAGAACGTTTAACGAAGTTTTTAAATAATAGTGCAAATAAGAAATATATTCAGGAATTCTTTATTAGTAAAAAGGATGATCGCTATACGATTCCGATCAAATCTACCTATAAAAATCAAGTTGCGGGAAGTATTGTTGAAGCTTCTGCAAAAGGTTCTACTGTATTTATAGAACCTCATACGGTTACAAAGTTAAATGTAGAACTCGCAAGTTTGAAAGCAGAAGAAGCGATGGAAGAGTATCAAATTTTAGCAACTTTATCAGGAATGGTGTTAGAAAACATTTATCATATAAAAATTAATATGGAATTGATTAGCCAATATGATATGGTATTTGCCAAAGCAAAGTTTAGTAAATCAATCGATGGAATAGAACCGAAGTTAAATGATCATGGCTACATTCATTTAGTGAATTGTAAGCATCCGCTTTTAACAGGGCAAGTTGTACCGTTAAATTTCGAAATCGGTCAAGAATACCGTAGTTTAATTATTACAGGGCCGAATGCAGGCGGAAAAACAATTGTGTTAAAAACGATTGGATTGTTAACATTAGCTACAATGTCAGGTCTTCATATTGCTGGAGATAAAGAAACGGAAATTGCTATTTTCGAAAATGTATTTGTAGATATTGGTGATAATCAAAGTATCGAAAATGCACTAAGTACATTTTCATCTCATATGAAAAATCTGTCTGAAATCATGAAGTTATCAAATAATAATACGCTACTATTGTTTGATGAAATAGGAAGCGGTACAGAACCGAATGAAGGTGCGGCACTTGCGATTTCTATTTTAGAAGAGTTGTACCTTGCGGGATGTATTACAATAGCGAGTACGCATTACGGTGAAATAAAACGATTCTCAGAAATGCATGATGACTTTATGAATGCAGCGATGCAATTTAATAGTGAGACGCTAGAGCCACTTTATAAATTAGTTATCGGTAAATCAGGTGAAAGTAATGCACTTTGGATTGCGAATAAGATGAATGTAAGAGAACATGTACTGCAAAGAGCGAAAGAGTATATGGGGAATAAAGAATACCGTTTAGAAAAAGTGAATGAAAGTAAAATTAGAAAACCGAAATTTGTGCAGGAAAAAAGAGAAAATCATTATGAGTACAAAATCGGTGACCGTGTAAATTTATTGGATCATGAGGATTTTGGTATTATTTATAAAGAAATAGATAACTTCTATAACGTCGTTGTATATTTTAACGGTGAATTCGTTGAAGTGAATGTAAAACGTATTACTTTAGAGGTAGCAGCGAAGGAATTATATCCAGAAGGGTACGATTTAAGTACACTATTTGTCGATTATAAAGAAAGAAAAATGCAACACGATATAGAGCGCGGATCGAAAAAAGCGCTACGTAAAATTGAAAAAGAAATAAGAAAGAATAGAGGATAGCATAAAATGGTAACGATTAGACAAGAACAACAAAATGATTATAGTAAGACAGAAGAAGTTGTAAAAGAAGCATTTTTACATGAAGAATTTAGCGATAAAACAGAACATGAACTTGTAAAACGTATTAGAGAATGTGACGCGTTTGTTCCAGCGTTATCTATCGTTGCGGTAGATGAGGAAATCGTTGGTCACATTATGTTATCAAAAATTACAATAGAACAAGATGGGGCTTCTGTAGAATCATTAGCGCTTGCGCCAGTTTCAGTTGCTAGGGGCTATCAGAAAAAAGGAATTGGTGGAAAGCTTATTGTAGCTGCTTTAGATAAAGCGAAAGAACTTGGATATGGATCAGTTGTGGTATTAGGACATCCAGAGTACTATCCGAAATTCGGATTTAAAAAAGCAAGTGAGTGGAATATAAAAGCACCATTTGAAGTACCAGATGAAGTGTTTATGGTAATGGAATTAAGGGAGAATGCTCTTGAAGGTGTAGAAGGAATTGTACAATATTCGAGTGCTTTTTCTGAATAGGAATATCGAATAAGAACCATTAAGATAAAGTAAATGAACTCATAAAAGACGCTATCTTTTTCTAGGAATGTACAGAAAGATAGCGTCTTTTTATTAAGCAGATCTATTTACGTATATTTTGCCCAATGAATAATTAAGATGGTAAAATTGATATAGAAATGTAAAGGGAGAGAAGAGAATGAATAAGCGAGAAACAGATAGCAATGAGAATGTAGTTACGTTATATGTTACAAGACATGGTAAAACAATATTAAATACGAATCATCGCGCGCAAGGTTGGGCAGATTCTCCGTTAGTAGAAAAAGGTGTGGAAGTAGCCACAAATTTAGGAACGGGATTAAAAGACATTCATTTTACGAATGCGTATAGTAGTGATAGCGGCCGTGCGATTGAAACTGCTAATTTAGTATTAAAATATAGTGAGCAATCAAAATTGAAACTTGAGCAAAGAAAAGATTTACGAGAATTAAATTTCGGTATTTTTGAAGGTGAAAAACTTGAAAATATGTGGGATGTGATTGGAAAAGCTGCAGGCGTTGCATCACCAGAAGAACTTATGAAGTTTTCTATTCAAGAAGTGATTGACCTTATTAGAGCAGCAGATCCTACGAAACAGGCGGAAGATTGGGAATTATTTTCTACTCGTATAAAAACAGAGATTGATAAAATTAGTGAAGAAGCTGCTGAAAATGGTGGAGGCAACGTTTTAGTTGTCGTTCATGGGCTTTTGATAACTGCGTTAATAGAAATGATAGACAGTAGTAAAACAAAACTTGGAGTAGAAAATGCTAGTGTAACGAAAATTGTATATCAAGATGGAACATATACAGTTGGGTCGGTCGGAGATATGAGTTATGTTGCAAAAGGGAAAGAAAGTGTGGAAATATAATACTATCTCAAATAGATATAAGAAAAGGAAGGTAGAGAAATCTAGCTTCCTTTTGTGTATTATGGGATTAATAAAATCTTCCCTGTACTTTTTCTGCTCTCTAATAATTCATGAGCGCGGGCACCGTCTTGTAAAGAGAATGTAGTAGGACTCGCGATGTTTAATTTTCCACTAGCGATCCAATCAAATAATTGAGTAGAACGCTGCTTACGTTCCTCAAAAGTAGTAAGCACATTCCAAAGGTCTCCGCCAGTTAAAGTTTTTGAAGTATCCATAAGCATACGTGGATCTACAGGCGTGGGATTACCACCAGCCATTCCATAAAATACGACAGTACCACCAATTTTAGTAGCGTTAAAGCTTTCTTCTAATGTAGAACCTACGGATTCATACACAACGTTTACGCCAACACCATTAGTCACCTCAAGTACTTTCGTAGGCCATGCTTCCGTATATAAAAATACGTGATCGGCACCAGCTAATGTGGCTACCTGTGCTTTTTCTTTTGATGACGTAAGGCCGATTACTTTTCCACCCTGTAGTTTAATCATTTGAATAAGAAGTTGACCAACGCCGCCAGCTGCGGCATGAACTAAAGCTATGTCACCTTGTTTTAGTTGATAGCTATCTTTCGTTAAATAATGTGCTGTTAGACCTTGCAATAAGACAGAAGCGGCTGTTTCAAAAGAAATAGAATCTGGAAGCGGGATTGCTTTTTCTGATGGAACGGCAACTAATTCTGCATTTGCAAATGGAACGTCAGCAAATGCAATACGGTCTCCAGGATTGATATTCGTAACGTCAGCTCCTACTTTTTCAACAATACCAGCGCCTTCATAACCTAATATATAAGGCGGATTGCCAGCGAGATGATAATCACCGCGGCGTCTATAAATATCAGCGAAATTTAAACCGATTGCTTTCGTGCGGATAAGAATTTCATTTGGATTTATGATTGGATCATGTATTTCTTTATATTGTAGTACATCCGGATTTCCGAACTGCTCGAAACAAAGTGCTTTCATATGGAATACCTCCATTTATATTGTTTGTAGATGCTCTTTATCATACAATATAAATATCGATAGAAAAAGAGGATTATTTCGATGAAATCAATCGGAAATACCGATTGAAAAGAGGGATGATAAATGGAGATAAAACAATTAATTACATTTAAAGTAGCGGCAGAGACTTTGAACTTTACACAAACTGCGAAGAAATTGAACTTTGCTCAATCGAGCGTAACGGCGCAAATTAAAACGTTAGAAGCTGAGCTCGGTACGCCATTATTTGAGAGATTAGGAAAACGTCTTTTCTTAACTGAAGCAGGAAGAAAGTTTCAACTATATGCAGACAAGATGATCGCACTTAGTGATGAAGCGAAAATGGCTGTGAAAGATGATGAGGAACTAGCAGGTACGTTAATAATCGGTGCGCAAGAAAGTCAATGTACATATAGGCTTCCGTCTATATTAAAGAGGTTTAAAGCACAATTCCCCAAAATCAAGCTTATATTTAAACCAGCGCAATCCAATAAAGATGCGAAAGAACAATTAATGGAAGGGAAAATAGATCTTGCATTTATTTTAGACGAATGTAAAAAAGAAGATGTTTTACATGTGGAGCCACTTATGAAAGAAGAATTAAAAGTAGTAGCTGCTCCTACGCATCGTTTACTTGAACAACCTTCCGTTTCTACAAAAGATTTAGAGAGTGAAACACTTTTACTAACAGAACTCGGTTGCTCGTATCGGACTTTATTTGAAGAGTTATTTCGTACAGAGGATGTATATCCAGCAAATAAGATTGAGTTTGTTAGTGTCGAGGCAATTAAACAATGTGTCATTGCGGATTTAGGTATAGCCGTTTTACCGGCAATAGTAGTAGAAAAAGATATACGAGAGGGAACGATAAAGGAGTTAGTTTTAAAGAATACAATCTCTCCGATTTATACACAAATTGCTTGGCATAAAGATAAATGGATGACATCGCCGTTACAGCAATTTATTGATGTAACGCGGGAGTCTTTTGCAAGGGATTAAGTGGAGAAATATTTGTTTTATATGTAAGAAGAATAGCACTTTTGTATAGAGAGAACCGATACTTGGATGAAACAAGTATCGGTTCTTTATAGTATATTTTTATAATCACTTTTAAGTATGGCCATAATAATTGAAAAAACGAATCAACTAAGGTCTGTATCAGGAGGAGTATATCCAAGGTGACGAGCCATTGATACGATTTGTCCTTTATGATGAAACTCATGTGTCTCCGTATGAGTTAAAAGCCATAGCGGAGTTGTGCTCCAAAGTTCTTTTTGCCATTTCACTTCATTTGCTATATTTTCGAGCCACCGGTCATTGTATGCATCTAAAAACCGTAGTACAACCTCATCTACTAACTTAAACTTAGCACGAACTTTCTCGACATCTGCATGCTCAATTTCATAATCACTAGCAAATGAAAAATCTGCTCGTTTTTGGTTGAATGCGAATGATCCAAGCCAGTATCGATAGCAATCGGCTACATGAATATGCGTCTTCATAATGCTCCCGCTCCCGAAGTTAGGAACAGTGCTATGTAATTTTTCTAGTGGGATTTCTTCCAAAAACGAAAATAGAGTTTCTCTTGTAGAGCTAATAAGATTATATTGCTGTTTTAAAACATGTAACATGCAACTACACTCCTCTTTTATTTACTAAACTATTTGTGTAGTAAGTAATTCTATATTTACGAGAGGTGAACCTTTTTATTATTTTTACTAAGCATATTAGATGTAT
>NZ_BOQD01000353.1 GCF_018332515.1 Bacillus hominis | reverse complement strand
TGTTTTTAATAGAATTTAGCTTTTTTTCTGATAGAAAAATTTTTTAATGAGATTTCTTCTTCCATAAACTATAAAGTGTAAATCATACTTTACATTTTTCTTTTATACCAACTTAACAAAGAGAATTTCCCAATTGATTTATTACTTATTTTTCATAAAAAATATAGCCCCTCCCTAATATTATTAGGAAGGGGCTATATACAAATACCAGTTTAATTTCCTACTAAACATTGTAACGAATTAAACGATATTAATACCTGCACTTACATATCCAGCAACTGTAGATATTATACTACCTGCTGTTAATGAAACGTATAGTAGTATTTTATCTCCAGCGGCTACTGAAATATTTTCAGCTACGATCCCTGATGCGGTATCAAAAAGATTTATCGCGTTAAATACTGGTAATAACAATAGAGGTGCTCCCTGTACTGTAAACACATTACTTGCTGCAGGTGCAGTTAATATTTGTATTTGAACTTGAGCAGTTCCTAATAAAGTTACCGCAGCTGTTGCACTAAAGAAACCTGCTAACGACGTAATAGTCCCTGCTCGTGGTGCTACAAATGCATAGTCACCTACATTTAACGCTAATGTGATAGTAGTTCCACCTGCTAAATTTATACCAGGCTGAGCAAATCCAAATCCAAGGAGAGTTCCTGTACCAACAACTCCTGCTACCAGGTTAACTAAAGCAGCTGGTGTTGTACCTGAAGCATATGGAATAATAGCTCCCTGGCCTGTTGCTCCTGTT
>NZ_BOQD01000352.1 GCF_018332515.1 Bacillus hominis | reverse complement strand
GACTTCGTGGCGTTACTGGCGCTACCGGCGCTACTGGACCGGCGGGCACACCACTCCCTGTAACTATAGCAGCAATAGGAAATTCTAATCGACAAACTATATCTCCTGGAACAAACATCCAATTCAATCAAATTTTCGAATTAAATAACATCAATTTTAATGACACTTCAGATACTTTAACTATTTTAGAAACAGGAGTATACGATATTAGTTTCTCAGCATCTACAACCTTCCCGGGTTCTTCACCGTTTGGATTCGGTATTTCATTCAACGGTCAACCACCTACTCGTAATTTTTCAACTAACGTTATCGGTAGTGCGGTTTCTTTCTCCACAATTGTTACTTTAACAGCTGGTACAACACTCTCTGTACAACCTACAGTAAATACTATTTCTATTCCTAACACTGGTGACACAACAGCTACACTATCAGTCTTCCGAATTTACTAACTTTTAGTTTTCATCTTATTTTTGAACGACCAAGAATATTTAATTTATAGTAATTTGTATTATTTTAATTGTATGTTAAATCTCTCTTTTAATAAAAAGGAGCACTTATTTTGGAGGATAAGTGCTCCTTCTTTACGTTTCTTTACTTCAAATTTACTCTAGCTTAATCCTCTTTTTGTATGATGAATAGTGAAGACAAAGACATGAAAGAGGGATGATAATGAGAATTATATCACTGACACGTTTTTGGTTTGTTCTTACGGTATGCATAATTTTATGTATAGGATTTCTTTTAACCCTAAAATATTCAAACATTTCAAAAGCAGAAAGAAAAACAGTTCCATACGAACTTCTGTATACAAAACAAAACAACATCCCGTATTCCTCTTCCACACAAAATGAAAAAAAAGTTATAAAAGGAATGCTTATTACAGAAGCTTCTAGTTATGAAAACCTACTTCAAATCGCTGAAACGATTAAAGATCAATATAAAACGAAAGACGTTGATGAAATAACACTCTCTATCCATAATGAAAATGCCGGAATTTATGAAGAGGAATTACCATATGAACCTATTAGTAAAGGAATAATAACCGTCACGTATGATTCTCAATCCTTCGGCAGGACCAATGTTACGCTAAATAAATAAACTGAAGCTTTAATCAGTGGAGCTTTTCCCATCCCCCACTGATTATTAAGCTAAACCAATCAAATTTTTATAGGCAGCTCGATTCTCACCTAACTTCTTTTCTGTTGCCACATTTTGAATCGAAATAAAATTACTCATTTCTCATAAAAAAGAGGCGAACTCGTTATTCGCCTCTTTTTTTACCAAAATGGAATCCACTCTTTTACTTTATCTATCCATTCATTTTGCTGTTCTTTTCTTTGTTGTTCCTCTTCTTTTCGTTTTTTCTCTTCTTCTTTCCTTCGTTTTTCTTCCTCAATCGTTTTTAATTGTTTTGTATAATCCGCCTCAGGTATTAGTGATAACTGAAATGCCTTTTGAGTTGGATTTCCATCCGCTTTCTTCATAATGTCCCGGAACATTGTCGTTGTAATTTGGCTGCCCCCTGGCACATAATGCTCACTATCCGTTTTATCATACCCTACCCAAATCGCACCTACTAAATCCGGTGTGTAACCAACAAACCACGAATCCTTCGCACCAGTGCTTGGTCCATTTACAAGCTGGGTAGTCCCTGTCTTGCCTGCGGTATCGATATTATTAACTTTCGCTTTTTCACCTGTTCCCCTTTCAATAACACCTTTTAATAAGTATGTCATCTTTTGGGCAACTTTCTCGTTCGTCACACGAGTTTCTTTCTTATACCATTTTCCAATTGTTTCCCCTTCAGCATTTTGGATTTCTCTAATGGCATGAGCTTCTACTTGGACACCATCATTTGCAAGTGCGCTATACGCTTGAGCCATTACAAATGGAGAAGTCCCTACATGCATACCTCCTAAAGCAATCGGATACGTACGGTCTTCGGGCTCTAATGGAATACCAAACCGCTCTAAAGATTTCAATCCTTTATCTAATCCAATTTGCTCTAATAGCCAAACTGCTGAAACATTATATGACTTTGCCACTGCTTCATACATCGTCACATTACCATGGAACGTATGATCACTATTTTGTGGTGCATATTCTTTAATATTAAACGGTTCATCTTTTAAGACATCATATACTTCATATCCTTGCTCTAACGCTGGCACATACACTGCAAGAGGCTTTAACGTTGAACCTGGTTGCCTTTTTAATTGTGTTGCATGATTAAACTGTAAAAATTGATAAGGACCTCTACCTCCAACTAAAGCCGGAACACCGCCAGTTTTTGGATTCATAAGGACCACTCCAGTTTGCATAAGCTGATCTGAACCACTATCTTTAAAATAACTATCATTATTCACAACATCTTCAACCGCTTGTTGTTTTTTCGGGTCAAGTTCCGTATAAATACGATAACCACCTGCTAAAATTTCATTTTGTGTTAATTCATACTTGTCCATCGCTTCTCTAACAATATAATCTACGTATTGAGAATATTTCCCCTTATATTTATCGTCAACACCACGTCGTAATACAAGACCTGATTCTTTCTCATGATTATATTGTTCTTCAGAAATATATCCTTGCTCCTTCATTAAACCTAATACGACATTACGTCTTTCAATTGATTTATTAAAGTTTTTATACGGCGAATACGCAGATGGCGCTTTAATTAATCCTGCAATCGTTGCAGCTTCTGAAATTGTTAAATCTTTTACCTCTTTATCAAAATACGATTTAGCTGCTCTTTTTATCCCCCAAGCACCTTCACCAAAATAAATTTGATTCATATACATTTCTATAATTTCATCTTTTGAATAAGTACGCTCTATTTTTTTTGTTAAAAAATATTCCTTTATTTTACGTGAGTATGTGCGATCTTGTGTCAAAAATACATTTTTTGCAAGTTGTTGTGTAATTGTACTACCACCTGCCACAACTTCACCAGCTGTAATGTTCTTAAATACAGCACTTATGATTCCACTATAGTAAATACCATGATGACTAAAAAATTCCTTATCTTCTACTGCAACAATTGCTTGAACCATAATATCAGGAATATCTTTTCTTTTAACCCCTTCTGTTTTAGAAGAAGCTAATTTAGTCGCAACTTCATTATTTGCATCATAAATTAAAGTCGGTTGTGGAACAGCTTGTTTTAATTCAGATATATCTTGAATGGAAATTATTATATTTACAACAATAAATAGAGTAGCAAGTAAACTTCCCAATACAATTAATGAATTGCGTAGTTTCTTCCTCTTATTGAACCACTCAAGCGTTTTTTTAAAGTGAGTGTTCTTCAATTTCATTTGTTCACTTCCTTCATTTGTTTACACTCTTCTTTTTAAAAGGAAGAATATACCTCCTTTTAAATTTATTATAATAACGTAGTCGTTCCTATAGTGTAAAGCTTTTCTTTCACATTCATACTTTTCACATGAAAAGGACATTCTACAAGTAAGATATTCACTATTCAGTATTAATATTATTAATACAACAACGTGAGTTATGTTAAGTTTTTGTAAATTTTTCGATAAAATGTTTTAAAAAACGACAGTTTTTTGTTAGAATTGACTAGCCAATATATTTTACATATATTACTTTTGTGGGG
>NZ_BOQD01000351.1 GCF_018332515.1 Bacillus hominis | reverse complement strand
TGTGAAAGTTCTTATTATTACATTGCTCTAGTTTTCAAAAATTGTAATTTCTCTTTTTGCGCATCATTCGCCATCATTACTATCGTCTTTTCAACATGCGGATGTACGTGTTCAAGTGTCACACTCGCTCCTGCTTTATCCGATTGCTCAACAAAGTTTAATAATGCCATAGCTCCTGATACATCCATATAGCGTACATCTTTCATACGCAAAATAACTGGTGACTTCACATCTTGCAAAGAAGCAAAAATACGATCTACTGATAGAAATGAAAGTGGTCCCTGAATCGTATACGTCGCTTCTTTTTCTTTTATAATAGAAGCTTTACGTTCTTTACATTTCACCATGTATATAATGAAGGAAAGAATAATGCCAAACGCAACAGCAACCATTAAATCGAATTTCACTGTCACAAACATCGTCACGAACATTACAAGCACATCACCCTTTGGGGCTACATGTGCTTTCCTTATACTTTCCCAATCCAACATACCTATGCCAGTTAAAATTAAAATACCTGATAATACAGCAAGCGGAATATATTGTACCACTGAACCGAGTCCCATAATGAAAATAAATAATATGACACTATGCATACAAGCTGAAAGTGCCGTCTTCCCCCCGCTTTTTATATTGACGATAGATCTAACAGTCGCCCCTGCTCCTGCTAATCCACCGAACAAACCACTCGCAATATTACCAATCCCTTGTCCGATTAACTCTTTATTACTTTTATGACGTGTCCCCGTCACATTATCCATTACGACAGACGTTAATAATGAGTCAATTGATCCTAGTAAAGCAATACTAAGTGCTGGTAATACAAGTGCTAACATGCCATTTGCGTCTACAGTCGGTACGTGAAGAGATGGCATCGCCTCTGGAATTGCACCTATCTTTTCAATCACCTTATTTAAAGAAAGAGTTCCTACAACTGGTAAGTTTACCGTAAGTCCTTGTAGCATAGAAGAAAATAACGGCAACGTTACTGTAACACCTACTAATGCTACTAAACTTGCTGGGATGGCCTTAATCCATTTTCCAGAAACAATCATTACAATGATCGTTAATAACACGAGTAGAAAGCTATTTTGTACGTGCTTCATTTCACCTAAAATAATAATTAGTGCAATCCCATTCATAAACCCCGAAACAACAGGATACGGAATGTAACGAACATAAGAGCCGAGCTTACATACACCAAATAAGATTTGAAATAACCCTGCCATCATAAATGCAATAAAACTTGCTTCTAATCCGTGAGTTGCAATAACGCCTGTTGCAATAACTGTAATCGGCCCAGTTGGACCTGTTACTTGTCCTGGTGTACCGCCAAATAGCGCTGCAAACAAACCAGCAAAAATCGCACCATATAGTCCAACTAACGCTCCCTCAGACGTCCCAGTTGCAGCAATACCAAATGCAATTGCGAGCGGCAAAGCAACAATCGCAACAGTAAACCCTGCTAAACATTCCTTTGCTATTTTTTGAAACATATAAATAACCACCTTCGTATAAAGTCCACGTTCCATTGTACATCTAAAACAAATCATTCGTTAGCGTATTTATAAAAAACTCTTTACAGTCTCGTGAAGTAAACGCCTACATTTATAAATAACCTTCCCAAGTCAAACTAAAAAACAGCAATATGACGAATCTATCTTTGGAAACAAACCTGACTATGCTATAATGAACAAATTAAATCTTTTACTATATACTTGGAGGCACTATGCTAACTTTTGAAGAAAAATTATCGATTATTGAATCTTTCCCGGAATTAGAAAGAAAGAACGTATCATTAAAACGCGTAAACTTTCACTTTGAAGAAAGTCGTTTAGATAAAAAGAACGTTGTATATCATTTACACCCAAATGGAAACGGATTTGTATATGCAAACTTCATTAAAGGTTATAAAACAGATGATAAAGGCATGATTAACATCCGTGAGTTTTCAGAAGAAGAACTGCGTTCATTAATTGAAAAAGTAATTGAACGTCTATCACAGGAGCAAGAGGAAATTGTAGCACCATTGACGCCTGCTGCCGAAGAAGAATGGCGTAACGAAGATGGTCATATTCTAACTCTTATCTCAGAGGATGACATGTGGAACGTTTACGCTGGCGTAAACTTAGACGGTACATTCAACTCTTATCCAGAAGCTGCAGAATACCTTGATGAAGAAGGTTTCTCACGTAAATAATACGTTCCTTACTACTAATGAGGCCGTCCCCAAAGTTTTTTGGGGACGGCCCTCTTTTTATTAATAGGCAGGCTATTATTGCCGTATTTTGTATTTAAGTCGATATAATGGGAGTTATATTCGATATAATTTCATACACTATTGCAATTTTCATCACTAAGAACATAACTCCCCTCCATAAAATTATGGAATCAAAACTTCTTATTCTCACTATCCCCTATAAAAATTTGAATTTGACAACTATACGACTCCGTATTAAAGAAATCATTAACTAACTCCACTTCAATAAAACTTTCCACTTCTATATCGTTTTCTTTTGTATATTTAATCATAGTATTTCTACGTTCTTCTTCATTTTCTTTACTATACGCTAATGTTACATATTTCCCGCCCGGTAATACTTTTATATTTTGCATCTCTTCCATATGTACATGATCTTGTACTTTATTAAAAACATACTTTGGCTCTACATCCCACTTTTCATTGACATTGTATAGAATACCCATCTCCATTGACATCTTATCTTCATACTCTTGAATGATTTTCTCTAAATTAGAATAATACAGTAACTCCTGTAAACTCCCCACTTCTTTGCATGGCGCTACAATCACATTCCGCTGCTCAAAGAACTGAATACATACTTCATCACTTTTTAATATTTCCTGTGAACTCCCTACTTTCTCATTTAACCCATCAATCGTTTCAATTACTTCTTTCATTTTCCTTATATGTTCTTCCGCTTCCGCTCTCTTTAATTGTAAAAATTGCAGCAACTTGTCCGTGTTACACTCCTTAAAAATCTCTTGAAGTTCTACTATACTGGTGTTCAACTCTCTACAGCTTTTTATAATATCAATGTGAATGAATTGATCTATAGAATAATATCTATACCCCGTTGATTCATCAATATGTTTTGGAATAAGAATCCCCATCTTATGATAGTACCTTAATGCCTTTATCGTTATATCCTTTATTTTTGCAACTTCTCCAATAGAAAATAATGTTTTCATCTGAATCTCTTCCTTTTTATTTTTTCTCCTACCACTATTGACTCTCCCCTTAGAGGAGACCTTACTATTTATAATAAGTTATTTATATTGATAAAGGGAGTATACAATTATGAACACAGTAAAATATAGAAGCCTTGTTAAGGAAGACTATGAGCCTATAAAACATTTAATTGGTGAGGCATTTGGATTTAATGAACTCATTACAGATAAAAAATTTCTAAATTCACTGTTAAACTTCTACCTACACAGTTGCATTTTAGGAAGTTCCTTTAGTAAGGTAGCTGAAAAAGATAATAAAGTTATCGGTGTCATTTTAGGCGATTCCGAAAAAGATAAAAACCGTTTAAAGAGATTTCATAATACTTTTAGCCTTGCCTATAACACGCTGAAACTATTCATGACTAATAAAGAGAATAGAGAGTTTTTAAAAGCATTTATAAAAGTTCAAAAAACATATAAAGAACTCATTCAAGGAAAAGAAGATCATTTTCAAGGCTGTATACAATTATTCATCGTATCGGAAGAATCTAGAGGTCTTGGAGTTGGGAAATCTTTAATGAATTACTTGTTCCAATATATGACAACCGAAGATGTAACATCTTTATATTTATATACAGACAATAACTGTAACTACGTATTTTATGACAAACAAAACTTCAAACGTATACAAGAAAAAGCAATTCCTTTTGGACCAAAAGAAGAAGATTTCAACATATTTTTATACCGCTATGACTTTAGCTAACAGTAACATTTACACTTCTATGCTCTTTGCTAATTAGCAAAGAGCTATATTAAGTATGTTATCACTCGCAAGTGGTTGTCAAAAAATCATACTAGCTTAAATCCTCCAGCCAAACTCTTCCACTACTATTTTTTCAGTTCGATTAGTGCGAAAAAGAGGAAATATGTAACAACTTCAATTTAAAAAGGAGCGCACAACATGGAATGGATTCACGAATTATTTCAGCAATATGGGTATTATGTAGTACTTGTTGGATTATTTTTAGAATATATCGCTCTTCCATTTCCAGGAGAGCCAACATTAGCCTATGCAGGATTCTTATCACATCAAGGTGATTTGAGTTTACCAATTTTAATTATTTTATCCTTTATTGGGACAAGCGTAGGTATGACATTCCAATACTTTTTAGGAAATAAACTTGGCATGCCTTTCATTCAAAAGTACGGGAAATATGTATTTTTAACAGAACGAAAAATTAATTTAACGAAAATGTGGTTTGATAAATACGGATATTTTCTAATCTTTATCGCTTTTTTCATTCCAGGCGTTCGCCACTTCACAGGATACTTTGCAGGAATTATCAACTTACCGTTTCGCCGCTTTGCGATGACAATTTATTCTGGCGCCCTATTTTGGGTATCATTCTTCTTAATCGGTGGTTACTGGTTAGGGGAAAACTTAGAAAATATATTCCTAGTACTTGAACAACACATTTGGAAAATTCTCTTCGGTATTATTATCATTACGCTAATCAACCGATTTCGCAAAAAAATAAAGCATGTGTTTGTAAAAAATATGAATTAAAACGAAAAGCATGTTATTAAAATCTTTCATCCATAGTATTATCCAGCTTAGCTGCGTGCACAAATAAGAAAAAAGCGGAGACCTATCGTCTCCGCTTTTTACATACATCTTGCTCTCAAACTAAACCTCAGGCCCATTAATTTTTTTTACGTCTAAACATCATCGCTCCTAAAATTAATGCGAACATACCTGCAAGGATAGAAGTAGATTCAGTTGCTGCTCCACCTGTTTGAGGAAGTAACTTTGATTGCTGATTACTTTCTTTACTAGATGGTACTTCTGATTTATTTTGTACATCTTGTTTGTTTTGTACTTCTACTTTACCTTGTACATCTTGTTTGTTTTGTACTTCTACTTTACCTTGTACCTCTTGTTTGTTTTGCACTTCTACTTTACCTTGAGCCTCTGGTTTGTTTGAAACTTCCGGTTGCTCTTTTACTTCTGGTTTGCTTGGTACTTCCGGTTGCTCTTTTACCTCTGGTTTGTTCGGTACTCCCGGTTGCTCTTCTGTTACCTCTAGTTCTTCTTCTTTCCATTCTTCTGTTGTTTCTTCTTCTATTTTTTCTTCTTCTGGTTTTACCCAGATTTCCGGTTTGTCTGTTACCTCTGGTTTTTCTAACACATTCGGTTCTTCTGTCACCTTTGGCTTTTCCGGTTTTACTGACTCTTCCAGTTCTTCTGTTGTTTCTTCT
>NZ_BOQD01000350.1 GCF_018332515.1 Bacillus hominis | reverse complement strand
TACACAAACATTTTCATTTGAAGCGCTGCAACAGCACACATTTACAGATGTATCAAATAATTACTGGGCGAAAAATGCAATTAGTGCTTTGCAAGCTAATAATGTCATAGTAGGAACAGGGAATGGAAAGTTTGAACCAAATAAAGTTGTAACACGTGAGCAATATGCAACATTTTTAAATAAAGCTATTATTAATTTTTATTTGAAAGATGAATAACATGAAACGGAAGTTAAA
>NZ_BOQD01000349.1 GCF_018332515.1 Bacillus hominis | reverse complement strand
TATAACCCCGTCGTATACATTATTGTTAAAGTATGTACAATTTCTTCTAACTCTAGTTCTTTATCATTTTGCACAATTGTCCAAAGAAAGGTTTCATTCATCGCGAACCAACCACGTGCTACAATCTCTTTATTTAATTCAGGCTGCGCTAATCCACTTTCTTGAGAGTAAGTAATATCCTGTGTAATACTTTTTACAAAGCGTTCCCGAATCTCATCCCATTTTTGACGTATCTCCCCTGATAATCCTATTGCTTCTTCGACAACTTGCAAAATAGCCCGTTCTTCTTCCGCTAATTGTAAGAATGCTCTAACTTGATTTTGAATCATATCACATGCTTCTAACTTTGTTTGAGGGGAAAAAGAGCGATCAGCAATAGCATAAAAGCGATTCATAACATCTTCCATTAAAACGATGAGGAGAGCATCTTTGTTTTTAAAGTATACATATGCTGTTCCATAACCAGTTTCTGCATGTTTAATAATTTGCGTGATTGTAGTTTTCTGAAATCCGTTTTTTATAAAAATAGTATAACCGGAATGTAATAGTTTCTTTTTTGTTTCTAAGGAGCGATGTTTTCTTGTTGAAAGAGTAGAATTTTTCAAGGAATCACCTCTTTATACTGAAATATCTGAAAATATAATTGTTTTGTAAAAGAAGTCCATATATAAAGTCAACTGACATAATATCATTGACGTTATATCAACTAAGATGATATATTTCAATTAGTTAGAATAAAAAGAAAATTAAAAGAAGGTGACACCATGTATAAAGAACCATTCCAACCAACTTATGAGTATGCGCTTGAATGTGATAAACATGATGAACTGAAAGATTTTCAAACTGAATTTTATAAAAAAGAAGGAACAATATATTTAGATGGTAACTCATTAGGGTTACTTTCGAAAAGAGCAGAAAAGTCGTTACTTACTTTGCTAGATTCATGGAAAGAATATGGAATTGATGGATGGACTGAAGGGGAACATCCGTGGTTTTTCCTTTCAGAGAAATTAGGTGAATTAACAGCACCTCTTATTGGAGCTTTACCAGAAGAAACAATTGTAACCGGTTCCACAACTGCAAATATACATCAAGTTATTGCGACTTTTTATGAGCCGAAAGGTATACGTACAAAAATTCTTGCAGATGAGTTAACATTCCCGTCAGATATATATGCACTTCAGAGCCAAATTCGTTTAAAAGGCTTAGATCCAGATGAGCATTTAGTGCGAGTGAAAAGCCGAGACGGTAGAACACTTTCTGAAGATGATATTATTCAGGCAATGACAGATGATATCGCTTTAATTTTATTACCTTCTGTTTTATATAGAAGTGGACAAATTCTTGATATGAAACGTTTAACAGCGGAAGCTCATAAACGCGGCATACATATTGGATTTGATTTATGTCATTCAATTGGATCTATTCCGCACCATTTCAAAGAGTGGGATGTTGATTTCGCTGTATGGTGTAATTACAAATATTTAAATGCAGGACCTGGTGGTGTTGCAGGGTTGTATGTGAATAAAAAGCATTTTAATAGACTTCCAGGATTGTCTGGCTGGTTTAGTTCTAGAAAAGATAAGCAATTTGATATGGAGCATATATTAACAGCGGCTGATCACGCAGGTGCGTATCAAATTGGTACACCTCACGTATTAAGTACAGCGCCGTTAGTCGGTTCTCTTGAAATCTTTAAAGAAGCTGGTATTGAGAAGTTACGTGAAAAATCACTTCATATTACGAGATACATGCTAGATTTAATTGATCATGAATTAAAAGATTTCGGATTTACAATTGGAAATCCGTTAGAGGATGAAAAACGAGGCGGGCATATTTATTTAGAACATGCGGAAGCAGCGCGCATATGTAAAGCGTTAAAAGCGAATGGAGTAGTTCCAGATTTCAGGGCGCCAAACGGCGTGAGACTTGCGCCAGTTGCTTTATATAATATGTACGAGGAAGTATGGAAGTCCGTTCAGATTTTAAAGGGAATTATGAAAGATGAAGAGTATAAAAACTTTGAAAATAAGCGAGAGGTTGTGGCATAAGTATGAAAGCATCACAGTGGATTGATATTTCACAACCGCTAAATAATGAAATCGCGACTTGGCCAGGAGATACACCATTCTCGTATGAAGTTTCATGGTCCAAAGAAGAGAGTGGCTCTGTAAATGTCGGAAAGTTAACGATGAGTATTCATACAGGTACTCATATTGATGCACCTTTTCACTTTGATAATGAGGGTAAGAAAGTAATAGATTTAGATGTTCAAGTTTATGTCGGACCAGCGCGGATCATTGACGTTTCTAATCTTGAAAGCATCGGGAAAAACGAATTAGAAAACTTTAATTTAGAAGGTGTAGAACGATTGTTGTTACGCACATCTTCACATGGTAAAGCAAATGAATTCCCAGATGTAATTCCGCATTTACGCGCTGATATTGCACCGTTTCTTTCAGATAAGGGTATTCGTTTAATCGGGGTGGACGTACCTTCAGTAGATCCGTTAGATGATAAAGAACTAGCAGCACACCATCAATTATTTAGACACGGAATTCACATTTTAGAAAATGTCGTACTCGATCACGTAGCAGACGGCGATTACGAACTTATTGCCTTACCACTTGCATTAACAGATGCAGATGGGAGTCCAGTTCGCGCTGTTATTAGACCAATATAAGTAGAAATATATAAAAGGGGCGTTTGACTAATATGAAAGAAAACGAAAAGGTAATAATGGAAAAAGGGATTCACACTGATTTTAAGGAAAATATGACGTACGGAGAGTATTTACAGCTAGATAGCTTATTATCTAGTCAACAAAGATTATCAGATCATCATGATGAAATGTTATTTATCGTTATTCACCAAGCAAGTGAGCTTTGGATGAAACTAATTTTACATGAACTGAATGCAGCAATTGAATCTATTAAACAAGACAAATTAGCACCTGCATTTAAAATGTTAGCACGTGTATCAAAAATTCAGTCGCAAATTATTCAATCTTGGGATATTCTTGCGACATTAACGCCATCAGAATATATTGAGTTCCGTGATTCACTTGGTCAGGCTTCTGGTTTTCAATCGTATCAATATCGAATGATTGAGTATGCACTTGGTTATAAAACACCACATGCATTAAAGATTTATGAAAAGGACCCAGAATTACATGCTCGTCTTCATAAAGCACTTCATTCACCAAGTTTGTATGATGTGGCGATACAAGCGCTTGTTAAAGAAGGATTCCCAATTCATAAAGATGTGTTAAATCGTGATATTACGCAGCCTTACGAAGAGGATGCGACTGTAGAAGCGGCTTGGATAGAAGTGTATGCGGATGTGCAGAAATATTGGGATTTATATCAGCTTGCAGAGAAATTAATCGATATTGAAGACTGGCTACAACAATGGCGTTTCCGTCATATGAAAACGGTAGAACGAATTATTGGTCATAAAATGGGAACAGGTGGCTCTTCTGGCGTATCTTATTTAAAGCGAGTGCTTGATCAATGCTTCTTCCCAGAGCTTTGGAACGTTCGAACGAAATTATAAGAATAAACTTGTCAGCTAATAAAGGCTGGCAAGTTTATTTTTTTGTTTTAAAAACAAATATGATTTAATAGAGAGAATGAGATGAACAACAAATATTACATAATCATTTAGATGGAGGAAGATTTCTTGAATTTTGAACAGCTAGAAAGTAAATTCGAAAAGAAAAAAGTTAATACATTTCTTGTTTATCAAAAGGGTGAATTAACGACTGAATATTAT
>NZ_BOQD01000348.1 GCF_018332515.1 Bacillus hominis | reverse complement strand
ATGCAAGTATTATTTACTTACGACAATAATTCCATAACAAAGGAAAAATTAAGAAAAACGGAATTGACTTTAAATGAAACAAAACATATTATAAGTTCATAAGAACTTTTTATAATTTTGGAGGTGAAAAGATGGAAACATTTCATCTCACACGAAACGAAATGGCAACGCTCCTTCTATCACTTAGAGGATGGAATCCAAAAAAGCCTCTTAGCATTTTGCAAGAAGCTTGGGCAAAGTCACATAAAAAAGATATTGAAAGCGGACAAAGCGTTACAGCTTTTATTACAACCGCACTTTCACCTATTTTTGAAAAATTAATTAAAATCGATGATACTGATGTCGGTTTTTCTTTAAATGAAATAGTTGCGCTTGGTAATCAGATTGAAAACACTAGTTTCTCTGTAACTGCTATGCAAAACTGGGTGAAACGAGATATAAAAGAAATGATTGGCTCCCCTCAAAAAGGGAAGAAATACTCAATTGAACAAGCAGCCTTATTATTCATTGTTGAAGATTTAAAAACAGCACTTGATTTTGAATCCATTCGCAAACTATTACGACTCATCGTAAATGACCCGGCCGATCGAAGTGATGATTTAATTAACCCTGTTCATTTATATGTAGCTTATTCTTCTTTATTTGAAGAACTAAATCAAGGGAATTGCTTACAACTAAATGCAACTGATACCATTCATACGATCGAAAATATTGTGAAAGAAAAAGCTGATAAAATCGCAAGCAAGTTCGATCAAATTAATAACGAACAACGCGAAGCAATTCGTAACGCTATTATTATCGCCACACTTTCTGTACATACCGCTTATGTACAAATGTTAGCAAAACGTTACGTTTCAGCAACGTTATTTTTACAAAATTTAGATGTAAAGCCGTAAAAGAGGAGCCATAGATTATGGCCCCTCTTTTTGTTATTATAAAAGATGAAATGATATCAATGCGAATGATGTCGTTCATATCTTCAAATATATGAGTGATTCAACAAAAAATATCGATACTATGACAAAAAAGTCAAAACCTTCACCTATCTTTACTATAGATAAAATGAGAATTTTTTAATACTCCTTTCATTCTCTCTTCATGAAAACTCAATTTATATCGTTTACTATAAAAACTAGGAAAACTAATACAAGACATAAAAAGTATTAAAATAGCAATACATTCATTAAATAAGGTATAATTTGCATATAGTGAACTTTTTATGTTATTAAATAAAAAGAGCTTTTACTCGAGAAAACTTATGAACTAGAAGGTGCAACAATGTTAAGTAGTTTTATTCATTCAGTATTAACATTTTTTGAAGGATTAGGTTATTGGGGCATAATGCTTGGACTTATGATTGAGATTATCCCAAGTGAGATTGTCCTAGCTTATGCAGGGTACTTAGTATCAAATGGAAGTATCTCATTTGTAGGAGCAGTCATATTCGGTACAATTGGCGGAATCATTGCCCAAGTCTTTATTTATTGGATTGGACGATACGGTGGTCGCCCTGTATTAGAACGTTACGGAAAATATATTTTCATTCATAAAAAACAAATTGATGCTGCTGAAGATTGGTTTAATCGTTACGGAA
>NZ_BOQD01000347.1 GCF_018332515.1 Bacillus hominis | reverse complement strand
AAATAAGTGATAAAGTTATTATTCAATCATTTAGTGAAGAAAGTCTACGAAAGATTCATAGTTTAAATGCCAATATACCGTTAGTACAATTATTATCATATAAAAAAGCAGTTCAATTAACAGATTTAGAAATAAAAAACTATAAAACATACTGCATTGGCCTAGGCATGAACTATAAGTATATTGATGCAGTCTATGTAAAAAACATAAAGAAACATGGCTTAGAAATTCATCCATTTACAGTAGATAATGAAAAAGATATGGAGAAGTTACTAAAATGGGGTGTAGACGGGATGTTTACTAATTATCCGGATCGTTTGCATTCAATATCGTCTTAAAAAAATCATAAATAAAAAGAATCCGAGCATTATGGGATTCTTTTTATTTTCACTTTCTGGTTATCCTTATAATAATAAGGTGTTCCATTCTATTTTTACAAAATAAATTAGAAGGTAATTAAACTGTAATTAATTTTACCTTTGTTTTTTATACCTTTTTGATACACTAGATACAAGAGGAATGCCAATTAGGGTAGGTAAGAACCAAAAACATATTGGTGGTAGTAAATTTATAATAGGAATATACATCCCAATGTTCACTAAAAGTGCGGTCACTGCACCAATGTATGAGCCTAACATACCTCTAATATGATGTCCTAGCCAATTTTTCCATCGCTGTTTTCTTGCGAGATATCCGTAAATCGCAAATGAATAGGAGATAATTGCTACATAAAATAAATATGCGATTTTATCCCAATTTAATATGGACAATATAATTGCAGTAATGGTTATAACAACATAGGATGCATGATATATTTCGCCCCATTCTGTATGCTTTCCTTTCTTTTTTTGAGCAAGCATCGCTACGATACCAGTGATTAAGCATATTGTTCCAAATAAAATGTGTATGGTTAAAATCACGTTAAAAATGCTCATAAAAATTCCTCCTTTTTTATTTTATAGTATTGTAGTATAGGAGAAAAGTTGAAAAACATTGTTAGTTTGGCTTAATATATTGAAATATAGGTACTCTTAGAACAAAACGAAAAGATTAAATTTTTTCTCAAATTTAGTGAGACGAGTATTACGTTAAATGAAGGAGAGACTTTTATGTTTACATCTATCACATACTTACAATCTGGGAACGATAAACAACAAAAAGTTTACGAAGTTATTAATAAACTAAACATAATGGAGGATTTAGCTTTATATAGCCCTGTACTTTGCGGGACAATCCCTATTAGAATTGATACCCTTCATTCTGACTTAGACATTGTAATGGAAGTACATAATTATGATTTTTTTGAACAGGAAATTAGATCATTGTATGGCTCATACGAAGAATTTGAAATAAAAAAGAAAAACATTAAAAATCTCTTAACAATAAAGGTGAATTTTCAATTTGAAGGTTTTGAATTTGAATTATTTGCTCAACCGCAGCCAGTACGTAACCAAAATGCATATAAACATATGATAGTGGAGCACATGCTATTAATGCAGCACCCACACATTAGAGAAGAAGTAATTGAATTAAAAGAACAAGGCGTAAAAACAGAACCGGCTTTTGCACAAGTATTAAAAATTGACGGAGATCCTTATGAAGAACTTATTTTATTAGGACAGGAAATGAGATTGTGGTAAATAAGGTACACAAAAAATCCTCTTTATATAAAAGAGGATTTTTATTATGCCATTAACTTACGAATCAAATTACTTAATATATAAATACCTTGAGCAATTTGTTCAGTGGAAGCATATCCATACGATAAGCGTATACACTGATCCGATTCTTCTTCATAAATACGTCCTGGGTTTAAAAGTACTCCCTTTGATAAGGCCTCTGAAAACAGTTTTTTCATTGGAATGTTAGGTACAACCGTTAGCCATATAAAAAATCCACCACTTGGGATATCCCATGTAGCAATATCTGCACAATACTTGTCTAAAGCTTGTAACATCATTCGTCTGCGCTCTTTCAGGTGGATCCTTACGTTCGCAACGTGTTCTTCATAAAAGCCTTTACTTAACCATTCCGCAGCAACTCTTTGAGATAAAGAACTCGATCCATAGTCTGTTTGCATTTTTATGTCTGATAATCTATCAATAACTGGCTCTGGTCCGATAATCCAACCAATTCTAAGTCCTGGACTAAGCGTTTTAGAGAGACTACCAATATATAATACATGTCCATGTTTATCCATTGATTTTAACGGAGGTGGAGGTAGTTCATCAATCCATAACTCACGATAAATATCATCTTCAATGATAGGCAATTGTTCTTTTTCGCAAATTTTTAGTATTTCTTTTCGACGCTCTTTGGACATTAATGCACCCGTTGGATTTTGAAAACAAGGAATCGAATATAAAATATTTTTCTTTTGACTATAATTAATTCGTCTTATCAAATCATTAGGAAAAATACCATGATGATCCATCTGTATTCCAGAAAGGTGAATATTAGCCGATTGAAATACATGTAGCGAATATAAGTAAGATGGTTGTTCAAGTAAAACAGTTGATTCTCTATGTAAGAGACCAATTGATATTAATTGTAATGCTTGCAATGCACCAGAGACTATTAATACAGAACTTGGAGATGTATTTATTCCGAATGATTTTACATAATTACTTATCGCTTCACGTAAAGGGAAATATCCTTTTTGTTCCTCGTATCCGAAATAATCTAGCTCCTCACATACGTTTCCCATAATGAATTTCATGGTTTCTAACGGGAAAAGATGAGGTGCAAGTTCTCCTTTACTAAGATGAATGAATTTTTTATTTGCTTCTGCTTCATTAATTTCTCGAACCATTAATTTACTCGGTTTATGAATACCAGCTTTCACATATTCACTCCAATCAGGCGGGGGATTAGTCGCTAATAATGACCATGTATTATTCATTACAATTGTTCCCGCCCCAATTTTCCCTTGAATTAAACCATCTGCCATAAGTTCTTCTAGTGCAGTTATTACAGTACTACGATTGACATGAAATAATTTCGCTAACTGCCGCTGACTAGGAATCTTACTTCCAATTGTCCATTCTCCGTTTTCAATTTTTTCTTTCATATAGTCTATTATTTGTCGATATTTTGGCGGTCTTTTATCGGTAGACATATTAAAAAACTCCCTCATTCATTTTAAAAATACAAAGTGGTTGGTTTTTTCGAGGAATAACTGGTTGAAGACATTGTATCAACTATTAAATATGATGAAAAGAAATAATTGGTAATTAAAAAATGGCTGGTTTATTGGAGAGGGAGAAAAAATATGCAGAATAA
>NZ_BOQD01000346.1 GCF_018332515.1 Bacillus hominis | reverse complement strand
TGGTTTGAATTTATTAGGCTTAAATCAGAATCTTACTCAGGGTCGAATTTTGTTTCAAAAAATGCAAGGTTGTTAGAGTACCTTTCTGTAACGAGGGTCTTAACTAGGAGAGTTCTTGATAAGGAGTTATTTATGTACTCTTCTAAGGAGCTTAATTTGATGTTTTTTAATAGTAATACTAAAGAAAAAGTAAAAAAAATACTTTATATATTTTTAAGAGAAATTGATCAAATGGAAGGGTGTTTTTTACAGGGGAAAATGTTTAAAATTGCAAATGTGAATAGTCCGTATAGGGAGCGAGTTAAGAAAAAGAAACAATCGGAAATTTATACAGCAGAAGAATTTATGAAGTTTTTTAAATATATTTCTAACTTAGATATTCATAAAGATAAGGCTATAAGTAGTGTAAAAGAGGCATTATTAAAGTCTTTAAGAAATAATTTAAGGGATGTCATTTATAATCGTTATGACTCTGTTTGGTTATATACATTAGTACATTTAAATAATGCTTGGAGACACTGGGACTGTATGGAAATTCCTAGAATAAGCTTTGAAGGAACCAGTATTATTGACAGTATAGAGTGGATTCAGAATAATGAGTTAAGCATTGAAGATGCCAAGACAATAATAAGGAAAATGCAAATTAAGAATCTAAAGCATTCTAAAACTGGCGAAAATCGTTATTTTTATTGTTCGGAGCAATTAATTCTTCCTATTGCGTATGCAGCAGTTTTATGTGAAATAAGGACAAGAATTTTTAATCCTTTAAGTGATTCGCTAATTGATTTTCAGTCTAAGAATCGGCTACTTACTAGTTATCCTTATAAGGAGTTTTTTGAGGCTTTTCCAGAGAAAAACCTTAGATTCTCTTCATTAAAAATGAATCGAACTTTTATCACACTTGCTTATAATTTATCTAAAAACCAAAAAGGTTCTGCACATGAATTAGAGTTGTTAAAATTTCTCCGGAACCATAAATCGATTGAAACTACTAATGTATATATTCATATAAACCAACGAGATGTTAATTTTCTGAGTAATCAAATTTTTTATAGGGATTATTTTGGGTTTATAGCAGATGGATTTGCTAATATTCTATTTGGTTCAGCAAAAAATATAGAAGAAAGAACTAATGAAATAAATATTATATATGAGAAGATTGGGAAAGATCTGAGGTTGGAAGGAATAGTGGATGCTTTATTATACCTTATAAAACAAGAAAACGTGGTTATGGATATTATTAAGGGACTTGATGAAGAAACAATGCAAAATATCTATAATAGGCTCAATATGGGAATGTTGTATTCTAAAACAAGACATGTTCAATGCTTGGTGTCATCAGAAAACTGTATGTATGTAGAGCGGGAAAATTGTATAGGCTGTCCATTCGCTATTTATAATTTTTATGCTCTTTCTGCAATTACTGAACAAATACTTAAGCATATCGATTTTTTTGCCAGGAATGATAGGAAACATAGATATAAAGGAGATTATGAAAGAAATGCGATTCTTTTTTTTAGAGATTTAAAGTTGTTTAAAGAAGCTGAAAATAAGTTTGGGTCTAGTATATATGAATTTTTGGGTATGACCAAAAGCGAATTTGAATTTGTCTTAAGTCAATTGCCTTCTGTTACACAATATATTTCACAGACAAAGTAGGTGGAAATAGTGAATAAAATAATGGAGATTGCAGAATTAAGTGATGAAGCATTTGATTTAGAACTTAGTATCGAACTTTCTATGGAAAATCTGGAAAACCTCGAAAAAAACAAATTTACTAGAGTCAATTTTTATGATGATCAATGGAATTTATATGATGAGGAAAGAGACCAAATGTCGTATCTTCGTTTTAGTAGAGTAAAGGAAGAACTTAGTGGATACACTTTGAAAGAAGTAGAAAGGTTTATATTAGTAATGAAATGTTGGACGGCAAGCTTACTAGTTAAGTATCAATATAGTACTGTAAGTAGAAATTTTGGTTATGTGCTAGATGAACTTATAAAAACAGAAGCCTTTAGAATAGTGTATATAGAAGATTTTATTGAGAGGATTTTGGAAAAAGGAGGGCATGTGAAATCTTGTATAGCTACAGCTATATTTAATTTTTATAATTATTATGATCATTTCGAAGGGAAAGAAGAATATCTGAGATTTTTGTCAACCATCCCGTCTGTCCAATCAAATACACGAACTATTCCTACTGTTAAGGATTGTCTTAAGTTTGTATGGGTTTTAAATGATTTTTATGCAAAATCGAATAGTGATGATTGGAGATATTTATATTTCTTTCCAATACGAATTTGGTGGCATTTAACTTCAATAATTCCGATAAGGATTGGAGAATTTCTCCTTTTAAGAAGAGATTGTATATATACTAAAAATGATCGGTATTATCTTAAGTTGCCTCGAATTAAGCAGAAGGGTCAAAAAGGTAAGAAAATAATTGATGAGTTGGAGATCTCCATAAGTGTGTACTTAATGTTTAAAGAGTATATAGAATTGACAGATAATTATGGTTATTCGAAAACTCTTCTGTCATATAGGGCGTATAAGGGAATATTAAATAAACCAATAAAATCCAGGAATTCTAATATCTTAAGAGATGCTATTTTTAAAAAAATCCTCTATGATTTTTATGATATGGTAATTGCTGCCCCGCCATATAATTTCACAGTTAGAAGTATTGGAGAGGATTCGGAGAAAGAAATTAGAAAAGGTAGAAGTAATGGGATAAGGTTTGATTTTGAACGACGTTTAAGACCTAATGATACAAGACATATAGCATTTTTATCATTAATGGTTCAGGGATTTCATCCAATTGAAATCGCTCGATTGGGAGGGCATGATACAATTTACTCACAGCGGCACTATCAGCAACATAATTTCTTTCTTACAGATTCAGGAATATCTAAACTTATTAAAATGTTTAGTCTTGCAGGTCATTCCTTAAAT
Organism: Bacillus hominis; assembly: GCF_018332515.1. Classification (GTDB taxonomy): domain Bacteria; phylum Bacillota; class Bacilli; order Bacillales; family Bacillaceae_G; genus Bacillus_A; species Bacillus_A hominis. The sequence continues at coordinate 8,078 of NZ_BOQD01000346.1, read as the reverse complement.
AATTCTGTGCTTTCTACTGAAAAATCAAACAAAACAATAAATATAGGAAAGCTATTTAGAGAGAAATTTATATTTTCTCCAGCTAAAACGTTGAAACAAGAATGGGATAAGCTTGAAATTGGTTATTGTACTGCCAAAATAAAAAATTGTAAAACACAGTGTTTTCAGTGCTTTGAATATTGGAGAATAGAATATGATGAGTTTTTGGAAAAAAGGGAAAAGATCGAAAAATGGATAGAAGAGAGTCGAGAGGAAGCACTTGCTCTATACAAAACATTGTTTAATTTACATCATAAGTTAATTAGCAAATCGTATAAAAAAATAAACCCGAACCTAACAAGTGAATTGGCAATAAATTCGAAAAAACTGAGGGGGGTATTGGAGAATATCGATAAATTCAATGAAGTTTATGAAGGGTGGTTATACAATGAGTAAAGTAGGAAGAAAAAAGAAGGAGTATCCAGAAGATGAGATAAAAAAAATTATCTTAAGCTATGTAAAAAATAAAGGAATTAAATCTGAAATTCCAAAGAGAACCTTAAGTAAGTATGCGAAAAGTCTATTTAGAGAGGGGAATCTTCCTTGGTTAAATGAAGAAATTTCTGATAATTATTGGATTCGTACTGAAAGAAGGGGATTCCAATTAATTGAGGAGTATAATACTGTTGTTCATAAAACATTAGCGCGAAATAAAAACATTCAAGTACAATTACCAAGGATAGAGGAAATTGTAAAAAAACACGGTAAGGATTCAAAGCAACTATTAAAAAAACTTCTTCCTTATCAGAGGGAATTAAATATAAGTCAGAAGAACAACAGCGTATTACAGGGAGAATTAAGTGAATTAAAGGAACAGCTAACTAAGAAAATCTTACTTATTTCAATTCTTGAAAACAAAATTAAATTGCAACAAGAGACAATTTATCAAATGTTTATACAGGGGTTCATTACCAAACCGAGCCTTAGAAATTTAATGGAAATGCGAACTGAGGTTGATTCGGTAGTTAAGGATGCTCTACAAAATATGTTTAATTTGAAAGCTGATGAATTTTTGAAAATGGACAGCCTTGTTGGTAATAATGAATCTCAAAAGGTGGTAGAAATTAAAGAACATAAGCTTAGGAATTCTTTATTGGATGATTTCCGGAACTTATAAGCCATATGAGTTGAGAGGGGTAAATGATGAACATATGCAAGAACTCCTGAAACATTTATTCTTATTATGTAATTTCTGTATAACATTACATATAAAAAAACAGATATCTCTTTGTAAACAGTATGGAAATCTATTTTATATTAGTAATATAAAATTCTATTTATCAATTTCTGGATAAAAGGTTAGAATATATAATTACTAGATGAAAAAGGCAGTTAACTTAAATAGTTAGCTGTTTATTTATTATAGACCTAAATAAATAGGTGACAACAAAAATAAAGCCCTAAAATTACAGTAATACAAGTAAGACACCAAACTAATAATTCTGTTTGTATTATGTTATTATTTAGTTATAGAGTTTGATATTACCAGTAATAAAAAAATATTGGAGGCGAATTATGGTTCTATGTAAGACTCAATTTAACCAGTTTCACGAAGCTATTAAATTAAAAGAAGAAAACGCAACGTTAAAAGAAAAAAGAGATATTATTATCAATAAAATAAACGAAAAATTACCTGATGAGGCGAGATATAGTTTTACTATTTTTAATCAAGGTTCTTATGCAATGAATACTGGTATCAAGCCTTTAGATAATGATTATGATATTGATGTCGGCTTGTATTTTGACATGTCTAAAGAAGATGTAAAACCGGTAGCTGCTAAGCAATGGATTTATGATGCATTGGAAGGGCACACGTCTGATATAAAAATTAAGGTTCCCTGTGTGACGGTTACTTATAAAGATGGCTATCACGTTGATGTAACAGTGTATGCTTCTTCTAATGATGATGGAAAAGTTTACTTAGCCAAGGGGAAACCTGGAAGTCTAGAAGTAAACAAGTATTGGGATGAATCAAACCCAAAAGATTTAATAAATGAAATTCGTGACCACTTATCAGATAAAGATGACAGAAGACAGTTCCGTAGGGTAGTTCGTTACTTAAAAAGATGGAAAGATTTAAAGTTTAATAAAGGTAGCGGTAAACCTACAGGGATCGCTTTAACTTCTTGTGTTTACCATTGGTTAACTATCCAAAAAGACGTTGATCTGTTTGATCAAACAACAACTTATAAAGATCTTGATGCACTTATAGATATTGTTTCTCAAATGATTTCAAGATTTGTAGATGAATACGTTGAGGTAGATGGCGAGTATAAATTTATGCCTAGATTAAAAGTCTATTTACCAGTTGAACCAAAGCCTGAACTCTTTGAGAAAATGACATCTAAACAGATGGTGACATTTAAGGAGAAATTAGGTGTGCTTCTTGAAAAATTAAAAGAAGCAAGAGAGCATTCAGATCCTACAGATGCAGCGGAAATACTAAGAACACAATTTGGTGTTGATTTCCCTATTCCTCCAAGGTCTACTACTGGAAGAAGAGCTTATGTAGCACCTGTAATCCCTAGTTCGGAATCAGCATTGGATTAGAGTGGTGAACAATGGAAGATTTATTGGATAAAATACAAAAAGAATTGGATGCATTAGAGCAAAGCCTAATACGTTCATTTAGTATTTTGAAGGAAGTAGATTCAAATAAGTATAGTAAATGTAGTAATGTCGCAGAGATAGAAATAGAGGTAAACGGAAAGCCAGCTGTTTTGTCAGTTGGTTTTCCTGATATGTTTCCTAATGTTTTACCAAAGTTTTTTGATAAGAATAATGAATTTGGATATATTCCACACAAAATGCCTAATGGTTTTTTATGTTTTACAAGAACAGAATCATTAATTATTGATGAGCGTTATCCAACCGCTGTTTTATTACATTGCCTAGAAAAGGTAATTAAATTAATAGAAGATGGAATTAGCGGTAGAAACAAACAAGATTTTATAGAAGAATTTGAAGCGTACTGGCCAGCTAGTAGCAAATCAAATATTTATGCTCACATAGATACAGAAAACTTAAAGTTGAGAGAATTAGATTTGTGGAAGAAAGAAGCTGGGGAAAAACATATAACATTCATAGCAGCCGAAAGGGATCGGCCTCTAGAGAATGTTATAAAGCAAGTGTTTCATCTTGATATAAAAGAAACCGACAAATTCAGATGTATTTATTTTCCATTGCAAAAGGGTTCATTTATAGTACCACCTCAAGATTTCGAAATGTGGAATTTTAAAACTTTAAAAGAGAATGTATTAAAAAACCTGTCACCTGAAAACAAGCAAGAATTTCATAGAGTTTTAGGGAGGAAATCCCAAAACACAAATTTAGGAATAGAATTTATTATTGTTGGTTTACCAATGGGGCATCAAAAAACTATATTATTTGGATGTGGTTTAACTGGACATTCTTCCAATTTGAAAAATGTAAAAAAAAGTAGGGTTATAAAGAAAATTCATCCTTTTATTGCAAAGCCTAAAGATATAACATTGTATCCTAAACACATAAAGAGGTGGCACCCTGACTATTTACAGAATAGAACTGGAGGAAATACAGGACTAAAAGGTAAGCACATATTAATTGTTGGTGTTGGATCAGTTGGAAGTGAGGTGGCAATGCGCTTTGCTAAAGCAGGTGTAAAAAAAGTATCCATAGTGGATATGGACTTTATGGAATTAGAAAACGTTCATCGCCATGCATTAGGTAGTAGTTCAGTATTTAAAGTATATAAAAAATTAGGACTTATGGAGAACCCAAAGGTATGGGCAGTAGAAGAAGAAATTAAGAGGAAATATCCTTTTACCGAAGTCAAATCATATTTCGATGATATTAAACAGGTATTAGAAGATGGTTTGTTAAATAAGGAAAGAATAGATCTTATTGTTGTGGCAATTGGTTCCGTTAATATAGAAATGATAATAAATCGAATGCTACATAAAGAGTCTAACCCACCACCCACAATTTATACGTGGGTAGAGCCTTTAGGCATAGGGGGGCATACTTTGGTAACATTAAATGGTTATAAGGGTGGTTGCTATCAATGTTTATTTAAAGAGAAGGAAGAGACAGCTTTATATAATCGTTCCGCATTTGCAAAGCCATTTCAGGAATTCTCTAAAACATTGACAGGCTGTGGTTCTGTTTTTACGCCTTACAATTTCTTGGATAGTGAACGTTCCGCTTTACTGACTGTAGAAACCGGAATAAAAGTACTAATGGGGCAGCTAAAAGGGAATCCGTTGTTATCTTGGAAAGGTGAAGATACATTATTCATTGAAAAGGGATATGAAACTACACCACGTTATTCATTAAGCACAGAAGAGCTCTTTGAAACAAGGTATTTTTATAAAAATGAGGGCTGTAAAGTATGTTCGATAAAAGGAAGTGATACTTATTAAGAGTGAATTTGTATACATTCTTCCGAATGAAAAGACATTATTTATTCGCCCTGAAGCTATAGTAAAGATGCTTAAATATAAGCAAGATAAACCATTTTTTTCGGAAGCAGGAGGTATTCTTATAGGGAGAATACTATTAGAGAATGAACATTACATTATTGATGACGTGTCCGAACCTATGCCCACTGATAAAAGAAGTAGGTTTCATTTTAGTAGAAAACCAGAAGGACATCAAGATTATTTCAATTCTATCTGGGAACGTGAAGACGGTTGTTGCTTTTATTTAGGTGAATGGCATACACATCCTGAATTCGTTCCTATCCCCTCTTTTGTAGATAAGAATGATTGGGAACGTATAGTAGGGCTTGATTTCGAAAATGATGCTTTATTCTTTATAATTGTAGGGATAAAAGAGATAAAAGTGTGGTATGGAAATTTAGCAAATAAAAAAATAATTGAATTAAAAAGGAGAGATTTTATTGACGAAAACAGATAAAGTCACAGAAGAAGTAGAAATAAAAGAACAGAAAAGAAGACAACTAGCTGCTGTAGAAAATTATCAATTGTGGGTTAATTGTGGAGGGATTTGTTCTTTTGATGGTTGTAATAAGAGATTGATTGCGTCTGAAGAAGGTAGTTTAACTAATGTAGGTATTAAGGCACATATTATTGGACACGCAAAAACCTCTCCACGTCGGGAATATATGGAGCAATACGGTTATACAGAAGAGACTTTGGAAGATCTCTCGAATCTAATGTTAATGTGTCACCATCATTCTAAGTTAATTGATGATAAACATTCAAAGGACAAATTCCCTCCGGATTTACTATTCAAAATGAAAGAAAAACATGAAAATTGGGTAAGATCTTGGTCCGAGAGTAAAAAGAAAAAGAGTATTGCACTAATTCATAAAAGATTAGGCGGACCTATAACAAATATAGATCACGAAGGAGAAGCCCCTTACATTTTGTTGGATGCTATTGAAAACCAAGATGAGTTTTCTAATTTCACTAGGGACGGATGGGAAGAAGGGCAAAAAATTAACAGAGAATTGTATAAGCGATTTAAAGAAAAAATTAGTGAAAGTGAAGCAAATGTGGCTGAAGTGTTCCCTTTATCTCCTATTCCTTTATTAATTGATATGGGCTTTTTATTAACAGATACGGTACCTCTATCTGTATATCAATTTGAAAGAGAAGGAGGCGTATGGGTTTCTGATCATCCAGACAGAAAAAAAGAGGTTGAATTAACTTCATCAGCTAATATTAATGGAGAAGATAATTTGGCGGTTTTGGTATCGGTGAGTGGGAAAGTTAAAATGAAGGATGTTCAGGAAGCTCTAGGAAGTCAACTTGACTCTATTTCCTTTGAAATTAACGATCCTGGGCTAAAAAGAGTGTTGTATAAACAAGATGTTTCTTATATACAATCTCAAATTAAAGAAGAGGTCGAAAAACTATTGCAGGAGCAAGATTATAGAAAAATTCATCTTTTCTATGCTGGTCCCGCTGGCCTTGCGATTGAATTAGGAAGAGGTATTAATCCTAATATTTGGGTAGAGGTTTGTGTGTATCAATACAATGTTAGGGAAACCCCTCGTTATCAATATGCGCTTTCTATTTAAATTAAAGCGGTCAAAAATATTACTGTATAGTAGTGATTAACGACATAAGTATAAAGGTAGTAGAAAAATGTAAAGATTTTGAAAAGAAGCTTGATAAAGTATATCACGATTATGTGTGATATATTGGTATGTCAGATAGTCTAAAAGAGCAAAATAATGCATCTTTAATGTATAACAAATTTGGATAAATTTATGTCCGAATTTGTTATTTTATTTGAATTAGTATCCTTGATAAGGGAGAATCCGAAAAATAGAAAGGGGATGCATGTGATTGTCAGTATCAAATATACCTGAAAAAGTGAAATTTAGGTTATGGGGAAAGGCAGCTGGACGTTGTCAATATGAAGGCTGTAATAAACCGTTATGGTATGATTCTACCACTAAAGCAGAGTTTAATTCAGCTTATATAGCTCATATTGTAGCAGATAAGCCAAACGGGCCACGAGGAGATGTTGAGAGGTCCGAGAAATTATGTAAAGAGATAAGTAATCTTATGTTAATGTGCGATGTTCATCATCGAATGATAGATAGAGATCAAGTAGAGGCACATTCAGAAGAAATACTTGTAAAAATGAAAAAAAGACACGAAGAACGTATGGAGTTGTTAACATCTTTAACGGAAGAGAAACAATCACAAGTAATATTATATGATGCAAATATTGGTCAAAATACAGCAAAAGTCAGTATGGGAAAAGCAGTTTATGCTATGTTACCCGAAAAATATCCTATTGATAAAATGGGAGTAGAGTTAAGTTTCAATAATAGTACATTTAGAGATAATGAAAGTATCTACTGGATAATTGAAAAAGAGAATTTAAGACGTCAATTTAATCTGAAGGTAATGCCTCAAATGGAAGCTGGTATCAATCACTTTTCAGTTTTTGCACTAGCGCCTCAACCATTGTTGATTGAGCTTGGTAGGTTGTTATCGGATATCCAAGTAGCAGATGTTTATCAATTGCATCGTGAACCTGCCGATTGGAAGTGGCAAGAGGGACCTGAAAATTTTGTTTATAAAATTATTGAACCACCTGTAGATTCAGATACGGTTGCTCTTAATATCTCATTGAGTGGAAAGATTAAGAATAGTAAGATTCATGAAATACTCGGAGAAAAAGTATCTATTTGGACATTAACTATTGATAATCCAAATACTGATTTCTTAAAAAGTCAAGAACAATTAAAATTATTTAGGGAAGCCTTTAGACAGTTATTGAATAAGATTAGGCTTAAACACGGACATAAGAATGTTATTCATTTATTCCCAGCTGCACCTGTTTCTGTTGCGGTTGAAATTGGAAGAGTTTGGATGCCGAAAACGGATCTACCATTAAAGGTTTATGATGAGAATAAGGGGTTTTCATATGCGCTAAATATTGAATGAGTTAAAGGAAAGTGGTTTGTATTAGAGCAACAAAAGGAACAAGGCATATTCTATGAAAATCGAAGTGATATGTCTATTCAAACTTTATATAGAGACAATCTAGTTACAACTTCAATGGAATTTGTAGTAGATACTAGCAATTTAAATACTAAATTGTTGGTTGAATTATATTCAACGGATAGTAATTCTAAGTGAGTATTATCAAAAATTCAATGAAAGTCCTTCGTTTTGCAAAACATAGAGGTTATAAGAGTGCTATTAAAGCAATGATTGTGAATTTTAGGAGGAATTCTGAAAAAGAGCAATTATGTAAATAATCGGGGGGCGTATGGAGTTATTACAGAGCGGGCTACAATCTTTAAAAAGGCGAACTTATGATAATTCGCCTTTTTTTATTAGTATTTCAAAGTTCAGAGGGGCATTATCTTATCCTCTTTACTGTAGAGGGAGTCAAAAATTAGTATAGTGTGATCGAAATAGTTGATTGAATGGTGTTTAAGATTAAATTGTTTTATTATTATTTACTTTACAATATCTAGAATTTTTTTATATTTATCAAGGGGAATGTTAAAAATATCGCTCATTGTGTCTCCAGTGAAAGAATCTCCATTTTTATTTATATGTAGTGTT
>NZ_BOQD01000345.1 GCF_018332515.1 Bacillus hominis | reverse complement strand
GGAGAACCAATGAATCCGCCAACAAAAATGTTTTCAGGATTATCATATACTTCTTTTGGAGTACCCACTTGCTGGATGAGTCCATCTTTCATAACAACAAGGCGTGATGCCATTGTCATTGCTTCTGTTTGATCATGTGTCACATATATAGTGGTCGTATTTAAACGGCGATGCAGTTTAGAGATTTCTGAACGCATACTTACACGTAATTTTGCGTCTAAATTCGATAGAGGCTCGTCCATTAAAAATACTTTTGCGTCACGGACAATGGCTCTTCCTAGTGCAACCCGTTGGCGTTGTCCACCTG
>NZ_BOQD01000344.1 GCF_018332515.1 Bacillus hominis | reverse complement strand
ATTGATATAAGGGAATTTATATAGGGTGGATATCTCCTATCTAGTACCCTCCATATTACTGAAGGATGTTTAAAGAAGCGGTAGCTAATTCAAACATCCTATTTTCGTTTTAATAGATTGAAAATTAAGATAATGGTATAATGGATATAAATAATATTGTTATATAACAAAGGGGGATTTGGAATGACTGGAGGTAGCTTAATATTTTGGGGGATTCTTATTTTTATTGGTTTAACCTTCGATCAATATAATAGTAAGAAAAAACAAGAAACAAAAAAGTAATCGCTTACAAGTTGTCGGATTAACTTTTCCTGCTTGCGGACTAATCTAATAAAAGAGTATACTGAATGACGGTAAGACTTATAGAAGGGGTAATGAAAATGAAGCTTGCAGGAAAGGTTGCCATTGTAACTGGTGGTGGCATCGGTATTGGACGTAGTACAGCTCTTTTGTTGGCTAAGCAAGGCGCAAAAATAATTGTGACGGACATTGATCAAGAAAGTGGACAAGCAACAGCCGAGGAAATTACGAATCTAGGCGGAGAGGCACTTTTTGTATCCTACGATATGGGAAAACAAGGAGATTGGCAACGTGTTATCAGTTTTGCGATGGAGGCATATAGTCGTATTGATATGCTTTTTCAAAATGCTGGTCTATATAAAATAGATTCTATTTTTTCTCGCCAACAAGAGAACGATTCCAATGTACTTTGTATTAATGACGTTTGGATAGGGATAAAACAATTAACGTCATCTTTTATAAAACAGCAAGAAGAAGTGGTGCTCAGTGATTTACCAGTTTTCGGTATTATTAGCACGAGAGGACAATCATTTCATACGATAGAAGCCCTAGTATAATAATGGAAAACCGCCCTCAGTATATATGTGGACGGTTTTTTTGTATGTTCTATAATAGAACTTTATTTTTTAACGAATACGTTGTTCGGTTTGGCTATCAAAGAAATGTGCTTTATTCATATCAAAAGCAAGATTAATTTGATCACCAGGTGAAAAAGTATGTCTTGCATCAACACGTGCTGCAAAATCTTGATCTCCGAGTTTCATATATAAAATGGATTCAGCCCCTAACAACTCTGCAACTTCGATTTTTGTTGTGAAATTAGTAGATTGTGAAGCTTCTAAAAATAATAGTTCATCATGAATATCTTCTGGACGAATACCTAAAACAATTTCTTTATTTACATAGCCTTGTTCGCGTAATAACTTCATTTTTCCCTCAGATACTTTAATCTTTAGTGAACTGTCGATAACGAAATCGGTTTCAGTTAATTTTCCACGGAAGAAATTCATTGCGGGTGAACCGATAAAACCACCAACGAAAATATTTTCAGGTGTTTCATATACTTCTTTTGGAGTTCCAATTTGTTGGATTTTTCCGTCTTTCATAACAACAAGACGGGAAGCCATTGTCATCGCTTCAGTTTGATCATGTGTTACATAAATTGTCGTTGTGCCAAGGCGGTGGTGTAATTTTGAAATTTCTGATCGCATTGCAACACGTAGTTTTGCATCTAAGTTTGATAATGGTTCATCCATTAAGAAAACTTTCGCGTCTCGAACGATTGCTCTACCTAACGCAACACGTTGGCGTTGTCCACCTGATAACGCTTTCGGTTTTCTATCTAAATATTGCTCAAGTCCTAAAATTCGCGCTGCATCTTTCACACGGCGATCGATTTCATCTTTTGCTATCTTTCGAAGTTTTAATCCAAATGCCAT
>NZ_BOQD01000343.1 GCF_018332515.1 Bacillus hominis | reverse complement strand
GGCGTTGTCCACCTGATAATGCCTTTGGTTTTCGTTGTAAGTAATCTTCAAGCCCTAAGATTTTCGCCGCCTCCGTTACTCGGCGATTAATTTCATCTTTTGGAAGTTTGCGTAGTTTCAAGCCAAACGCGATATTATCATAAACAGTCATATGCGGGTATAGTGCGTAATTTTGAAATACCATCGCAATGTTTCGGTCTTTTGGAGCGACATCATTCATACGTTCTCCATCAATATAAAACGAACCATCGGAAATGTCTTCTAGACCTGCAATCATACGTAGAGTTGTTGATTTTCCACATCCAGAAGGGCCGACAAATACGATAAACTCTTTATC
>NZ_BOQD01000342.1 GCF_018332515.1 Bacillus hominis | reverse complement strand
ACCTAATCTTTCTTTTCATATTCATTAATCATCAGCAGTAAAAATCTTATTCCAAGAAAAGGTTTCATCATAAATCGCTGAAACTATCTCATTTAAATACATTGTCTAAACTTTAAGTATAACTTTTTGTTATTTAATTACCTTATGTAAGTGAGTATATTACACTCACTTACTTTAGTCAAGTAACTTATAAAATTAAATAAATCTCAAACTGAAGATATTAAGGAAATATTTCATTCGTCGAAATGATAAATCCGAAAACACATAAGTAAACTACCGTGTATAATACAACTAGAGAGGGAAATTCATCTATAGAGAGGATTAATTAATGAGCACTTTAGAAAAGATTCAAACCTTTATCATTCTTGCAGCTGTTATATTCGGGGTTATATTAGGACAATTTAATATGGTACATATGTATTCGGAAAAATTTATTGTCCCCTTCTTGTTTTTAATGCTTTACGGATTATTCCTCAGCATTCCATTAAAGGATATAAAAAATGGATTCCGCAACTTAAAATTTGCTGGAACAAGCCTAGGTATTAACTTTATATGGACGCCTTTTCTTGCTTGGGGATTAGGCGCGTTATTTCTTTCAGATCACCCAGCACTTTGGGTTGGCTTTATTATGTTAATGGTTACTCCATGTACAGATTGGTATTTAATTTTCACAGAGATCGCGAAAGGTAACGTCGCATTATCTACATCTATTTTACCTGTAAACTTAATTTTACAAGTATTATTGCTCCCGGTTTATTTATTTTTATTTGCCGGTGTAATGAAAACTGTAGAGATTTCTGTTTTAGTAGAAAGCATCGTTATCGTACTAGTCTTACCATTTTTACTAGCTCACGGCACGAAATTCATTATGAATAAAATACAAAAGACTGATACACTTGAGAGTAAACTCATTCCATTTTTCAGCTCTGCTCAAATTGTATTTTTAAGTTTAGCAATAGTAGCGATGTTTGCCTCACAAGGTAAGTACTTATTACAAAATATGAATGTTGTTTTATTGTTACTTATCCCAGTGCTACTATTCTTCATAATTAACTTTATACTAGGACAGTTTGTAGGACGTATTATGCATCTATCCTATGAAGATACAGTAAGCCTTAGCTTAACAACATTAGCGAGAAACTCACCTGTTGCACTTGCTATTGCTGTGACAGCTTTTCCAGACGAACCTCTTATTGCACTTGCATTAGTCATTGGGCCGTTGATTGAATTGCCTGCACTTGCAACTATTTCGCAAGTGTTGTTGCTTATTAAGAAAAAACAGCAATACGCATAATAAAAAACGTCCTACTTTGGGACGTTTTTTATTGTCGAGAAATTATATAAATGCAAAATTGAATTATCGCCTCTAAGGACTTTATACGTTATAGAAGATTAACTTTTCGTTACATTAACAGATCCTTTCTAATTAAAAATTATAGGAAAAGTAAATGTAACGAAAGCTGCCCAAAGTCCGTAGACCGGCAAATACTTAGTAACGGCATCTTGGATAGCTGAAGGTCCGGATTTGTTTTGTAGAAAACGCATATAGGAGAGCATAATCCAAATTAGATTTGCCCAGATAAGTATGTTTACTCCTAAAACAGCAAGTCGATTAGGTGTAATCCCATAAGAAGAAAGTCTGAAAACGATGGCTGACAAAGCTACACTGTCAATGATAAGCGCAAGAACAATTAAGGCAAAATTTATATAATCTGAAATGTCCTTTTTCTCGTCTGAGTCGCTCTCGATAATGGAAAATATGGTAACGGCCAATACACCAAGGAGTATTCCGTTGAAGACTATCAGGAAATCGCGGTCCAAAAATGGATTTTTCCCGACCCATATAACCGTTATAAGATAGATCAACAATGTGATCAGTACGAGAGGACTAAAAATTTTAGCTATATATGGTGTAATATTTTTAGCAAATTTAAGATTCATTGACACCAAGTATGCAGCCACAATAGCGAGAGCGGCAGCACCAAATAAAACGACATTACTAAAATAGAAGTCTCCTATATCCAAGTCAACAAATCTAAATAACTGCATGGTTAATGCTGCTAGTATCATTCCGCTAACTGCCATACTAGCGTAGAGAATACAATATTCCAAATTAAATTTAATATAGGCTAATCTCGTACTGCCTTTTGAATATTCATTTCCTGTAAATGCAAGCCCTACCAATACCCATAAGAATATAGGAAGGTGTAAATAAGCAAGGATAATACTGTCTTTATACTTTAATGGCAACATATTAAGATAAAACCCAGAAATTAAGAACAATGCTGCAAGAGAATAAATAACACTTTTTTTCGGAGTATTATTGTAAACAAAATAGGCAGCAATAAAAGGAATTATACCAAAAGCCAAGTTAATTGGAGCAATTGCTTCCTGTTCAACAAAATGGAAAATGATCCTCGTGCTTATCCCGGCCAGAATGGCTAAAATACCCATGAATAAGAAACCTTTTTGAATCAAGGAAGTTTTTCCTGTATTTTCCGTCTCCTTGAAATGCAATCTTTCATACCAAATACCCAGAACCTGAGAATCAGGATTTTGTTCCCATGCGTGTGAGAATGACTTTTTAAAAGCTTTCGGGTCTTTTCTATACATTTTCTCCAACTCATGAGGGTTATCAATATTTTCAATAATCAAATTGTTAATATCCATAGTTATACCTCCTCTAATT
>NZ_BOQD01000341.1 GCF_018332515.1 Bacillus hominis | reverse complement strand
CAGAAAAACCAGGAACAACGAATCCAGAGAATCCTGGAACAATGAATCCAGAAAAACCTGAAAAAGAACTACCGAAGACAGGACAGAAAATGCCTGTGGAACCATATATGGGAGCAATTCTTGTAATGATGAGTTTTGGATTACTCGTATTAGGTAGAAAACAGCAAAAATAATAAAAGTGAAAAGGTATCCTCAAAGTATTTGAGGATACCTTTTTTATCTTTATTTGGCATAAAAAAAAGCATCTAGCAAAAGAATTAGCTGCAAATAAAAAACACAAGGGAAGATAAATGTCTTCCCGCTTCACGAATGTGCTTATTTCAAAAAAAGTATAAAAACTAGCTTTATTATATATATTTGATGTGTAAAGGTATGGAAGGAAAAGGTTATACGTTTTCGTAGTGTTTTGTTGAAAAAGAGCAATCTATGTAATTAATTTTAACGATTTAGGAAATAAGTCCCGTTCTTAAAGCGTTTGAAGAGCGATAGTCCAATAGTAGGTGGGAGATGAAATTAGGATTGGAATCTTATTGGATCTTAAAATGTAGAGGGGGAAAATAATGTAAAAAAAATTATTGTATGTTTAAAACCTTTATGTTACATTTGTGTTACAAAATAGTTACGAATCGTGACTTTTGTTGCGGTTTGTTTTCTGTTGCTTTTCTGTGTGTTACAGATTATAGTTTGTATTCCAATTAGCTGAGAATATTTAAAGCTGAAGAAATAGCAAACTATAAACGAAAAATGATTTTTCTATGTGTATAAGAGTGTGTGTAGTAAAGATTCTGAGTAAGGGCTTTATTAAAATTCCTTTCTGTCTTAAAAGAAGAAGAAGAAAACCAACTACCAACTATTTGGGAGTTTTAACTAATGATAGCAAATGAAATGTACTTCCTTTCCCACACACAATGTAGTACATATTTGCTTTCAGTCTAATTGCTACACAGACTTTTATACATATGATGTTATTATTTTAGGGATATATAGGGGGAGAGAAAATGAAAAAACTATTAACAGTAATTGGCCTTACATTTTTAATGCTAGCTGGATGTAGTAATGGGAATTTTGAAAAAGCGGTGGATGAGGGGAATACCGCACTAACGAATAAAGAATATAAAACAGCTTTATCATCATTTGAAAAAGCACTAGATGAGAAAAAAGATGATTCAGATGTAAAAGTGCTTGTAGAACAAACGAAAGCAATGATTGAAGCAGTGAAGCTAAAAGACGAAGCAAAGTTAGAAGAATCGATCAAGTCATTTGAAAAAGTAGAGAGTGTGAAGGATGGAAGTAATGCGCTTATAAAACAAGCAAAGGAAGAACGAACAGCATTACTAGCCATCTTAGAACAAAAAAAGAAGTATAGCGAGCAACTGGTGAAAAGTGAAGAGTTAATAAATAAGAAAAATTATGCAGAAGCGAAAGAGTTACTAAATAAGCTAGTTTCAGAAACAAAAGATAACAAGAACCTTGAAGAATATAATAAAAAAGCTGTAGGATTAATCACGAAAATTGATGAAGAAGAAAAAAATGCAAAGAGTGAAGCAACGAAGGCACAAAAAACAAATGTAGTAACGAATCAGAAGGTAACGACAGAGAAGCCCAAAAAGGTAGAGGCAGAAAAGAATGAAAAGGTAACGACAGAGAAGCCCAAAAAGGTAGAGGCAGAAAAGAATGAAAAGGTAACGACAGAGAAGTCGCAAAAAGTAGAAACAGAAAAGAATGAAAAGGTAACGGCAGAGAAGCCCAAAAAGGTAGAGACAGGAAAGAATCAAGATGCATTTACTTTTGAGAAAGCTAAAGAATATATCAAAAATGAATATAAAGAAGAATATGATTACACACTAGAGAATACGCAAGTAGAAAATGGAAAGAAATATTATCAAATTAGAGTGCGTACGACATATAAAATAGAAGGCGCAGCTGGACCAGGATTTACTGGCGTATTCAAAGTATTTGAAGATGGTACAATTGTTGAAATACACTAAATCGATAAAAAGGTATCCTCAAAGTATTTGAGGATACCTTTTTAAGTTTGTTTAGCATAAAAAAAAGCATCTAGCAAAAGTACTAGATGCAAATAAAAACACAAGGGAAGACAAAATTCTTCCCGTTTCCCGTATGTAATTATATCAAAAAAATTATAAAAAACTAGCTTTATTTTTAATATAATTGATGTGTGAGGCTATGAGGTTATAGGATTACATTGTTTTCATAGTGTTTTGTTCGAAAAAGGAGTTGTATAAATGATTAATTTCAAACCAGAAAATTTGAACCAACTATTCAAAGTGATGCTGATTAATGCGAATAAGTCTTATGATGCAATTAAAGATTATGAATGTACGGGAGAAGTGGTAGTATTCCGTGTAGACTTCGAATATATTGATGTTTCTCTTATGATTATAGATATGTTAGGGAGATCGGCAGCAAGATTTACTGTTTTGCCATTTGCTCATCAGGATACGAATGAGATAGATTATATTCAGTTTCAAGTGTATTCAATTAATGAAGGGAATTTTAAAGAAATGCTCGATATGATGTAATAACTATAATTTTACAAAACTGTATATAACAACTAATATATAATTAGTAAATTCATATAATTGGAGTGATGAGATGCAGCCGTTAGAAAGGGAGATTCATGCTAATATGCTGAAAGTGTGGAGGATTCACGCTTTAATTGGGGCAGTGGTTATACTTGCAGTCGTAATTGCGTATTTCTTTTTTATGATTAACTTTAACTGGTGGGGCTGGTTGTTTGGATTGTTAGTAGCAGGAGCTATTACATTTATTCCACTTGATTATTTTGTGTTTCCAAATTTACGTCAACGTTATTATAGTTACAGATTAAATGAAGAAGAGATTGAGATTCAAAAGGGAATGTTTGTTGTTAAGCGTGTGCTTATTCCGATGATCCGTGTGCAGCACGTGACGATTGAGCAAGGGCCAATTATGAGAAAGTATAATTTAGCAGAATTACATATTTCAACAGCGGCAACTTCTCATAGTATTCCAGGTTTAACGAAAGAAGAAGCAGAGCAGCTGAAAAGACAAATTGGAGAACTTGCGAAAGTGAGTGATGAGGATGTATAAGAGGCAACATCCAATCACGATATTATTAGGGATTAGAATTGCGACTTTGTTGCCTTTTATTTTTCTTGTTCTATTTCGTTCAGACGAGAATGAACCGTGGTATTTATTTTATTTTGTTTTATTGTTCCTTTTAACTATTATGGCTATTTTTTCAGCTGTAAAATGGTATTTTAAAGTGTACTGGGTTGAAAATAATATTTTACATATAAAACATGGTGTGTTCGTTAAGAAAGAAAGCTACTTAAATAAAGACCGTGTGCAAAATATTAGTACGTCTTCTAACATTATTTATCAAATGCTTGGACTTACGAAGTTAAATATAGAAGTAGCGGGCGGCGGTACTGAACCAGAAGTAATGTTAGCTGGTATTAAAGAAGACGAAGCGAAGGAACTAATTGCCTTATTACATAAAGAAAGAAGCGTTGTGACTGAAGAAGTGCCCGCAGCAGAAGAAAGTAAGACGGTGTACCAGTTAACAACGAAAGAAATTTTATTCGCATCTATTACATCTGGTAGATTCGGGTTAGTATTTTCTGGACTTCTTCTTATTTACTCAGAGTTTAATGAATTTCTTCCAAAATGGCTCATAAATAAAGTGGAAGCGTATGTGATGGATAACGGTGTATATGAATTAATCGTTATGGCCGCGATTTTAATGGTGGTTTCGTGGGTCGTTTCTACGGCCGGCTATGCGTTAAAATATGCGAACTTTAAAATAGAGCGAAACGGAAATGAAATTCGCATCGTTCAAGGTTTATTTGAAAAGAAAGAGTTTGTTTTAAAATTACACCGCATTCAAGCGATTACTGTGAAAGAAGGAATTCTTCGGCAGCCTTTCGGTTATTGCTCTGTCGAGGTGGAAGTCATTCAAAGTATAGAATCCGCCGGCAATGAAGTGATGTTACATCCTTTTATGAGGAAACAAGATGTACAGCAGTTACTTACTTATTTGCAGTTGCCGTATGAAATGGAAGACGAAATCGTTCATTTACCGAAGGCTGCATTGCGGCGTTATATTATTATGGGCTGGGTTACAAGTGCGGTGCTCGCAGTGCCGATTGTCGGTACGAGCATATATTTTAAACAACATATTGCCTTGTTCACTCTGATACCACTATGTGTCGTATTTACAATACTTGCATACGCTCGTTATACAAGCGGCGGTTATATGATGAGAGACAATCAATTAACGATGGTGTACCGAGGTCTTGCGAAATATACAGGGATTATGAGAAGAAGGCATGTTCAAGCAGTAGGATACAATCAATCGTATTTTCAAAAGAAAGGCGAGTTATGTACAGCTGCCGTATCAGTGGCAGGGCACGGTTATGAAGTGAAGCATATGCGTAAAGAAGATGCACTTCGCATATATAATTGGTACAAAGAAAAAGGAAACACCAGTGTGTAATGGTGTTTCCTTTTTTGTCGTACGGTCGATATAATCTCACGTACCAATTGTTGCGAACTTCTAAACTAAAACATCAAAAGTAGTCACAAAAGATGGACGAGAGAAAATGCTTTTTTGTCCTTCCGCATGTGGATGCGCCGGAGCTTGTCCCTCTGTTTGTGCAGGACGTTTTTTATGAGCATTTTCGAATGAACGTGATTCTGTCCAGTCTTTAAAGTTTTGCTCTGTTTCCCACATCGTTAAGATGACATATGTATCGTTACTTAATGGGCGAAGAACGCGGATCGCTTGGAATCCTGGTTCGTTTTCAATTAGGCCTGCTCGGTTTTTAAAACGGTTTTCAAATACAGGGCGACCTTCGTCTGTTACAGAAATGTTGTTACAAACGATGTAGCCAGGTTGTCCTTTAAATTCTCCAACAGCGTCTAATACGTCATACTGAAGTGCGGATTCTACAGATTCTTCAGTATTTTCTTTATAAAACATATCTTTTTCGTTATTTTTTGCAGTGAAATGTGCTTGTTCTAAAGGTGTTTCGTATGAAATAATAGCCTTCATTTTAATGCCCCCTTTATAGTTTGTCTCTAT
>NZ_BOQD01000340.1 GCF_018332515.1 Bacillus hominis | reverse complement strand
GATTGCTGGTACTTCAATTATTGGAAGATTATTTTCATTATCAAAAGGTGGACACGGTTTGGGAACTACCAAATAGTCAACTGAGTTTTTATCCCTAATATAATTAATTGAAACATCATAATACTTAGAAAAATATTCCTTCAAATTATCCTGATTCCTTAAAAATGGTAGAGAAAATATTGAACCATAATTTATACCAGCGTCGACAATTAATACAAAGCATATTTTTTTCATGATACACCCTCCTCGTATAATAAGTTTTAAGTTAATAACTGTTCCTTGAAAATTAAATAGTTTTTATCTTCGTTGTCCTTCAACGTTTAACACGATCTAGATATCAACTCGTTCACCAGCAAACAGAATGTAAGCAACACTTTCTGGAGAACCTTTACTACAAATGTAATTTCTATGACGAAATAAACGATCGGTGCGGTATTCATTCAGTACGTCCATCAATTTGTCGAGCATTTGGTTATTATAATAATCTCCTTTGTTTTCGTAATCCGAAATTAGCTTTAGCTTCTAGAAGAAACTATATGGCCAGCTCATATCCTGTCGGTATCTTGAGTGTTGATTTTACATGGAACGACTTTACTTAGGCGAAAAGTCTAAACTTTTTTACGGATCTAATCGGCTTTATATTTGAGAGATATTGTCTTATCGTGTTTTTTATGACATTTAGTTGGTGGCCCCGTGGTGTAATTAGAAAAAGGTAACACTGATAAAAACAGGTTTCCTTTTTCTTTATATTCAATTAAATTATATCATTATTTTACATTAATTTCCAGACTTTGTCTTTTTTATTTTATTGGTAAACTTATGCTTAGCATGAATTGGAGGGATATATATGATAGATTATAGAATAATTTCAAGAGAAAACTATTCAAATAAGATTGGAGAGCTTGTAACAATGCTTGAACATACAAGAGATGTTACAAGCTCTCCAATTTAAACCAAAGTGATTTAGATTTCTTACCAAACGGTAGTTCAAACACTATTGGTTCTCTCTTATCACATATTGCAGCGATGGAGTTTGTTCATCGAGTTATCTCGTTTGAAAAAAGAGATTTAACTGAAAGTGAATATCTAAAGTGGCGAATTTCTTTAGAACTTGGAGACAAAGCAAGGGAAGGAATAAAAAAGCAATCTTTAGATTATTATTTGAATGAATTATCACAAGTTAGAGAAAATACACTAACATATCTGAAATCAAAACAAGATAGCTGGTTATTCAATAACAACAAGTACATTACGTGTTTTTTAGTTTGTTTGAACGAAAGTTCTTTTTGTTTTCGTTCTTAAGTTGATGGGCATGTGACTGTACCCCAAATAAGAACAATTAAGCGATTGATGGGAATGAATAAATAAATCTTATTCAACCAAAGGGTGCTTTACTTGAGAAAGTCACTAGAAGAGTCAAATGATAACTATGAACTGCCCCCAATTGCTAGGTTTTGTTTAACAATTGGGGGCAGTTCATTTATAGCGCATAGGGAATCAGCTTTTTGTTAATCATAAGGTAGATATTTTTAACTAAAAAACCAATAACGGAAATATATTACAGCTTATGACCCGTTTTTACACGTATCTCGGCTGAACCCCTGATAGGCTTTATGTTCATAAAGATTATCAAGGGAAAGGTATAGCTTCAGCTCTTGTTGATATGCTTGAGTTAGAGGCAAAAAGATTAAACTTTTTAGAGATTATCACAGAGGCCAGTATTACTGCCAAGTCATTCTTTAAACACAAAGGGTACCAAGTAATCTGTTCACAAATTATAGAACGTAAGGGCATTAAATTAACTAATTATCGAATGGCTAAAAAGATAATAGCATAATTTCGCTCTACTACTAGCTATATACTCTATAAGTGCATCCATATTTTGAAACCACAATTTATACCAAAGTAGCTGTTTGGCCCCAGGTTCAGAAAACAACTATAAATTCATTACTAAGCTAAAAACCGATTTCCTTAGCGTACAGGAAATCGGTTTTTTCTTTGCTAGAAGTTGCTTAGCGTATAATTTCCGCGTTTTGCCGGCAGGACCCCAACTAGTACTTTAAAATGCAAAAAAGCTTAGAATTTTAACTCTAAGCTTTTTGCATTGCATGATCCCCTTTAAAGAGCACTATTTTTTACCCATTCGGATTTACTCAATACATAATGATTAAAAATTTGATTTTCTATCGTCTGTTGACTCAAAAAAGCAAACCCGCATTTTTCAATAACTTTATTTGACGGTACGTTATTAATTAATGCAATTGCGTTAAGGACATCCACATTTGTATTTTCAAACAAATAGCCGATCAAGCCTTGTGTCGCTTTCGTTGCATATCCATTATTATGATATTCACTTGAAACAGCATACATGATTTCTCTATTCGGTGCAGGAAGCTCATCTTTCAGACTTGTGCAGCACCATCCAATAAATTCATTTGTGGTTTTCTTAAATATTCCTAGCCTCAATATGTGATCATCTGTGTTAGTCGTAGTTCTCACTGCATCAAGAAATGCTTTATTTTCTGGTATTTCATCATTTGTCACCCAATTAACTCGTTGTTCTTTCGTTGATTTCCAGTCGGGTAAAAACTTTTCTATTTCTGGTTGATTTGCTATTTTATAAATACTCTCTGCATCTTTGACCGTAAACTCTTGTAGGTATATATCACCACAATCTATTTTAAATAACTTAGTCAAACTCTCTTTTCCCATATTAATCCCCCTTATTTACGTTAAAGCGCCTTGATCTGCTTCGTAAGCTCCATAAACCGTTCGTCCAGTTCTTTATATTCTTTGTCTTTAGAAGTTAAAAAGCTTAATTTACCTAATACTTCTTGTCTCTCTGTTTCTAGCGTTAAACGTAGCTCTTCAATTTCATCTCTTGTTTTCGTAGGTTCTTCGAGCTGCTTTTGTATCGTATTGTTTAAAAACACAAGTTTTACGTTAGTTGTTTTCTCCAGAAAATATCGATCGTGAGAAACGATAATGAGTGTTCCATTATACTCAGCTAATGTATTTTCAAGCTGTTCACGTGAAGGTAGATCAAGGTGATTCGTCGGTTCGTCTAAAATAAGTACATCTTTTTCATCTAAAATATAAGCCATGAGCTTACATTTCACTCTTTCCCCCATACTCATATACTCAATTGGCTCTTTCCATTGAGAAGCTTGGAACCCTAAATGTTTCATTAAATTTTGGACTTTTCCTCTTTCTTCAAATGTCTCTTTATAAAATAAATCTTCTGGTGTTTTATCAAGCGGTAAATCAAATACTTCTTGTGTTAAATATCCAATGTTTGCTGATGGTGAAATCCATACTTCTCCTTCGGTAGTTTCCGTTCCCATAATCATCTTCAGTAATGTTGTTTTCCCGCTACCATTTGGCCCAATTATCGCAACCTTCTCACCGTGCTGAATTGTAAAATTAACGTTTTCAAATAATGTCTTTCCATGAAAGTCTTTTTTTAATTGCTTTACTTCTAAAAAGCGTTTTCCAACTTTTTTATTCGCTTGAATAGAGAACTCAACTGAGTACTCTTCTTTCACACGTTCTACTTTCGTTTTCTCTAGCTCTTTTTCGAGACGTTTTCGTTTTGACTTAACTTGCGCATCCATTCGTTTCGCTTTTACACGATAAAATTCTTTAACACCTTCTTGTTTTGTAGACTGTGCGTGTGCCTTTTGTGACCATGAACTTAATTCTTTTATATGTGTTTCTACTTGTTCTATCTTTTTTTGTTGTTTTTCATATTCACGCTGCTGCGTTAATCTTCTTTGCTCACGTGCTTTCATATAACTCGTATAATTACCGCTATGCTCAATTAATTTCTTATCCTCAATTGACCATATTTTTGTTGCGACAACATCTAAAAAATATCGATCATGCGATACAACGATAACTGTACCCTTCATATTTTTTATTTGTTTAATGAGAAATTCCGTACTCATCTCATCTAAATGATTTGTCGGTTCGTCTAATATTAATACGTTAGGGTTTTTAGCAAATCCTTTTGCAAGTCGAACTTTTAATTTTTCACCACCACTTAAAGTAAAAAAATCGTTCGTCGGTACGCCCCATTTCGCAAGAAGTTCTGCTTCTTTGGCAATCACATCATTACTACTAAAACATTCAATTTCTTGTTCAACATATGCTGTTGTCATATTCATTTGCTGCCATTCAACAGTACCTTTTGATGGTTCAATCTTCCCATTTATTAATTGAAGCAACGTTGATTTACCAGCACCATTTTTACCAATTAATCCGATAACATCTCCTTGTTTTACTGTAACATTCATTTTCTCTAACAAAGTATTTTCCTTTATTTCAACATATACATCATTTAATTTTAAAAGTTCTTTCATATTACCGATCCCTTTCATTAAGGGAGAACAAAAAAATCCTCCCAAAGTAATTTTGGCAGGATTAGTCGTTACATTATTTATACCCAAATAAGCTATTACGCAAAACAAATAGCAAAACCGTTGTTTGGAATTGGGCAGACTAATCCTATTTTTTATAAATTGAAATTTATTTAATTTCAACATTTAAAAATAAGATTAGTTAATCATCGTCCACCCATCATTCCTTTCCCTCATTAGTAACCATATTGTACCATAATGGTACTGTATGAGTAAATGCAATTATTTGTGCTGCTAAAAAGATTACTTTCTTTTAAGGTCTATTCATTATTTCTTAACTTTATATCGAACAAGCATCAACCACATTTGTTGTACTACTTGCTTTAGCTTTCCCTAGCAATAAAATTGTAAGCATTCCCTCTTATATAATTTTTATATAAATTCATCATAAATCATATATTATACATACTAAATTTCAGT
Source organism: Bacillus hominis (assembly GCF_018332515.1). Lineage (GTDB taxonomy): Bacteria > Bacillota > Bacilli > Bacillales > Bacillaceae_G > Bacillus_A > Bacillus_A hominis. Next base: position 4,885 of record NZ_BOQD01000340.1, on the reverse strand, counting down.
TCTTATAATAAAGGTATCATTTTTAAGGGGGATTCTACAATGGAATTTAGCAAACTAGGAAACAGTGGATTAACAGTAAGCAAGATTGCATACGGGAACTGGATAAATCATGGTGGAAAAATAGATGAAATTACTGCAAATGATTGTGTGAAAACCGCTCTAGATGTCGGAATTACAACGTTTGATACTGCTGATGTTTATTCAGACACGATAGCCGAAGAAGTACTTGGCCGATCTTTGAAAGGTATACGCCGAGAAAGTATAGAACTATGTACAAAAGTTTGCCATCCAACCGGACCTGGAAAAAATGATCGTGGATTATCACGAAAACATATTATAGAAAATTGTAATGCATCTTTACGTCGATTACAGACAGACTACATTGATGTCTATTATGCACATAGATTTGATACAACAACCCCTCTTGAGGAAACGATGTTAGCTTTTGCTGATCTTGTCCGGCAAGGTAAAGTCCTTTATTTAGGCGTAAGTGAGTGGACATCGGAACAAATCACCCGCGGTGCAGCACTGGCACGAGAATTGAACATTCCACTCATCGCTAGCCAACCTCAATACTCAATGTTGTGGAGAGTTATCGAAACTGATGTGATACCAACATGTCAACGTGAGGGACTTGGTCAAGTTGTATGGTCCCCGCTCGCACAAGGTATTCTCACTGGAAAATATCAACCTGGTAAACCAATCCCTACTCAATCACGTGCTAATTCAGATGCTGGTAAACCATTTTTCCACAAACTCGTGCAACGTTGGATGAGTGATGATGTACTCACTGCTATTCAGAAACTTAATCCCATCGCGCAAGAAACTGATCTTACCCTATCACAACTCGCAGTTGCTTGGGTATTACAAAATCCAGCTGTTTCCTCTGCAATCATCGGCGCATCAAATCCGGAGCAAATAAGAGAAAACGTAATTGCTTCTAGTATTAAATTGCAACCTGAAATTATGGATCAAATTGATAGTATACTAAAAAGTTTCATTGAGTATGATCCGAGCAAAACAGGTTGATTCATCAGTGGATTTCTTAATAAAAGCCACAAAATATCTTTGCAGTCCTAATATAAAATATTATTTTCCCTTTCAAAATCCCCACTGCCCATCCTATCAAGATGGGCTTTTACTCTTTAAATTCAAATTGTGAAGTCGTATAAACCTCTCTAACAATCGTTAAGAAGTTCTCTAACACTACAGACTTTTCATCTTGTCTCCATCCAACATATAAATTTATTTTTGGTGTTTTTTCTTGAATGTCTTTATACATGACTCCCGATTTTTTATAACTCTCCACCGATGATGGCACGACGGAAATCCCCATTCCTGCAGCAACTAAATTCACAATCGTTTGCATTTGAATCGCTTCTTGAACAATATTTAAACTTACTCCATGTTTCCAAAAATAACTAATAATTAAATCATAAAAATTTGTACCAAAATGACGCGGAAATAAAATGAATGGTTCATCAATTAATGATTGGATTGAAATGTTAGGTAACGAAGTTAAAGGGTGATCTTGATGCAAAACCAATTTTAAACATTCTTCAGAACAAACTTCAGAAGATAATACTTCATTATTCTGCTCAGAACGAATAAATCCAATATGAATTTGTTTTTCGTAGAGCCCTTTTATTTGCTGGTCTGTTGTCATCTCACGTAATATGAGCTGAATTTTAGGATACCGTTCTCGAAATGTTTTTAATATGTCTATAACTGTTTCTGTAGAATCGACAAAACCAATGATTAAATGCCCGACCTTCCCTTCATTCGCAAGCTGTGTTTCTTTAATGGTTCTATCTACCTGCAATAACGTTTGCCGCGCACCTTCTAAAAATATTTTCCCCGCGTCAGTAAGTTCCACCATTCTTTTTGTTCGATGAAAAAGTTGAACTCCTAATTCTTCTTCCAACTTTCGAATTTCTTGGCTTAAAGGCGGTTGTGCCATCATAAGACGTTCTGCCGCACGACTAAAGTTTAATTCTTCTGCCACTGTTATGAAATATCTCATTTTCCGAATATCTATTCTGATTCACTCCTTTCATTAACAAGTAATAAAAGACTCATTTTTATCTTTAACGCTATTGCTTTGTTTTTCTTATGTAAATAATTTTTAATTTTATAATTTTATCAAAGGTACAAAACAAGGCTAAAAAACTTATACTTAAAGTTCCTTAGCCTGAATCACTTTTACACATTACAAAATTTAATTCGTACAACCGTACCTTTACCAACTTCTGAATGGATCTCTACACTATGTCCTAATTGTTTCGTAATTTCATATACAAGATATAGTCCCATCCCAGTTGATTCTTTAAAATCTCTACCGTTTTCCCCTGTAAAAAATGGTTTAAATACTCTTGGTAAATCTTGTTTCGGTATCCCTACACCACTATCGACAATTTCAAGAATAACTGTATTCCCTTCCTTACATGCTTTTACTTTAATTTTTTCTCTACTGCCTGATGAATATTTGATCGCATTCGATATAATTTGTCCAATTAAAAATTGTAACCATTTCGCATCACTTTCTACAGTAATACCTTTATCAATTTCAAGTTCTGGATATACAAAATTCCTAATAAAAAAGCGTTTATGTTCATGCACGGAATCATTCACTATTTTATGGAGTTGTACTCTTTCCACATAAAAATCTTGTGTAAATGCTTCTAAACGCGCGACATACAAAGCCATCTCTAATCCCTTTTTCAACCGATCAGTTTCCTCATTAATACTTTCAAAACGCGAATCCACTTCATCCTGTGTAATCAATTCTATTACAGACAAGGGTGTTTTCATTTGATGAATCCACTGATTCATAAAGGTTAAATGATCATTATTTTTTCTCTCTTGTAATTGCAGCTGATTTTGATAATGGCGATATTGCACTTCAAGCAAATCTTGGAGAGCAGTAGATAAAACTGCAAAATCAGATTTTTGAACAGATTCATCCAAAGATTGCATCGGATTTGCTAAGCGTTCATAAAAAGAACGATGTGTAAAATAACGGAATAATAAATAACTTACCATAAATATAACACCTAAAAACATTGCATATAATGCCGTCGTTATATGCTTATGCCCATCAAACCAATATACTAGGAATATGGATATGAGTTGGAATACTGTAAAACAAATAAGTGGTATATGATCACGTATAAACAGCCTTATCAATTTTCCATACCATTATCCCAAGTAATATGTAATCTATATCCAACACTTCTAATCGTTTCAATTGCCCCTTCAATATGTAACGTTTTTAACTTTTTACGCACACGTGTTGTATTTACACTTAATGTATTATCATCAACATAAGATTCGCTATCCCATAATTTATTAAGCAACACTTCTCTACTCACAACGCGTGGATAATTTTTCATTAACATCTCTAATAAAATGGCTTCGTTTCTCGTTATATCGATCTCTTGATTCCGTAACTTTAATACCAGTCTTTCGGGATATAAAGAAAGACCTTGTTGCTCAACCATTCGTTCTTCTAGTTTTGGTGCATAATCTCCGTAAGCACGCCTTAAATGACTACGAATTTTCGCCATTACAACTTCATAATGAAAAGGTTTCGGAATAAAATCATCGCCACCATTTTCTAACGCCATAACTTGATCCATCGTGCCTTCACGAGCCGAAATAAATAAAATCGGACATATAGAGACCGCACGGATTTGACGACACCAATAGTATCCATCAAAACTCGGTAAATTGATATCTAATAAAACTAGCTCTGGTTGTTCCTCTAAAAATGTGGCTAATACATTTTGAAAATCCGATACAACTATTCCTTGGTAACCGTATTTCCCAACATATGTTGATAATAACTCTGCAATTTTCATATCATCTTCTACAATCATAATTTTAACCATTTATTAACTCCTTTTCGATCCACAATCTCATATGCAATTATATAAAATAAATACTACCTTTTTTCACTAATTCCGTAAATTTAAAAAGGATGCTTTTATACAAAAGTATCCTTTTTCTATCTTTTCTTATTTAATACTAAATTCACATATGTTTCAAATACAAGACGGCTTCCAATTTCTACTTCAATACACGGCCTATTTTCTGGTGACATTGCGTAAATAATATGGTCTTTATGAATTCGATACATAATACCTCTCCCTTTTCATATTAATCTACTATTACTAATTAGCTTTTTTCATACAAGCTCCTCTTGAAATTTTAATGATATTTGCATGTAAAAAAGCACTTAGCTCATTTTCAAACATACACTCTTTACTATAACAGTTATAGAAAGGTGGTATCACTATGCCCCTTATCCCCTACAACGAAAGTGACGTTGATTTACTAGCTCGTTTAATTCGTGCTGAGGCTGAAGGTGAAGGTCGGCAAGGCGAACAACTTGTCGGATGTGTGGTAGTAAACCGTGTATTTTGCGATTGCTTAGATTTTAAACAACTCCGTACCGTACCTGATGCTGTATATCAAAGCCCTGGCGGATTCGAAGCGGTTCAATACGGATACTTTTATCAACGTGCCCGTGAATCAGAAAAAGAAATCGCAAGAAAAGTTTTACAAGGTGAATGGCGCTGGCCGGCAAGGTGGGCTCTTTGGTATTTCCGTCCAGTTGGAGCTTGTCCGCCTGAATGGTATAATCAGCCGTTTGCAGGGCAATTTAAAAGCCATTGTTTTTACGAACCACGTGGTGATGAATGTCCAAAAATGTATTCACGATAGCAAAAATTAAGCAACGCAAGTACTTATTCTTTTGAGTACTTGCGTTATTTTTTAATGTACTTTAGAAATCTAATAATGTGACGAATTTTCTGTCGCCTACCACATGTATTAATAACGGTATACGTGGGCCACTTGATTGATTCATAATGAGCCTATATAT
>NZ_BOQD01000339.1 GCF_018332515.1 Bacillus hominis | reverse complement strand
TTAATTTAGTGATAGAAGATGAAGTAAGATTCAAAGGGGATTTATATAATCCAAATAAATGAAAGCGCTTAAAAAAGAGAGGATGAATACTGGATGACTAGAAAATATGACTTAAACCTTTTAGAGAAAATTCAAGAAAAACAAGAAACTATCAACGTACAGGGGGCAAAAGTCCTAGTAAAAAACATACCAGATTGTGATGAAAAAGGGGCTATGGATCCACGTCTTTATAAGGACACAAAGGTTCAAATGAATGTAATGAGGTTTATGCCTAAAAATATGATGAAAATGGATGCTTCTGAAAAATCAGTAAAGAATATGCGAAAACAATTTAATGGTATTAAAAGTGTTCCAATTGTCACTAAAGACATTAATATTATGCATAAAACTGTTCAAGCAGAAGATGGATATGATATTCCGATAAGAATTTATAACAGTATTTCTAAACAGGAGAATGCGCCAGTTTTATACTTTATTCATGGTGGCGGATTTATGGCAGGATCACCAGATGTAGTAGAAGAACTTGTGAAATTGATAGTAGAGAAAACAGATATACTAGCCGTTTCTGTGGATTATCGATTAGCTCCGGAAAATCCTTTTCCAACTGGGCATACAGATTGTTACACTACTTTAAAGTGGATTTATGAGAATGCCGACACATTAGGCGGGGATAAGAATAATATCTTTGTGGCAGGTGATAGTGCAGGAGGGAACTTAACACAGTATTGTACAACTAAAGATATGGAAGATGGTAGGAAGTATGTGAAGGGACAGTTGCTTCTGTATCCTACAATTAATATGTGTGATTATGAAGATGAATTTTATTCATGGAGTATAGATAAATATGAAATTGCTCCTAAGTATAAAAAAGGATTAGAAAAAATGCTTACTATTATGCATTCAATGGCTGGAGGTATGTCAGAAGTACTTGGTACGAAAGAAATTAATTCTAAGTATTTAAGTCCATATGTTGATGTATCTCCAGACTATCCAAGTACATTTATTACGGTAGGAGAGCATGATTTTTTAACGATAGAATGTTTAGCGTATGCAGCTAAATTAACTAAAAAAGGAGTTGATACTGAAACAGTTCTTTATCGAGGATTGGGGCACGCTTATGGAGATAACGTAGGTGTCTATCCTCAAAGTGAAGACTTAGCAATTGAAATGGGGAATTTTATATTAAAACATAGTGGAAAGTAGGGGGAAATGATGAAAAATAAAAAAGGGATATTAATTTCCAGCTTCGCTATTTTACTATGTATCTTTGCATTTACAGACTTACAAATATCCAATAGTCTATATGAACCAACTAATAAGATTGCTCTTTTTTTACAAGCTATAGGAGAAATTCCAGCGATGCTTATTGCCTTATTTTCTAGTATGTATTTATTTAAAACTAGAAAGAATAAAGGTTCAAGAGGGTATTATCTATCTGGAATTGGCTATGGAG
>NZ_BOQD01000338.1 GCF_018332515.1 Bacillus hominis | reverse complement strand
TAAAAAGATTATCTCACATTTTTTTTACAAATAATAGGTGGATATTTAGCAATTACTCTTTTAATATCAAAATATATTAAAATCTCATGAACTTATAAAATCATTATATATATATATAATCAATTGTTATTAATATAAATACACAAAGAGGGCTACATTAGCCCTCTTTAATTAACATACTTTTTACTTAATGCGTCGCGCCCCCGCATTCTACAATATCTAACTCCACTTCCGTCGTTACCTCAATTGCCAACTCTATTCCTTTACTAATCGTAGAAAGTGACATACTCGGTTGCCCTGGATAGTTACTAGCTTGCTCTGGTAAAAACGGTATATGAACAAATCCGCCTTTTATTTTCTGATCATGTTTCTCCAGTTCATGCATAAGGCCATAAAATATGTGATTACAAACGAATGTACCTGCTGTTTGCGATACAGAAGCTGGTATGCCCTCTTCACGAAGTTTTTTAACGATTGCTTTCATTGGGAGCGTAGACCAATAGGCAGCAGGTCCTTTTTCTACAACCGGTACATCCACTGGCTGATTTCCTTCATTATCAGCAATTCTTGCATCATCAACATTAATTGCTATTCGTTCTATCGTAATATCTGGTCTACCCCCAGCTTGTCCGATACATATAATCATTTCAGGCTTTAGTTCTTCTATATACTCCTTTAATACGCTTATTGATTTATGAAATACAGTTGGAACTTGTTTACTTATAATCTTGTATTCTCCGATTGTTTTTTCATGTAAACTTTTTGCGACTTCCCAAGCTGGGTTGATATTTTCTCCTCCAAATGGATCAAATCCTGTTAATAATACTGTTTTCATAGTTTCACTCTCCTAATTAGAAACGATATACAAGGCCGTACATGATAAACATATTGATAATGAAAATGGAAAGAGCAATTGGTACTTGCGCCTTAATAACAGCGTTCTTATCTTTCAGTTCTAAAAGCATTGCCGGAACAATATTAAAGTTTGCTGCCATTGGCGTAATGAGCGTTCCGCAATATCCAGCAAACATACCGAGCGCTGCCATAATTGCTGGGTTCCCGCCGTGCATTTGTACAATTAGAGGTAAGCCGATTCCACCAGTGATTACTGCAAACGCGGCGAATGCATTCCCCATTACGACTGTAAACAGCATCATTCCTAAACAGTACGCCATAACAGCAACGAATGGATACTCTGTCGGTAACACTTGTCCGACTAAATCAGAAACGACTTGGCCAACGCCAGATTTTGCGAAAATACCGCCAAGCGCCGCTAACATTTGTGGTAAAATAACAGCCCAGCCGACAGCCTGTAGTAATCTGCTTCCTTCTTGAACAGGCGTTGTTATTTTCGCTTTTGTAATACGCATCGCTGCAACGAATGCGAGTAATGCACCTAACGCTAATGCAACTAACGTTACTTTATCAGGATCAACAAGAGAGACATTTCCCCATTTGATTTTCCCTAATGTCAGTGTACCGATAATTGTAAAAATAGGTATTAACAGTGCAGGCATAAAAATTTTATTCTTTAATTTCTCAGCATGTTTCGCACGTTCTTGCACTGGTACTTCTTTTTCCTCAGATTTTGTTACTTTATTCAATGAAGCTAAAACGACCATAGCGAGTACGATACAGCCAACGTAAAACGAAGGTATTACATTTCCAAATAAAAATGTAACTGCGAACAATGCCCAAAACAAGCTAGAACCAAATCTGTTTGGATGTTCACGATCGAATGCAATACGCACAGCGATAAAGGCAACGATTATACCTAATACATAATAGATTGTATCCATAGTTATGATGTTCATATTATATTGCCTCCTTCTCTTCTTTTTCTTCTGCCTTCATTGTTTTCTCTATATATTTATCAAATCTTCTAAACCTAATCCAGCTCACAATTAGTGCAGATATTGCAGTTGGAATACCCCAAAGCGCCATATCCCATACTCCGACATGCATACCTACTGAATCGAAGAATCCTTTCATTAATAAGATGGCACCAGTTGCGATAAAAATATCTTCTCCGAAAAACCAAGCTGTGTTTTCTGCAGCTGCTGCGTTTGCTTTAATCTTTTCTCTTAATTTTTCAGGAAGTTTACCGTATTTACCTTGTGCAGCTCCTTCTGCCATTGGTGCAACAAGCGGTCTCACTGTTTGCGCATGACCACCAATATTCAGCCCTAGTGCTGCGGATGATTCTCTTATCGTAAAATATGACATTAATACTCTTCCTGTTGTTGCTCCTTTTGATTTCGTTATAAGTGCCTCAGCTCTTTCTTTCAATCCATAACGCTCTAAAATTCCGATTACCGGTAAAGTCAGTATAATCGGCATAGACATATATCTATTTTCTATGAAAAACTTACCGAACATGCTAATCACATCATAAAAGCTTAAGCCTGAAACCATACCAGTAACAATACCTGCAACCATAACTACTAACAATGTATTTAGTCTAAATAAAAACCCAACTGCAACAAGTAATATCCCGATTAATTTAATCATTTCTAGCACTTCCCCTCATTTTTTATTTCGGTGCGCATATAGAAACACCGTTAAGTTCGAATGTTCTGTATATTCTCCCCGCAAATTGGACTGCTTTCTCTCCATCCCCGTGTAAACATATCGTTTGCGCCTGAACTGCTACTTTCTCCCCATTAACCGCTTCTACATACCCTTCCTTCACCATTTGAAGTACTTGTTTTATTGCTTCGTCTTCATTTTTTATAAGAGCATTTTCTTCTGTACGGCTCGTTAAAGTTCCATCCTGCTTATACGTGCGATCAGCAAAAGCTTCTTGTACGAGAGTTATATTATATTTTTCTGTTGCCTTTATAAATGCCTCACTATTCGCCAATCCGTAAAGTAATAATCCAGGGTTAATATGATAAATTGCCTTTGCGATTGCATCCGCAATTTCCGAATCAGTTGCCGCCATATTATATAAGGCACCGTGCGGTTTTACATGTTGCATTTTCCCTCCAGCTGCTTTAACAAATCCGTCTAATGCTCCAATTTGATATAAAACATAATCATATACTTCACTTGCTGAAACATGCATATTCCTTCTTCCAAATCCAATTAAATCAGGAAATCCAGGGTGTGCCCCTATCGCTACATTATGCCCCAGAGCTTTTTCAACCGTCTGCCGCATAACGGCCGGATCACCAGCATGAAAACCACAAGCAACGTTTATAGAGGAAACGAACGGAAGAATTTCATCATCATTCCCCATTTTATAAGCTCCAAAACTTTCTCCTAAATCACAGTTTAAATCGATTGTAGTCACGATGTTTTCCTCCTAATCTCAGCTTCGTAAAGCGATGAATTTCTTTAATAGACTCATACTTGTTTCCTGCTTTATATATAATTGTGCAGCTTCTTCCATAGTTATTTTTTCAAAAGTTACATAGTCTCCTGGTTTCAGCTGCGCTAGAAGAGGTAAATCTACTGAAACTACATTTCCAATTCTCGGATAACCACCTGTCGTTTGCCTATCCGCCATTAATATAATAGGTTGTCCACCATTTGGTACTTGAATTGTTCCAAATGTAACGGGGCTCGATAAAATTTCTATCTCTTCAACTCTATTTAAAACCTCTCCGTCAAGCCTATATCCCATGCGATCAGCATAATTGGATACTTTATACTCTTTCGAAAAAAACGACTTTATACTTTCTTCTGTGAATTGATCATATTCAAAGTCTGTTATGACGCGAAGAATAGGATACTTCTTATATTTTGGTAAAGCATCGTTGCAAATTACCCACTTCGTTTTTATACGCTCTTCTTCTTTTAAACTTTGGATGAAACGACTCGCAACTTCTGCCCCTGTACCAATTTGAAAATAATCTCCTTTTTTCAGCATTCTCCCTTCAATACCACCAAGAGCAGCACGTATGTAAGTACTTTTACTTCCCATCGTACGATCAATATTTATACCGCCCGCAAAAGTCACATAGGCTCTGCAACCGCTTTTCGCTTTTCCGAGGCAAAGCATGCTTCCTTCTTCAGCTAATATAGGGCGCCATAATGGAATGCGTTCTCCATTTAACAATGGTTCCATATCCGCACCGCCAATCGCAAGCAATGTCGTTTTCTTTATTAACAATTTAGGTCCCATTATTGTAATTTCGAGTCCCGCTTCATTCTCTTCATTACCGACTAACATATTGATTAGCCTAAGTGCATTTTTATCCATAGCACCGCCAACAGGCACACCGTATTGCTGATAATGAAATCTCCCTAAATCTTGGACTGTTGTAAACATCCCTGCATGCAAAATCTCTACATCCATTCTTTAGCCCCCTCAAGCGATACGTACTCTTCCTTTGTTATTGGTATAAATCGTAAATACATACCACTTTGAATATATGTTGGTGTTTCTTCTTTTGGATTAAATAGAGACATAGGTGTTCGGCCGATAATATTCCAGCCCCCTGGTGTTTCAAGCGGATAAATACCCGTTTGATTTCCGCCAATCCCTACTGAACCAGGGGCAATTTGTAACCTTGGTGTTTCTTTTCTAGGTGTTTCTAGTTCTTTCGATAATCCCCCTAAATAAGGGAACCCAGGTGTAAAACCTAACATATACACGAAATATGTTGTTTCACTATGTATTCGAATAACATCCTCTACTTGTAATCCTTGATAATGTGCAACCTCTTCTAAATCAGGTCCATATTCTCCCCCGTAACAAACTGGTATAGAAATATGTTTCACATCTCTTTTCAGCTCTTCCTTATTAGTATCATATAGTCCATTTATGTACTGGCATACGTAATCATATGGTCTTACATTTCTATCATTTTCCTTCCATACTTCGTACACATTGTAGTAAACCGCTAATGAAGTAAACGACGGAACGCATTCGATCATTCCTGCAAACGGGTGCTGCTGCAGTGCTTGAAATAATCGTTGTACTTTTTCGTATATATCCATCCTAATTTCTTCACCAAATGTAACAATAATTGCTTGATCTCCTAACGCAGAAAATTTCATCCCACTCCCTCTTTCTATACCCAAAAGCCGAGTTCTTTCGAAATGCGGTATGCTGTTTCTTTCACTTTCGCAGTAAAATATGAAATGTTACTTTCGCTATACTCAATTGCTACACCTGAAATACTAATACCCGCTACAACAGTTCCATCACTTGCAAAAATTGGTGCTGCTATAGCCGCTGTATGATTTTCTAATTCAGAATAACTAATTGTATATCCAGCTTGTTTTGCCATATGTAACACTTCTAGTAAATGTTCTTTATTCACGATCGTTCCATCTGCAAACTGTTTTAAATCTGTTTCCTCTACGTACTTTCTTTTCTCTTCCTCTGAAAAATACGATAGTAAAATTCTAGGACATGCACCAGCATATAGCGGAGCCCTTCTTCCAACCGCCGTATAAACACGTACCGGCTGAACTCCTTCCATCTTCTCAACATAAATTGCATCATTACCATCTTGAATAATTAAATTTACTGCTTGCCCTAAACTATCTCTAAGCTCTTTCATATAAGGTATCGCAATATTTCTGACGGATAACCTTTGTGAAACAAGTTGACCAAATCGTAAAAAAACGACTCCGAGACGATACTTTCCCTTTTCTGTTTTTTGTAAAAAGTCCATTTCTTCTAACGAGCCAATTAAACGATAAACAGATGTTTTCGGCATATTCGTAAGCTGAACCATCTCTGTTAAACTTAGCTCTTCATGCTCATAAAACAACTCCAAAATATCCATTGTCTTAACTGCCGTTTTATTTATACTCATCCTATCTCCTTTAAGTTCCGAATTTCGGAACTTAAATTCCGTTTTTCGAAACAAACTTATAATTTTAAATTATAAAATATTCTTTAAATTCTAT
>NZ_BOQD01000337.1 GCF_018332515.1 Bacillus hominis | reverse complement strand
TAGGAATACATTTACTAATAATACATCGTATTTTTACAGTAAATCAGTTTGATGCCAATCTGTAAAAACGGGACAAACAAGAGTATGGGAGTGGATTTTACATGTTTAAAATTCAAGAAGTTCGTGAATTAATTAAATTAATTGATAGCTCTAATATTGATGAATTTGAATACAAAAAAGACGGTACAACAATCAAAATGAAAAAACGTGGTAATGAAGTTGTTGCTGTGCAAGCACCGGTAACTAAACAGGTAGTACAACCAGCAGCATCTGTTGAAGTAGAAACAACAGTAGCGGCAGCGCAAGTAGAAGTGCCAAAACAAGAAGAGAAGAAAGCGGTTCAAAATGAAAACCTACATAAAATCACATCACCGATGGTAGGGACATTTTATTCCTCTTCTTCGCCTGATACACCTCAATATGTAAGTGTTGGGGACAGAGTGTCGAAAGATTCTATCGTATGTATTGTTGAAGCTATGAAATTATTTAACGAAATTGACGCAGATGTAGAGGGCGAAATTGTTGAAATTCTTGTTAATAACGGACAGCTCGTTGAGTATGGACAACCGCTATTTCTTGTAAAAGCGTAATAAGGGAGTCTTTGTGATGATAAAAAAAGTATTAATAGCCAATCGTGGGGAAATTGCTGTACGAATCATTCGTGCTTGTAAAGAAATGGATATTGAAACAGTTGCAATTTATTCAGAAGCAGACAAAGAGTCACTTCATGTGCAAATTGCAGATGAAGCGTATTGTGTTGGACCAACGATTTCAAAAGAAAGCTATTTAAATTTGACGAACATTATTAGTGTTGCGAAATTAACAGGTTGTGATGCAATTCATCCGGGATATGGATTTTTAGCAGAGAATGCAGATTTTGCAGAATTATGTCGTGAGTGTAACTTGATTTTTATCGGTCCAAGTCCAGAAGCTATTTCAAAGATGGGCACAAAAGACGTTGCACGTGATACAATGAAAGAAGCAGGGGTTCCGATTGTACCAGGTTCACAAGGGATTATTAAAAATACCGAAGAAGCGATCGGGCTTGCTAATCAAATTGGATATCCAGTTATTATTAAAGCGACTGCAGGTGGCGGCGGAAAAGGTATTCGTGTTGCGCGCCATGAAGAAGAGCTTGTAAAAGGAATTCAAATTACACAGCAAGAAGCCAGTACCGCTTTTGGGAACCCTGGTGTATACTTGGAGAAGTACGTTGAAGATTTCCGCCATGTTGAGATTCAAATAATGGCAGATACACATGGAAATGCCATTCATTTAGGAGAGCGTGATTGTACAATTCAGCGCCGCCTGCAAAAACTATTAGAAGAAAGTCCATCACCTGCACTTGATGAGAATATTCGCAAGCAAATGGGTGACGCAGCAGTTAAAGCGGCGGTAGCGGTTGATTATACAGGTGCTGGTACGGTTGAGTTTATTTATGAATATAAAACGAAAAGCTTTTATTTCATGGAGATGAATACGAGAATCCAAGTTGAACATCCAGTTACTGAAATGGTAACAGGGATGGATTTAATTAAAGAACAAATTCTTGTTGCTTCTGGAGAAAAGTTATCGTTACAGCAAGAAGAAGTACAATTTAATGGTTGGGCAATGGAATGTCGAATTAATGCGGAAAACCCTGCCAAAAAATTTATGCCATCTCCAGGTAAAGTAGAGATGTACTTACCACCAGGCGGATTTGGTATTCGCGTCGATTCAGCTGTATATCCGGGATATTCAATACCACCTTTCTATGATTCGATGGTTGCTAAATTAATTGTTCACGGAAAAACACGTGAAGAGGCAATTGCAAAAATGAAGCGAGCACTCAGTGAGTTTGTCATTGAAGGCGTACATACAACAATCCCGTTCCATTTGCAATTGCTAGATCATCCTGATTTTGTAAAAGGTGAGTTTAACACGAAATTTTTGGAAGAGCATGAACTTGTGACGCAGTGATACATTAAAGGAGGTTTTTTTCATGGCTGAACATATGTTAGATATGGGTCAAGATACAACTCTTGGAAAAGTAGAAATTGCACCAGAAGTAATCGAAGTAATTGCAGGTATTGCAGCTGCTGAAGTAGAAGGTGTAGCGGCAATGCGTGGTAATTTTGCTACAGATGTTGTTGAGAAGTTAGGTAAGAAAAATCATGGTAAAGGTGTAAAGGTTGAATTAGCAAACGAAGATATTATTGTTGACCTTTATGTTGTGATGTATTTTGGTGTAGCGATTCCGGTTGTTGCACAAAAAATTCAAGACAATATTCGCCAAGCACTCTTTACAATGACAGGACTTGAGCCAAAAGAAGTGAACGTTCACATCGTTGGCGTAACATTCGAAACACAAAAAACAGAAATCGAACCAGTGTAAGAGTGAAAAAAGGTGCCTAGTAAAATAGGCATCTTTTTTATCGTGTCATTTCTTCACAAATTAAAACCCTCTAATTATTATACTATTTCAAAAAATAAGAAATATAAAAGGGAATGTTTCATTTTTCCAAAAAACGTACATTGTGATAAGATATGGAACTTGAAGTTAATCTTTTTATTATTTTTCAGCCTTGTACCCCGTGTGTGAAACGATAAATTGTGTTATTATCATTGTATTATAAGGTTGGAAAATCAATGAAAACTGCAAGAGTAAGTGAATTGACGGCTTATAAATTATAATAATATAACAAAGCATAAGGAAAGACTTGAAGTATAAAGGAGAGTTACAATGAAACGTAGGACGGCTAGAGAAAGAGCAATGCAAGCATTATATCAAATGGATATTACAGGAGAATTAGAACCGAAAGTAGCGGTGGAAAATACGCTAGATGAAGGTGAAGAAACAAATGAGTTTCTAGAATCACTTGTTGTAGGATTTGTAGAAAATAAAGAAGTGATTGATGAAGCAATTCGTCAAAACTTAAAAAAGTGGAAGCTTGAGCGTATTAGTATTGTTGATCGCAGTATTTTACGTGTAGCTGTGTGTGAGATGAAATACATGGAAGAGATTCCGCACAATGTAACAATTAACGAAGCAATTGAAATCGCAAAAACATTTGGGGATGAGGAATCTCGTCGTTTTATTAACGGCGTTTTATCTAATATAAAAGATACACTGTAATTTCTTTAAGGGGGAAACTTAAAATGGTAGCAGTAATCATCAAAGGAAATGAAGTTGCGGAGAAAAAACGAGCACAATTAAAAGAAGAAGTTGTGAAGTTAAAAGAGCAAGGGATTGTACCAGGATTAGCAGTTATTTTAGTTGGAGAAGATCCAGCATCTCGTTCTTATGTAAAAGGAAAAGAAAAAGGCTGTGAGCAAGTAGGAATCTATTCAGAGCTAATTGAACTTCCTGAAACGATTACTGAGGAGCGTTTGCTTGCTGAAATCGATCGCTTAAATGGAGACGACCGCATTAATGGCATATTGGTACAATTACCTTTACCAAAACATATTGAAGAAAAAGCTATCATTGAAAGAATTTCACCGGAAAAGGATGTAGATGGATTTCACCCAATCAGCGTAGGACGTATGATGACGGGACAAGACACATTCCTTCCATGTACACCGCATGGCATTTTAGAATTAGTAAAAGAAACGAATCTTGATATTTCTGGAAAACATGTTGTTGTAATTGGAAGAAGTAATATTGTTGGTAAACCAGTGGGGCAACTGTTTTTAAATGAAAATGCAACTGTCACATATTGTCATTCTAAGACGCAAAATATAAAAGAATTATCGAAGTTAGCTGATATTTTAATCGTAGCCGTTGGACGACCGAAAATGGTAACAGCTGACTATATTAAAGAAGGTGCGGTTGTAATTGATGTTGGTGTTAACCGTTTAGAAACAGGCAAACTTTGTGGT
Source organism: Bacillus hominis (assembly GCF_018332515.1). GTDB lineage: Bacteria > Bacillota > Bacilli > Bacillales > Bacillaceae_G > Bacillus_A > Bacillus_A hominis. Next base: position 6,463 of record NZ_BOQD01000337.1, on the reverse strand, counting down.
GATGTTGATTTTGACAATGTATTAGACGTTGCAGGTTACATTACGCCTGTGCCAAAAGGAGTCGGACCAATGACTATTACAATGCTTCTTCACAACACTGTGGAGTCTGCAAAGCGTGCAGGTGTTGTTTGTCAATAATTTGAATCGGCTATGAGGAGAGAGCAATGGAGAAACAATATTTAACCGTTACAGCATTAACACGCTATATTAAAACAAAAATAGAGTATGATCCGCATTTACAGTCTGTTTGGTTAAAAGGAGAAATTTCCAACTTTAAATATCATAGTCGTGGTCATATGTATTTTACATTGAAAGATGAAAATGCAAGAATTGCAGCGGTTATGTTTGCGGGTCATAATCGTAACATTAAATTCAGACCGGAAAATGGAATGAAAGTACTTGTAAAAGGAAAGATTTCTGTTTACGAGGCGAGTGGTTCTTATCAAATTTATATTCAAGACATGCAGCCTGATGGAATTGGAAACTTGCATTTAGCTTATGAGCAATTAAAAGTTCGTTTAGAGGAAGAGGGTTTGTTTTCTCAAGTTTATAAAAAAATAATTCCTCCGTATGCTAAAACAATAGGTGTAATTACGTCGCCAACAGGAGCAGCAATTCGCGATATTATAACAACAATTAAACGTCGTTATCCAATTGGAAATGTCATTGTGTTTCCTGTACTTGTACAAGGGGAGTCAGCGGCTCCCTCGATTGTACAAGCAATTCGTACAGCGAATGAAATGGGAGATATTGATGTTTTAATTGTTGGACGTGGTGGAGGCTCTATTGAAGAATTATGGGCCTTTAATGAGGAAGTAGTTGCAAGAGCAATTTTTACAAGTGAGATTCCGATTATTTCGGCTGTAGGCCATGAAACAGATTTTACAATCGCAGATTTTGTCGCGGATTTACGTGCGCCAACACCGACTGCAGCAGCTGAGCTGGCGGTACCTAATACTATAGAGTTACAAGAAAAGGTATTACAAAGAACTCTGAGATTGCAAAGAGCAATGAGAGAGAGAGTACATAAAAAAGAAGAAAAATTGCAAGTGTTACAAAAATCTTATGCGTTCCGTTATCCAAGGCAAGTGTACGAGCAAAAAGAAGAGCAGTTAGACAGGGCTCTTGAACAACTTGTTTTAGCGAAAGAGCGTTATATAGATAAAAAAGTAAATCAATTAAAGCAACTTTCATTTTATTTAGAAAAGCACCACCCATCTCAAAAAATTATACAAACGAAAACGGCAATTGAAACGTTGCAAAAGCAGTTGCAACGTGAAATGCAAACATTACTTCAAACGAAGGAGTTCGTATTTGTGAGAACGGCTCAAAAGCTTGAAGTATTAAGCCCGCTTAAAGTAATGATGAGAGGGTATGGGCTTGTATACGATGAAGAGAAACAAGTATTAAAAAGCGTGAAAGATGTTAGCCTTGGAGATGCTGTTTCGGTTCAATTACAAGATGGAATACTAGATTGTAGCGTATCAAGCATAGAGGAGCGTGAATTGAATAATGGAAAATAAGTTAAGCTTTGAAGAAGCAATTTCGCAACTTGAGCATCTCGTTTCTAAGCTTGAACAAGGTGATGTACCTTTAGAAGAAGCGATTTCTTATTTTAAAGAAGGCATGGAATTATCTAAGCTTTGTGATGAAAAATTGAAAGATGTACAAGAACAAATGGCAGTTATCCTTGGGGAAGATGGAGAGCTTAAACCGTTTACTGCTTTAGGAGATGAAGCATAGTGACACATATAGCTTTTGATGCTTTTTTGAAAGAGAGTAAAACTTTCGTAGAAGAGAAGCTTGTAAGCTATGCAAATGAATTACAATGTCCAAATGTGCTTCGTGAAGCGATGGCATATTCTTTGGAAGCGGGTGGGAAACGTCTCCGCCCGTTACTTTTATTTGCAACGTTACAAGCGTTTGGGAAAGAAAGAAATCTTGGAGTGGGTGCAGCTTGTGCCCTTGAAATGATTCATACATATTCATTAATTCATGATGATTTACCTTGTATGGATGATGATGATCTAAGACGAGGAAAGCCTACAAATCATAAAGTATTTGGTGAAGCAATGGCAGTTTTAGCAGGAGATGGTTTGTTGACGTATGCTTTTCAAGTTATTATGGCATATGAGCAAAAAGAAATCTCTGCTGAAAAAAAAGTAAGACTTGTATTTGAGCTTGCGAAAGCAGCAGGACCTGAAGGAATGGTTGCTGGACAAGTGGCAGATATGGAAGCTGAAGGAAAACGACTTACAATTAATGAATTAGAGTACATCCATAAGCATAAGACAGGTAAACTGCTTGAGTTTGCTGTACTTGCAGGAGCGATAATTTCTGATGCTACAGAAGAGCAAGAAGAGAAGTTACTTGCATTTGCGAAATATATCGGTCTAGCTTTCCAAATTAGAGATGATATTTTGGATGTAGAAGGAATAGAAGAAGAGATTGGAAAACCGATTGGCAGTGATGCTTCCAACGAAAAGAGCACATATACGACGTTATTTACTGTAGATAGAGCAAAATCTATTTTAGAGGAGACAATTGCAAAAGCAAAAGATTCTATTAGCTCCTTGCAATTACAAGATGAATATTTACTAGCTATTTGTGATTTAATCGCAAAACGTAATAACTAGTATAACAGCGTTTTCATTTGTTGAGTCATTCAGCATTTTATGATATAAATGTAGGAAAAGGTTTTTCTTTCCTTGTTATTGGCAAAAATATATGTAGATTACATTGCCGTTATCACTTCGTGTTAGCGGCTATTTTTTTCATCGTGCAAAGAAATTTGATTTGTAATATGATAAGTAAAGAAAAATGGAAGTGTTTTCCGAAATCAGGACAAGATAAAAGAATAGAAAAGAGAATTTCTTGTACTATGTAAATGTTTCTTATAATATTTGACATGTTGACAGATTATGAAATGAAAGTGAGTGATCCATGTGGATCTAACGCAAATTCAAAACCCTAGTTTTTTGAAAGATATGTCTATCAGTGAACTAGAGGAATTGAGTGAGGATATTCGTAAGTTTTTAATTGAAGAGCTCTCTCAAACAGGTGGACATATTGCACCTAATTTAGGTGTAGTAGAACTCACAATTGCTCTGCATAAATTATTTGATAGTCCGAAAGATAAATTCTTATGGGATGTAGGACATCAATCCTATGTACATAAAATTTTAACAGGGCGTGCGAAAGAGTTTGGCACATTAAGACAATATCAAGGTCTATGTGGTTTTCCGAAACGCTGCGAGAGTGAGCATGATGTTTGGGAAACTGGTCATAGCTCGACGTCACTATCTGCTGCGATGGGAATGGCGCTTGCACGTGATTTAAAGAAAACGGAAGACTATGTTATACCAATCATTGGAGATGGTGCTTTAACAGGTGGAATGGCTTTAGAGGCATTGAACCATATTGGGCATGAAAAAACAGACATGATTGTCATTTTGAATGACAATGAAATGTCAATCGCACCGAACGTCGGTGCACTTCATAATGTACTTGGTCGTTTACGTACCGCAGGGAAATATCATTGGGTGAAAGATGAACTAGAGTATATATTGAAGAAAATCCCAGCAGTCGGTGGGAAAGTGGCTGCGACAGCAGAGAAAATAAAAGATAGTCTGAAATATTTACTAGTATCAGGCGTCTTTTTTGAAGAATTAGGCTTTACATATTTAGGTCCGGTCGATGGGCATGATTATGAAAAGTTATTCGAAACGTTGCAATATGCAAAGAAAACAAAAGGCCCAGTACTTGTTCATGTTATTACGAAAAAAGGAAAAGGTTATAAACCAGCTGAGAGTGACGTTATTGGAACTTGGCATGGAACAGGACCGTATAAAATTGAGTCAGGCGACTTCGTTAAACCGAAGGAAGTTGCACCAGCATGGAGTGCTGTTGTTAGTGAAACAGTGCTTAAGCTAGCGAGAACGGATGAACGTATCGTTGCAATTACGCCTGCAATGCCTGTTGGATCGAAACTTGAGAAATTCCAAAAAGAATTTCCGGATCGTATGATTGATGTAGGTATTGCAGAGCAGCATGCTACAACAATGGCGGCTGGTATGGCAACGCAAGGAATGAAGCCATTCTTAGCAATTTATTCAACGTTTTTACAAAGAGCATATGACCAAGTTGTTCATGATATTTGTCGCCAAAATTTAAATGTTTTCATTGGAATAGATCGTTCTGGATTAGTTGGAGCAGACGGTGAAACGCATCAAGGTGTATTTGACATCTCGTTTTTACGTCATTTGCCGAATATGGTGATTATGATGCCGAAAGATGAAAATGAAGGACAACATTTAGTATATACAGCGATGCAATACGAAGATGGACCGATTGCTTTACGTTATGCACGCGGCAATGGACTTGGCGTTCAAATGGATGAAGAATTAAAGGCGATTCCAATTGGTACATGGGAAACGTTAAAAGAAGGAACACAAGCAGCAATTTTAACGTTTGGTACGACAATCCCGATGGCAATGGAGGCAGCTGAGCGACTTGAAAAAGCTGGAGTATCAGTGAAAGTAGTGAATGCTCGCTTTATTAAGCCGATGGACGAAGCATATTTACATGAGCTTTTAGGAAAAAATATACCGATTTTAACGATTGAAGAGGCTTGTTTAATCGGTGGCTTTGGAACGGGAGTAGTTGAATTTGCTTCTGAGAACGGATACCATAGTGCTTTAATTGAACGAATGGGTATTCCTGATCGCTTCATAGAGCATGGTAGTGTAACAAAACTGTTAGAAGAAATTGGTTTAACGACAGATGCTGTTGTAGACCGTATTCATACAATGATTCCATCAAAACAAAAAAGGGCGTAACAAATGAGCGTAAAAAAAGAAAGAGTAGATGTACTATTAGTAGAGCGAGGACTTATAGAAACGCGTGAGAAGGCTAAACGTGCTGTTATGGCAGGTCTTGTATATGCGAATGAAATGAGACTCGATAAGCCAGGGGAGAAAATCTCGCAAGATACGGAGATTACGGTGAAAGGGCAAGTTATGCCATATGTAAGCCGTGGTGGTTATAAGCTTGAAAAGGCATTAGAAACATTTCAACTTGATTTACAAGATAAAGTTATGATAGATATTGGTTCATCAACTGGTGGTTTTACAGACTGTGCGCTTCAAAATGGAGCGAAGTTATCTTATGCATTAGATGTAGGATATAATCAACTTGCGTGGAAGTTGCGTCAAGATGAGCGTGTTGTTGTGATGGAACGAACGAACTTCCGTTACGTGACACCGGCAGATTTAGAACGTGGTTTACCGCAGTTTGCAAGTATTGATGTTTCATTTATATCATTAAGGCTTATATTGCCGGTTTTAAAAACCATGCTTACGCCAAATGGTGATGTTGCTGCATTAATTAAACCTCAGTTTGAAGCTGGACGAGAACAAGTCGGGAAAAAAGGCATTGTTCGTGATAGAAAAGTGCATGAAGCTGTCGTGGAAATGATTGTCGATTTTGCTCTTAAGGAAGGCTATGATGTCGAAGGTTTAACATTCTCACCAATTACAGGCGGGGATGGAAATATTGAATTTTTAATTCATTTAAAGTGGCACGGTGAGCGTGAGAATGGCGAAAATCATTCTCCGGTTTCTATTGAGCAAGTTGTTACAGAAGCACATGATGTTCTAAAACAAAAAGGGAAAGGGGAATAACATATGTTGTTCCTCTTTTTGGTGTAATCGTATAATGATTGTAAAAAACAATTGTGTACAAGTAACGGATTATACGTTAACATAAATAAGTGAAGTATACCAATGTTTAAACTATGGTAAGAGATAGTGTGAGGTGCAAATGTATGAATAAAGGTCAGCGCCATATTAAAATCAGGGAAATTATTGCGAATAAAGAAATTGAAACACAAGATGAACTAGTTGATATTTTACGTAATGTGGGGTTTAATGTAACGCAAGCAACAGTATCGCGCGATATTAAAGAACTGCACTTAGTGAAGGTACCGTTAAATGATGGTCGCTATAAATATAGCTTGCCAGCAGATCAACGATTTAACCCGTTGCAAAAATTAAAACGAAATCTAGTGGATTCATTTGTAAAATTAGACACGGCAGGACATATGCTTGTGCTAAAAACATTGCCTGGTAACGCTCATTCACTTGGGGCACTTATTGATCATTTAGAGTGGGATGAGATTATCGGAACCATTTGTGGTGATGATACTTGCTTAATTATTTGCCGTACACCTGAAGATACAGGTGTTGTCTCTGATCGTTTCTTAAATATGCTGTAAAAGAAAAATCTTGTTTGCTTTCCTCTGTAAAGTGGAAAGTAAACAAGATATTTTTATTGATTAAAAATATGAATTTGTAACTGTAATATAATATTTTGTTTGAATAAAGTTAGAAAATAGGTGGATTGACCCGTAAAACGAATGTTTGGTACAATGGAGCGGGTTAGAAGAGTAATTTGTACATACAAA
>NZ_BOQD01000336.1 GCF_018332515.1 Bacillus hominis | reverse complement strand
AAATGAATTCCTTTTTTTCTAAGCAGGTCTTCTAGCCATTCTTCGAGAAATACATTTGAATAAATACCTAGAGTAGACCATGCACTTAGTCCTTTACCGATAAACGGGATTCTATCAATAAAAGTTTTCTTAGTAAACTTGTTATAATCAATATCAGTTATAATCGTTTTTAATTCGGAACAAGAGTATCCTGCTGCTAGAAGCGCTGCGATAATAGCGCCAGCTGATGTTCCAGCTAAACGCTCCCATTCATAACCTTTTTCGGCTAACGCGCAAATTGCCCCTACATGAGCAATTCCGCGTACACCGCCTCCCTCGAAAACACCATCAATCTTCATTAAACATACTTCCTTTCAGATGGGGAATTTGAAAATGGCAAAAAAGCACGTATTGTACGCGCTTTTTTACAATAGTTTTTAAGTTTACTAGCAGCCGAATCCGCCGCCCCAACAGCTAGCTCCGATGATGATTAGAAGGATAAATAAAACGATTAATAAAGCGAAACCTCCATAACCACACCCACCGCAACTACCGCCGTAACCGTAACCACCGCCGTAACCACCGCAACTATATCCGTAACCCATGTGGAATTCCTCCTTATATTAAAAGTGAAAATGAACGAGGGAAAGTATACTGTAAGAAATTATGAGATATCATGTTTGTAGGAACAATGTATACTATGCTCTTTTAAACTTGTTCGCGTACGAGGGATAAGCCCGTTTTTTTTTGAAGGCTTGTTGATTTTGCGATGAATGAAGTATAATCTTTGTGCTATGATACAAATAAGTATGTAAATGTAAGGAGAATTTATGGATAAAAAAATTGAAGTATTAATTGATAAATATGGACTGACACATTTAAAAGAGGAGCTTATTAATACTGTATTTCCTTGTGTAAAAGTTGTGCCAAAAAAACAGGAAACAATTGCGATAGGTAGTTCGAAAATGGGTGGAGTTCCTGATTTGCCGGATTCATTTGAATATCCAACATACAAAGGGAATCCTCTATGCTTTATCGCGCAATTTAATTTAAGTGATTTACAAAACGTTGGCATGGATCATAATCTTCCTAAGACAGGGATGTTATATTTCTTTAGTATTGAAAATTACTTTGAAGAAGATGTGGATCCAACTAAAGCTGGACGTGTGCTTTATTATGATATCCCTGTAGAGCAATTACGTAGAGCAGATGAATCGCAAGCGAAATTTAATCAATGTGCAACTACTTTTGAACTGACATATAAATTGCCAGAGCTTTTCATTGAAGATGAGGCTGATTCAGATCGTTTCTTGCAATTACTTGAAGAGCTAATCCCAGACAACTATGATAATCATCAAATGTTTGGAGAACCATTCTCTGTACAAGATGAGGTATTGTACGAGACTGGACAATATATGGGGATAGATCCGCAGCATATGACGCTCTTATTCCAAATTGATTCGGATACTAAAAATTGTAATATGATGTGGGGAGATTTAGGGATGCTTTATTTCTGTATTGGAAATGAAGACTTGAAAAAACACCATTTTGAAAATACATGCTGTGTGTTACAAACTTGTTAATGAAAAAGGTTGTTCTTGTAAAAAGAACAACCTTTTTACAATGTTAAATATGCATAATCTCATATGACCTATTTTGAAAAGTATTGTATACTCTGAAACTATACGATACTTTTTCGTATAGTTATAGAATGTAAGGAGTGACGAAATGAGAAAGACAAATAAGTATGTAACAGCTGCCCTGCTCTGTTCAACAATTGCAATGGGTGGCTTACACGCGTCATCTGTATCTTACGCAGCTACGAAATCGACTGTAGGTACTACACAATCAGACACTAAATTATTAAATGATTTTCGAAAAGAATTAAAAAAACATATTGATGATCGGGATGAAAATATTACAATCACATATAAAACAAAAGATAGAAATGCTAGAGATGTTATGGACCAATTATACAAAGAATATAATAAAATCGTAGATGCCGATGAGTATGTAAAATATAATGTAGCCTCTACTAAGTATTCTATAAAAGGGATGCCAGGGAACTATACGTTTACACTACAAGTGAAATACCGTGAATCAAAAGAGCAAACACAATATGTAAAATCTCAGGCGAAAGCAATTATAGGTTCAATTGTAAAGCCGGGGATGGATGAACATGAAAAAGTAAAAGCTATTCATGATTACGTTGTAAAACATGTATCCTATGATACGTCTTATCAAGCGTATACAGCATATGACGCGTTAGCGAACCGTTCTGCAGTTTGCCAAGGGTATACATTATTAACGTATGAGTTGCTAAAAGAAGCAGGTATTCAAAATCATATTGTAACAGGTACAGGGAATGGACAAGCTCACGCATGGAATTTAGTGAACATTGATAACAAGTGGTACCACCTTGATACTACATTCGATGATCCTGTGCCAGATAAAGCTGGGCGCGTGACATATTCCTATTTTAATATGTCAGACGAGCAGTTAAGTAAAGACCATGAATGGGATCGAAGTAAATATCCAGCAGCAACTACAAGTTACTTTGGTGAATTAACAAGTAAAATAAAAGCCGGTAGTTCAAAAACTGCTGCATATGAACAAATGTTAAAAGAAACAAATTTAAAGTATTTGTCTGCACAATATGGAGCGGAAACATACAATGAATTTAAGAAAAAATTACAGCAACAATTTGCTTCCAAACCAGAAAAAGTAGAAGTGCGATATAAGCAGACAATGGATGGAACGATGCAAGATATAAAGAAAGTATTAAATGAAATCACTTGGCCAAAAGGTGCAAAGCGTGTATCTTATCAAGTTGCGCCATATAGTGCAATGACAGGTTATTCATTAGCGACAATTACATTTACGTATTAATGGAAAAGAGCATCTTTAAAAGGTGCTCTTTTTGTGTTCAGTAATTATAATAGTGACTATTTTGAATTATATGATAAAATAATCAGGAATGGAGGGTGTGATAGCTAAATGAATTTGTTCGAAAATAATATATTTGCGTTGATATATTTTTGTTTAGTAATTGGACTTATCGTTTGGTTTTTCATATCATTTACTTTATTTATTAGAAGGTTATTGCAAAACAGCTCTTCGAAAAAACAACATATAATCAATATGAATCAGAAATTAGATTGGATTATTGAATTGCTTGAAAGAGATAAAATAATGGAAGATGTATGAAAAGGAGAAACAGATGGCGAATTACATAAAGGAATTACGTGAAAAAATAGGGCATGATTATGTTATTTTGAATTTTGCTGGTGGTTGTGTATTTAATGAATGTGGTGAAGTACTTCTCCAAAAAAGAGGGGACTTTAATGCGTGGGGATTTCCTGGCGGTGCAATGGAAATCGGAGAATCTGCCGCAGAAACTGCGATTCGAGAAATAAAAGAAGAAACCGGGTATGATGTAGAAATAAATGAGCTTATCGGAGTGTATACAAAATATTTTCAAACATATCCAAATGGAGATAAAGCACAGTCAATTGTGATGTTCTTTACATTCTCAATTGTTGGAGGAGACAAAAAAGTAGACGGTGATGAAACGTTGGATTTGAAGTTTTTCCCGTTAGACAAAATGCCTCCGTTATTTTGTAAACAACATGAAGATTGCTTGCAGGATTTATTAGAGAAGAGAGTAGGGGTATTTCGTTAACATAAAAAAGAAGCTAATTGAGATTAGCTTCTTTTTTATGGTGTTTATTTCCACCAATCATCAAACATAGATGCTGGTACTTGTCTTTTATGTTCACTCACTTTGTAACGTTTCTCAATCTTTTCAGCAACGTCAGCTGGAACTGCTTTACCTTCTAAATAGTCATCTAGTTGATCATACGTAATACCTAACTCTGTTTCATCAGCTTGACCTGGTTTCTCATCTAATAAATCAGCTGTTGGCATTTTTAAGTAAAGTCGCTCGTCTGCATCTAATTCTTGTAATAGAGCACGTCCTTGGCGCTTCGTTAATCCTGTTAATGGTAATAAATCTGCACCACCATCTCCGAATTTTGTAAAGAAGCCTGTTACAGCTTCTGCAGCGTGATCTGTTCCGATAACAAGAAGGCCTTTTTGTCCACCGATTGCATATTGTGTAACCATGCGGATACGTGCTTTCACATTACCTTTATTGAAATCTGTTAATGATTCACCTAATAAATTTTCGTATTGATTTGAAAAAGCATCGACAGTTGAAGCGATATCAAAGGCAGTTGATTGATCAGCTTGAATAAACTGTAATGCTAATTGTGCATCATCTTCATCTTTTTGTACTTTGTAAGGAAGACGAACAGCGATAAACGTTGCGTTACCACCTTCGTTACGAATTTCTTCAACTGCAAGCTGGGCTAAACGTCCCGCTAATGTAGAGTCTTGTCCGCCACTAATTCCAAGTACAAATCCTTTCGCACCTGTTTTTTTCACATAATCTTTTAAGAAATCAACGCGTTTACGAATTTCTACTTTCGGATCAATTACAGGTTGAACATGTAATGCTTTCATAATCTGTTCTTGTAATGTCATTATGTTTTCCTCCTTTTCATATTAAAGCTGTAAAAATTTTTATGTATATATTGGTACATACTTCTATCCTTTATTATTTCGCAAAACTAACGAATATACAATAGGATGCGTGTATGAATATGAATGTAGTCATTATAATGAAACTGCTTCGTTTAAGCAATTTTTTTGAAACCTTTCAATAATGTAAGGTTTTTGTCATTTGAATCGATGGAAGGTATTTCCGTACTTTACTAATATAAAAGCATAGTTAGTAGAAGGGCGGAGAAGTAGTATGAACATTAGAGAACTCGCATTTCGAAATGTAACGCGAAATAGACGAACATACTCAGCTTATTTTTTGAGTAGTGCATTTGCCATTATGGCTTTTTTTGTGTATTCATTTTTTGCGTTTCATCCGGCATTAAGCGCTGGAGAATTAGGGCAGTACGTATTTGTAAGTATGTCTTTTGCACAGTCCATTATTTACTTATTTACATTTTTCTTTATTTTATATTCGATGGGAATGTTTTTAAAAACGAGAAAGCGTGAATTAGGAATTTTAATGATGTTAGGTATGACAAAATATCAATTAAAGCGTCTTATCTTTTTTGAAAATATCATGATTGGAATAGGGGCAATTATTTTTGGGATTTTTGCAGGAATGTTATTTTCCGGAATATTAATATTCGTAGCCCCGATGATATTAAAGTTAGATATTTCCTTAGCCTATTACATTCCAATGAAAGCCATTGTTGTAACGAGTATTATGTTTTTCGTATTATTTATGATCATTTCATTGTTCAGTGCAGGAATGATTCGGAAGAATAAAATTATGAAATTGTTTAGAGGATCAGCAGAAGCGAAGCCGGAACCGAAAGCATCCATTATTTCTTCTATATTAGCAGTAGTATTGCTTAGTGCGGGATATGCAGGAGCGCTTATGTCACACGGCGCAATGGTATTTATTATGATGATTCCTGTTACAACGGTAGTCATTATTGGTACGTATTTGCTGTACAAGCAGTTGAGCGTCTTTATTATTAGACTATGTAAGAAAAGTAAGCGTTTCTATTGGACACAGACAAATATTATTACTTTGTCAGATTTAGCTTACCGTATGAGAGATAACGCAAGAATGTTCTTTATTGTAACAATTATTTCAACAGTAGCATTTTCAGCAATAGGTACATTGGTTGGATTTGCTTCAATGACAAAAGAAATTATGGACAGACCAATTTCATTTCATTATCATTCTAAGCAAGGAAATAGTAATGAATCGCAGCATTTGAAGATGATTGACGAAGGATTAAAGAAACATAGTATAGCAGCTTCAAAAACTAATATTTCGACGAAGAAAACGGAGGAGCAGTCGTTAAGAAACGCCACCTTTATAAAGGAATCAGACTATAAGGAATATGCAAAGTTAACAGGAGAACCCATTAATGCGGTATCAAATAAAGAAGCTTTATTTTTGTCAGTCGATATACCAGGACCACCGATAAAAGAAAGAAATGAAATTACGTTACCAAATGTGAATGAACCTTTACAAGTGAAAAAAGTTAATACTTCTTCATTAAGTAAAATACTGGGAGGTAACGTTTATGTAATCTCTAAAAATCAGTATGATGCATTACAAGATGGATTTAAAGAGGAAAAAGATTATGTGTACAAAACAGAAGGAACGAAAGATGAAATTGAGGTTGGTAAAGAACTTACTAATCAAATGAAGCCTTATGAAGAACATTCAACGTTTAGTGCAGAAGAGTACGATCAAAATCAAAGTTTACAAATCGCAGGACCCATTTTATTTGTAGGTTTCTTTATTGGTATTGTATTTTTCGTTTGTGCAGGAAGCTTCCTTTACTTCCGCTTATTTTCTGATTTGGAGGACGATATTCGTTTATTTGAAATGATTCGAAAAGTTGGATTGACGAGAGGTGAATTATCGAAAGTAGTCACAATCCGCTTAGCGCTTTTATTCTTCGTTCCAGTTGGAGTTGCAACATTACACGGGGCAGTAGCATTAACGGCATTAGGACAAATGTTTGAGTACTCACTTTTTAAAGAGAATACGATTGTATTAAGTATTTTTGTAAGTATTCAAGTTTTATATTTCGTCATTATACGATCTCGTTATTTAAAACAATTGAAAGAAAGATTGAATATTCGTTAAATGTGTTTTTTTAACTTTTGTACTATATTCTCTAAAAAGAGTAAGGCATTACCAAATATATAGTGATAAAATGAAAATAGCGAGGTGAAAAAAATAATAGAGAGTAAGGGGGGAGTAACATGAAAGCAACAGGAATTATTCGAAAAGTAGATGAATTGGGACGGATAGTTATTCCTAAAGAATTACGAGATGTATTAGGAATACAAATCAAATCACCACTTGAAATTTTTGTAGAAGAAGATAAAGTCATTTTACAAAAATATCAACCTTACAATGCTTGTCAAATAACAGGTGATGTTTCAGACCAAAATATTTCATTAGCAAATGGAAACATTACTGTTAGTATAGAAGGCGCAAAACATGTAATAAAAGAAATTGAGCAGTTTTTGAACAAGAGTGAGAGTTAGTCTTAATTTATATTGTATTTGGAATATAGATGTGAACTTTTGTGAAATTGGGAGAGCAAAAAACAGTTAATGTGTTCTTTTGCTCTCTGTTTTGGTTTAAGTAATTGTAAAAATGTTTTATTAAGATATTATAAGAAAATAGGGTTTTGTGTAGTTATACGAGAAGTTATTGTGGAATATAAGGGGAGGAATAGGATGAACGAGACATCGAGTTATTGGTTAAGTGCTGATATTGCAAATTGCGAGAGGCATTTATCCTCTATAAATTTCAATACAAGTGCTATGCAAAGAGAAATGAGAGCTGCTACTGAAGCTGCGGAAGAAAGTGCCCATAATTTAGGGGTAATGATACATCAATTGCAAGAATTTCGTATGGAGCAATATATGCTGAATACGGAAAGGAATGAGTATTTAAAAGGAATATATGAAACATTAAAGGCACCTAATAAAACAGAGGCACAAGAATTATATGAAATGGCAATGGAATTAGTAAGAAGAGAGGATGTGAAAAAATCAATAGATTATTTTGAAAGGGCTATACAATTAAATCCATTACACTATCAAGCTTATATCGGAATCACATTAGCTTATATGAAAATGGGAAAGAATAAAGAAGGTTTAACATATGCATATGATAGTCTAAAACACGCTCCACAAAATGAAAAATATGATTTCTTAGGTTATTCATACCAATTAATCGCAAAAAATCATTTTTATTTACATCAGTATGATCTGGCTTTAGAGAGCATTCAAAAATCAATACAAACAAAAAGATTTGCAAAATACTATTATGACCAAGGAAAATATTATTTGTACACTCGGAATATTGAAGCTGGTTGCAAATCATTACAAAATGCAATTAGGGGAGATCGTCAATATTTTAACTATGCATTAGTGGATCCAGAATATAATATAGAGCGTGAATTGGTGAATAAATGTTTGGAAACGGTGAAGAAAAATCAAAAAGAAAATGTTGATAATCTATCTCAGTGTATAACAAACATTACTTTTGTAACAGGGACGGACATAGAAAGAATATCAAATAATGTTAATATTAAAGAAGCAGTTCAAAAGGTAGCAAATCAATTAGAGGAAAAACGTGGACAGTATTTACATAAAATCAATGAGCAAATGGCAGCTGATGCATATATAGATTTTCGCCAGGCTGAGGATACTATTGAAGAATGTAGAAAACTGATAAATGCTTCAAGGAAATATATTGTAAATACGCTGGAGAATAGACTGTCGGAAAATAATAATAAAGTAAAATATCAGACAACAGTAATAAACAGAAACAAAATGCAAAGGCCTAATGCATTAAAAATTATTTTAAATCATTTTCATACAAAAGGGTCTTTAGGTTATGAAATCTTAACTGGCTTGGTTATGGCGGGTGGTTTATTTTCATGGCATAAATGGATTCAAGTTTTTAACGGAACAGCTGAAAAGGTAAACTCGGACTATTTAATATATTTTATTTTAGTGATATTTGGTACTTTGGCAATTTTATTTAAAATAAAACCAACATATAAATGTATTAAAGAAATTATAGTTAAGAAGAAAGAATATAGAGAGAAAAATAAAAATATAGAAACTGCTACAAATCAATCAGATGCACTGAAGAACAGTAATCAAAGTATAATTGAAGAATTTAAGAAGGTAGATGGAAAGATTAATTGGCCTGCTATGTAAATGGTAATAATGAAATTATAATTAACTATATACGATAATAAAGTAAAACTGTAATCAGTGGGAGTTTTGTCTATCTGCGCTGTTTATTAGCTCTCAACAATTGGGCTTTAACTACCCGTTAATGCAGGATAAATGAATAAAGAAAAAAGGATCTTTATTTTAAATTTTTTGAGGTAAAGATCCTTTTTTGTATGGAAATAAAGGATAATCTGAGTTAAGAAAAGAAATTCAATGTATGCGTATTCATTTTTAAGGAATTTACTTAGGAGGGATTACGATGAATAGTAGTACAGCGAATAAGCAAAAAGGCATTAAATTAATTCCGTTTACTGTAAATAAAGTGGTTGAGCAAGTAAATGAAATTCCGCCAGGTGTACAACTGATTCATGCTCCGCAAGTATGGGAAAAGAGTGCGAAAGGGAAAGATATTGTCGTTGCCGTTTTAGATACAGGTTGTGATGTAAGTCATGTAGATTTAAAAGATCGTATTATTGGTGGGAGAAATTTCACGAAAGATTATGAAGGTGATCCGAAAATTTATCTTGATAATAATGGGCATGGTACTCATGTAGCGGGGACAATCGCAGCAACCGAAAACGGAGTGGGTGTATTAGGTGTAGCACCACTTGCTAAAATGTTAGTATTAAAAGTATTAGCTGGAGACGGTTCTGGAAGCTATGAACAAATTATTGAGGCCATTCATTATGCTGTAAATTGGAGGGGGCCAAATAAAGAGAAAGTGAGAATTATTTCAATGTCACTTGGTGGCCCGCAAGACGTTCCGGAATTACATGAAGCAATTCAAAATGCAGTAAGGCAAGATGTTCTTGTTGTATGTGCTGCTGGAAATAATGGAGATTGTAATGATGACACAGAGGAACTAGACTTCCCAGGTGCTTACTCTGAGGTAATTGAAGTTGGTGCTGTCAATTTAGAGCGGAAAATTTCTTGTTTTAGTAATTCAAATCAAGAAATTGATTTAGTAGCGCCAGGTGATGAAATATTATCTACGTATCCAGAGGGGAAATATGCTGTATTAAGTGGTACTTCAATGGCGACGCCGCACATCGCTGGGGCACTCGCATTGCTCATTAAGCAGTGTGAGAGAGAATATGGTAGAAAGTTATCAGAGCCAGAAATATACGCACAACTAATAAAAAGAACTGTACCTTTAGGGTATGAGCGTACATCTGAAGGAAATGGATTAATAGATTTGTTAAAAGAATAGAAATACTAAAAAACATCTCATATTTAAATGAGATGTTTTTTAATAAGGCTTTGTTGCATGTAATACAACATGTAATAAACCAGTGAATCTAGCATTTAAATCTTCTTCTCGAATTAAAATAAAACGCATTGGAAAATAGCTTAAGAAGATTACAGACTGATTATATTGATTTATATTATTTACATTTTACAAATTCTGAAACAAGTTACATAGATTCAATCGGAGAGCTTATGCGCCTAAAAGAAGAAGGGGGAATCCGTTCAATTGGAATATCAACGTAAACGTAGAGCAATTAAAAGTAGCGAATCAGCATGGAGACATAGATGTTGTACAAGCGCCTTACAATATGTTAAATCGTACTGCTGAGGAAGAACTATTACCGTATTGTATAGAAATAGAAGCTGGTATTTCATTTATACCGTATGGACCTTTGGCCTTTGGAATACTAGGTGGTAAATATACAGAAGGTTTTAAATTGAACGAAGGTGATTGGCGCCAAAGTGTAAATCTTTTCGAGAAAAATACATATAAGAGTAACTTTAAGAAAGTGGAAAAGTTAAAAGGGGTAGCTAAAGAAAATGATATTGAAGTGTCTCATTTAGCGTTAGTGTAGTTATTAAATAAAAAAGGAATTGATACTGTTATTCCTGGCGGGAAGCGAGCATCGCAAATAAGAGAAAGTGTAAGAGCGGTGGACGTTTTATTGAATGAAAAGGATATGAAACAAATTGAATCTATATTAGAAGATTAGAAGGGAAGAGGTGAGTGTTTTAACACTGAGCTTCTTTTCTTAAAAAAAATAAAAAATCCCTACAGAGATAGGGATTTATATATCGGCATATAGTTCCTTGGAAAAGGATATATTTAGCTTACCATACTGGAGTATATATATTTGTGAAATAGATGTGAAAGATGCTGTAATAAAAAGCACTGTTTTAGCTAATGTAACTAAAACAGTGCTTTTCTCTTTGATTGTACAGTTGCTGCATTTTCATCATGTATTCCTGCATCATCAATAATTCGTTTTTTAGCTTTATTTAATAGATGGTCTACTGCTTCACCAAAATAGTTAGCTTCGCTTTTTGTGCGGGCTTCTCGTAAACATTTATAGTTTTCTAGCAGTTCCTCTTTTTCGGAGTTTGTTAAGAAATCTTCTATTTTCTTTTTTGTCATACGAAACACCCTTTCTTCTGACAAACGACGCAATAGAAAATATTTATTTTTCATTATAACAATAATTTAAAAAGAAAGTATATACTAACGTCGCAATAATTTGTCAATTTCTTGAATCTTCTCATCAGCTTTTCCAATTTGCGTATTTTTAGCCTGCTCACCACCAAGAGCCTGGTGAAGTAAGAACGTTTGGCCAGAAATAGCAGTCACAATGGACACCTTGATTATTTCTTTTATTAAGGTGACATCGAATAAAACGAGCCCAAGAAGTGCAGCTAGGCAGCCGGTAAAAATATCAGTTAAAAAACCAAAATGAAAAAAAGTTTTCAAACGGCGTGGAAGCAATAACTTACCTTGGTTATTGATTAGATGGGAAACGAAGCCGGTAATGCCACCAACGAGAAGAGCAGTTAGCCATTGATACATTTCCATCGAATCCACTCCTTTTAGTGAATAAGATTCGATTTTTACATATTGATTCCTTTTAATATTTCATATAACCATATTGAGAAAGTTTGTTTGGGTATATTCCGCATTCAATTTAATTATAACGGAAAATCCCGATACATTTCAGTCTATTATATGAATCGCTTTTACTATAACCAACACTATACTTGGTTTCATGTAATAGAAGATAAGATTAGTCATCGTGGACAAACTAAAATGCTAAAGAGTTAATTGTTTGAAAATTACATTAAATAAGGTAGCTTTTTAATGAGATATTCCATATAATGAGAGTAATTAAATTTAGAACGGGGTGATGTATTATGGCGAAATTGATTTATATGAATAATAAACCAAATACAAAGGTGGACGGAAAGGGCGATACTTTATAAGTGAGCGCACAATCCTTCCACTAAGTTCAAACTAGGGAGGATATCAATTTGAATCAAAATATTTTAGAATCGTTCGGATGGGATTCTTTTTTTGAGGAACAAGCTGTAGAGAACTATGAAGTAGGACGTATTTTACTTGAGCACAAGCATATATATAGGATTATTTGTAATGATGGTGAATATGTAGCGGAATTGTCTGGAAAGTTTCGTCATGAAGCGTTAACGAAAGGGGATTATCCGGCAGTTGGTGATTGGGTGTATATAAAGAAAATAGAAAATGAGAAAAAGGCAATTATTCACCGTATTTTTCCGAGAAGAAGTTCTTTTTCAAGACAAGAAGCTGGTAACAGAACTGAAGAACAAATTATTGCAGCGAATGTAGATTATCTATTTTTAGTGAATGCTCTTAACCATGATTTCAACGTAAGAAGGATGGAACGTTATTTGCTAATGGCTTATGAGAGTGGTGCAATGCCTGTTATTGTTTTAACGAAGAGTAGTTTATGTGAAGATGTGGAACAGAAAATTGCAGAAACTGAAGCGGTAGCAATCGGTGTTCCGATATTTGTTGTTGATAGTTTAGTGTACGTCGGAATAGAATCATTGCAACAATTTGTTTCACCAGGAAAAACAATTGCTTTAGTTGGATCTTCAGGTGCAGGGAAATCTACTTTGTTAAATGCATTAATAGGAACAGATGTAGCAAAAACTGGAGATATACGTGAAGAAGATAGTAAAGGGAGACATACGACAACTCACCGTGAGTTATTCCAATTACCGAGTAGTGGTTTAGTAATTGATACTCCTGGTATGAGGGAACTTCAGCTTTGGGAAGGAAGCGCGGCAATTCAAACTACATTTTCTGATATTGAAGATCTTGCAAATACTTGCCGCTTTCGAGATTGTAAACATGATGGTGAACCAGGATGTGCAGTGCGAAGTGCTATAGATAACGGAATTATACCCGTAGAGCGCTTGCTAAGCTATAAAAAGCTGCAAAGAGAATTGGCATATGCTATGAGAAAACAAAACATTACTCTGGCAAGAGCGGAACGAGATAGATGGAAAAAGATTTCTAAACAACATAAAAAAATGTAAAAAACCAAAGGGCTTGTTCCTTTGGTTTTTTGTATTTGTAAATTTTATAATAATATTATTCGTATATATAGACAAAGGGAGCTTATTTGTTTAAACTTTACAAAGTGTTCATCAAAACAAGTTATAAAAATAGAAACTAAGGAATGGGATATATTCAAAATTAGCTCTATATAATCTTTAAAACTTAATATTGAAATACAGGAGGTTTGTAATGCGTAAACTAGTAAGTTGGTTTAGAGATATGAAAGTAGCAAAAAAGCTATTAATTTCATTTTTTGTTATATTAATTGCGGCAGTCTCTATTATTGGGGGCATGTCGTATCAAACAGCTAAAAAGAATTTTGAATCACAAATTATGAGTAGCGCTCAAGATAATATAAAAATATTGGATAATTTAATCAATCAAATGATTGAAGCGAAATTCAACGATGTAAATAATTTTGCACGAGTGATTCATAGTGATATGTATCAAGGGGATAATCAGGATGAACTAAGAAAAACATTATCCCAATATATTAGTTTGAACAAAGATGTAGAACAAGTGTATGTTGCCGGAAACGATAAAAAATTTGTACAAGAACCAAATATACAAATGGCAGCAGATTATGATCCAACAACGCGTTCTTGGTATAAAGATGCAGTGAATAAGCAAGGTGGAATTGTTGTCACTGAACCATATAAAGCACAAGGGAATGGACATATTGTCGTAACAATCGCAAAACAAACTGAAGATAAAAATGGTGTTGTTGCGGTAGATTTAAGTTTAGATAATTTATTAAAAACAACAAAGTTAATTAATATTGGTAAAAAGGGCTATGCTTTCATTTTAGATGGAAAACAAAAAATAATTGCTCACCCTCAAGAAAAATCGGGTGACAATGCAGATGATTCTTGGGCAAAGAAAATATACGAAGATAACAATGGTACTTTTTCATACACTTATGGT
>NZ_BOQD01000335.1 GCF_018332515.1 Bacillus hominis | reverse complement strand
GTATCTTTTTTTATCGCTATGCTAATATATTTGTTTGTTTAATTTGTGCAGTATTTTATATTTTTCTAAGCACGAATGTTATAGAAAAAATCCTGCTTAGTGGATGGAAAAATAGTATATAAGAATAGAAACTTTCTGGAGATTACTATTTTTATATTTGTAATATTCCGATGTTATAATTCAGAATTTTGTGGAAATTAATCAGTCAGATTACTTATAATAAAATAAAAAGATGATGAGATGGTGGAATGATGCAAAAGAAAAAACGTTTGCGTGAATTCTTTGAATTAATTGCAATTGCATGCTTATTGGTGTTTTTGGCAAAAATCTTTTTGTTTTTTCCTACGACTGTAAAAGGAGCATCGATGAGGCCGACGTTACAAGATGGAGATAAAGTAATCATTAATAAACTTGCAAAGAGATTTGAAAGTTATGAGAGAGAGGATATTATTGTCGTGAAGACGGATAATTTCTACGTGAAGAGAGTTATTGGATTACCAGGAGACGTAATTGAGATGAAGAATGATCAATTATATGTTAATCATCAGGTGAAAAATGAAGAGTATTTAAATAATAATAAAAAACAGGCAGAAAAATTACTTATCAATTTAACTGAAGATTTTGGACCGATTACAATTCCTAAAAATAAAATTTTTGTGATGGGAGATAATCGTTTAGTTAGTAGGGATAGTAGGAACGGCTTAGGACTCATTGATAGAGCAGAAGTATTAGGAAAGCTCATGGCGATATATTATCCATTTGAACATGTGAAAATTGTAAATTAAAGATAAGAAAAACCAAGCAAATTAGTTGCTTGGTTTTTCTTATTTAAACAGTTGGTGTTTTATTTATTGTTTCTTGTGAAGCGATAGTTTCATTATTTCGGTTAATATGTAACATGAATTTTTTTTGTAACAATTGTAATTTAAATAGTGTTAAAGGATCATGATAAGTTTCTGGATTTGTTCTTAGCTTTGTTAATGTTTGCTCATCTTCTTGTATTTCAAGTTGGGCTGCTTCTACAGTTTGTTTCAATATGCTAAGAGGGTCTTTAAAGAACATCATGATATCACGTTCTAGCGCACCTTCAAATACTTCAAATTGAAGGAAGAATTGTTTTGAAATCATCTGAGCAACTTCTGTATAATCTTCAGTTTCAATATATTGTTTATATTTATTTGATAGCATAGATTGATTTTTTTGCATATTACCGAATAATTTCCCTGCACTCTTTAAGAAAAATTGTGTCGGTGTAAAGCGTAATAAAATATTGATGTTAGCTACTGTAATTCTATTTGTCATTCTTGCAACATCTCTATCCCAGTCATCTAGTAATTTGAAATCACAAGGAAGTTTAATACGTTCTTCCTCATAGAGCTTATTGAAGGTATCGCCCATTTCATCTAAATAAGCCTGAGCTTGAATGAATTCATTATGAGCAGTTTCAATCCATTCTTGAATAGACCCAGTAAATTTAGGAAGAAGCACTTGCTGTACATGTTTTTGAATTCTTTCATTCATTGCTACATTTAGTTCTTCATGGACCAATTTGAAATCACTATCTTCTTGAACAAGATCAGAGCAACTTTGCAACAATTCAGGGATTTGAGAATGTATATCCTGCGTAATCTCTTCTTTCGTTAAGAGATAAGATTCTGTAATAGAACGAATTTTATCTTTTTGGATGGCAGTAAGATTATTAATAAAACCATCAAGTTTTACTAAAATATGTTTATTCCAGCGGACGGATTTCACTAACGTATTTTCTAATTCCACACGTTCATTTACAAGGTATGCGATTGTTTTTTGGATAAACCATAATAATTTTTCAATGCGTTCTTTTTCCACGTTACGCTGAGTAAGGTTAGAAAGAATAGAGTCTGTTACGTTACCTAGCTGTTCACTACTCTCTTGTGAAGGAGAGTAAGGGAAAAATTGTGCTTCTGGGAAATGTACGAGTATTTTCTTTTTAATGCTGTTCGTGATATTTTCACTAGTATTTGTATCAATTGTTTGTAAGACGAATTGAATTTGTAAATTTGGTACTTGCTCACGAATATATAATAATGTATCGAGCTCTTCACCATGTAATGGCGAAGCTGAATTTAGTACATAGATGAGACTATCTGCTGCCTGTAAGTATTCAAAGTGAGAGCTGTTTTGGTCAAGTTGTCCATGCATAGTAGGTGTGACAAGGAATGAAAACTTATTTTTTCGTAAAAATCTACTCGGTAATTTAACTTCAATACATTTTCTTTCTAGTTCTGACTGAGAAGGTACCGCTAGTATGTTATGAAGTTCGTCAAAGTTTGGTATATTTCGTATATCTAGCTCTGTAAGCTCAGTTATTTCAGTTTGACTATCATCTTTAAATGTAATTGAAGTTGTTATAGCCTCATTTAATATATTTTCCCCTAGTATAGAGTTAATAAAGGCTGATTTATCATAATCGCTAGCTCCTGCTACTAGAAGTTGTGTAACAGTTAAATCGTATAACTCACGAACAAGTAGTGTGAATTGATGACCTAAATCTACATCATTCTTCTCAGCCCATACAGCAATCGTTTCAAATAATGCTGATACGTCTGCCATATCAACATTTGCATGAGCTGATGCATTTGAAAGTAAGGCACCCGCGCTTTTTACGAGTAATGATTCTAGCGTTGTCGGTGAAACTTCATTCCATGCTAATACTGCTGCAGAGACAAGTAAAGAATCTTCCGCTCTCATTAAACTAAACCAATTTGTTAATAAATCTGGTACAAGTCCTTGTAATTCGTGCATGAAATGTTGTCCAGTAATCAATTCGAAGTACGTCTCTTGATAGCGAGTAGAAATTTCATTCCAATCGTCATTAGCATCTACTTCAATATGTAAGAATAGGTGATTTATTGTTTGAATCCAAGGTAGATGGAATGATTCATTTTCATAGCTGTTCCAAAGTGAAATAACAAGTCCTTTAAATTGAACTTGATCAATTGTATATAAGGCTTTTAAAGATTCATAGAAATACTCAGGTTTAATTTTTTTAGTAAAGCCTCTGTTCACATAATTGATTAAAGTATCGAACCAGTGTAATGATTTTGTTCGAATGCCTTCTTGAACAGCGAGTTCAATAGCATTATTCCAATCTTCTTGTTTTTCATAGAACGATCGAGCGATTGCAGTAATATTTGGATAGTCTGGTTGAAATGCAACAGCTTCGCTAATCGTCTTAAATGCTAGTCCTAAACGATTTTGCTCGATATAAAGAGAAAGAAGTTGTAGGGAAACTTCCATCGTAAGAGTTGTATCTTCTGTTTGGATAGATGTATAAATTTCTTCTGCTTTTGGTAAGAAATCTAATTCGAAATAAGCATCTGCAATATTCTTCGTAGCCCAGAGAGCAAGTTCATTATTTACTTTCTCCCATTTGAATATAGCGGCTTCAAAGTCGTTAGTTTGAAAATAAACTTCACCTTGTGCGAAGCGAATATTAGATATATTGGAGAATTCATTTTTTGATTCATTTATATATGCTTCACCGAGTACTTCCGCTACCGGAATGGAAGAGTCTTCTGTTAAAAATGTTTTATAGTAAATCTTTTGGATAAATTGTTTTTCAATGGTCATGTTCGTTCCCCCTGTATAATTTAGAAAAATGATGTTGTATGTAAAAGGGTGCATGTTACTCTAATAGGTAGAAGTTGCATTATATAGACCAAACTATGTTTTTGCTAGATATATCATTTTTCCTGAGAGTTAAACCGTTGCAAAAAGTAACTTTCCTTTATTGTAACAAAAAAATAAGCCTATGAATTTTTATTTTTTAATCCTGATTGGTACGGGCTAATAATCAATGGGGATGGATAAAAAAAACACGGATTAAATCTCTGTTTAAGGAATGGAATAGAAGTAGAGTTCATTATAAAAACAATGTATAGTGAATATGTATACCATGTTTGTCTTAAAGATAGAATGGGCACAATATGGAATAACGATCGTGCATAGGATGTGTCTTCCGAATGGAACAACATATTGGCGAGTTAATCGCACATTATGGGTATTTTGGAATTATTATAGCTTTAGCTGGCGGGATTGTTGGATTACCTATACCGGATGAGTTTTTGTTGACTTTTATTGGCTATAACATTTCAAAAGGAGTTATGTCAGGAACAGCTGCATTTTTAAGTGGAATGGCAGGTGCGATGATTGGTATTACATTAAGTTACATCTTAGGTTTAAAACTCGGGCTCCCTGTTTTAAAAAAATACGGTCCGAAAATTAGAATTAAAGAACATCATATTGAAAAAACACATATCTTATTTGAAAAATACGGTCCGTTTCTTTTAATGATTGGCTACTTTATACCGGGAGTACGTCACTTAACAGCATATTTTGCTGGGGTTTCGAATTTAACATGGTGGCGTTTTTGTCTGTATGCTTACGGTGGTGCACTAATTTGGATAAGTGTTTTTATTGGCCTAGGTTGGAAACTGGGAGAGAAGTGGCGCTTCGTTGAGTATAGTTTACATCATTATGGAATATGGATTTTAATCATCTCAGCAGTCGTTGCATGTATTATATGGTTTTACATAAAGAGAAAGAAAAACCGCTAATAGCGGTTTTTTTAGCTGAAAGCAATAAATAATACACCGGCTGTAATAAAGACTACACCAACGCCGGTCATAAAGTTTAATTTTTCACCGAGTATAATCATAGCGAGAATGATAGAAAATACGACGCTTAATTTATCGACAGGAGCCACTTGTGAAACTTTTCCTGTTTTGAGGGCAAGAAAATAAAATAGCCATGACGAAGCACCTGCAACCCCACTTAATGTGATAAATAGCAGTGCTTTTTTATTTAGGAGTACGTCGCCGATATTTTGAAATTTACCTTGTATGATAATAACGCCTACCATAAATAATGCCATAATAATAGATCGAATTGTTGTTGCAACGTTGGCATCGATTCCGTCTAAACCAATTTTTCCGAAAATAGATACAAAGGCAGCAGCAATTGCTGATAATAGTGCGAATAAGAGCCACGAACTCATAGTAAAATTCCTCCAATCTTACATTATTATACATGAAAATCATTCTCATGTATAAAGTGAAACTTTAATCAGTGGGGGTGGTGGTTCATCCCCCGCTGATTATTAGCCCGACTCCCACCTAACTTCT